>JAEUQO010000409.1 GCA_016789605.1 Acidobacteriota bacterium
CGATGGTCATGGAACCGGGCAATCCCAACGTTATTTATGTCGGCACTGGCGAGGGCGTTTCGACGTTCGGCCAGGACACCAATGGTGATTTTCGCGGCGCAGGCATTTTCAAAACCACAGACGGTGGGGCCACCTGGGCGCGCTTGCAGAGCACCGTCAACAACGAAGATTTCTTTTTCGTGAATGATCTGGTCATCAGCCCGACCAACAAAGATCGCCTCTATGCCGGGACGCGCTCCGGTGTTTGGCGTTCGACGGATGGCGGCGGTTCGTGGACGCGTGTGCTGCAACCCACGAATTTTGACGGGGACATCGTCAATGGCGGCTGTCTGGATTTGCTGATTCGCCCGGATCAGCAAACGGATGTGGTTTTTGCCGCCTGTGGCACGTTTGAGCAAGCCACGGTGTATCGCACGGCCGATGGCGCAGGCAGCAGTTCCTGGGGAGCGGTGCTGACCGAAAGCGGCATGGGGCGCACTTCGCTGGCGATTGCGCCCTCCAATCCCGACACGATTTACGCCGTTTCTGCCAGTGTGGATTACAACGGAAACTTTCCCGATGCCTTGCACGCTGTTTTTCGTTCGACCACAGGCGGCGTTGCCGGTAGCTGGACGCCACAAGTGCGTAACTCCACGACCGACAGCCTGAGTCGTGTGATTCTTTCGATTCCCATTCTGGGGGTGGCGTCGAAATGCGGGCTTTCGACGGGGGATGATTTCTTTGGGCAGGCCTGGTACGACCTGGTGATCGCGGTGGATCCGCTTGATCCCAATCGTGTCTGGGTGGGTGGAATTGAAATTTTCCGTTCAGATAATGGCGGCGTGAATTGGGGCCTGGCCGGGCCGGTTTATGTCGGAGACCGATTCGGACTTGGTCCGATTCACCCTGACCAGCACGCTATCGTCTTCCACCCGCAATATAACGGTACCAGCAATCAGACGATGTTTGTCGGGAATGACGGTGGATTGTATCGCGCCGAAAACGCGCGCGGCCCCGTGCTGACAAACGTCAACGCGATCTGTACGGCAAAAACCTCCGGCATCAACTGGACCAAGCTCAACAACGGATACGGCGTTACGCAGTTTTATCACGGCGTCGTTTCGCCAGACGGCAAAACCTATTTTGGCGGCACACAGGATAACGGCACCGTGTTGGGCACCGATACCAGCGGCCTCAATTCCTGGAAAGAGATTAATGGCGGCGACGGCAGCTACACCGCGATTGATCCGGCCAATCCCAATATCCTGTATTCGGCCAACACGGACATTTCGATTCAAAAGAGCACGGACGGCGGCGCGACGTTCAGCTTTGCCGTCGGCGGTATCAATGACGGTGGCTATTTCATCACGCCCTTTGCCATGGACCCCAGCGACGCGCAACGGCTGTGGACGGGCGGCGATTACATCTGGCGTACGACCGCAGGCGGGGCGCGTTGGACGCGTGCCAGCGCCATCACCGCCGGTTTTGAAAAAGTCAGTGCGCTTGGTATCGCGCCGACCGATGCCAATCGCGTGTTGGTCGGTATGGGCGACGGGTACATTTTGCGCCAGAACAGCGCACTGACGTCAGGCAGTGGGGATTCCTGGCCAAATCTGCGTCCTCGGCGCGGATACGTTTCGTCACTGACTTTCGATCCGCGCAACAAAGACATCGCCTATGCGACGTATTCGACGTTTAGCGGCGGCGCGCATGTGTGGCGTTCAACCGACGGCGGAGCCACCTGGAATGCACTGGACGGTTCTGGCACGGGCGCGTTGCCTGATGTGCCGGTGCATAGTCTGGTAGTAGACCCGACCAATTCCGCACGCTTGTTTATCGGCACGGATGTGGGCGTATTTGTTTCGACCGATACTGGGGCAAATTGGATGGTCGAAAGCACAGGCTTCCCCAACGTGATCACCGAATCATTGCAAGCGCACATCGCCGCAGACGGCACGGTCAGCATTTATGCCTTCACGCACGGACGCGGCGCGTGGCGCGCTGTTTTGAATACGGATGGCTGTCTTTACTCATTGTCGCCGACCACAACGAATGTGGATTCGGCGACTTCGCGAGGCACGCTCAATGTCAAAGCTGCGCCCGGGCGTTGCGCCTGGACTGCGACCAGCAATGCATCGTGGCTGACGGTGACGGGCGGCGGGAATGGCGACGGCACAGTGAGTTATGAAGCCGCCGCGAACAATACCTTCGCTGATCGCACAGCGACAGCCACCATCGCCGGGCGCACCTTTACCGTGACGCAACCGGGACGCGCCGACAGCGAAGCGCCTGTGGTGGCAATCACCGATCCCAGCGGCAATATCCCGGTTAACACGACTGGCTTGATTACGCTTTCAGGGACGGCGACCGACAACAACGCTGTGACGACTGTTGTCTGGGAATCGGATCGTGGCGCGACCGGAACGGCGGCGCTGACGGCTTCGACCGGACGCTGGACGATTGCCGCGCCCGGCATTCCACTCGCTCCGGGGATGAACTTGATTACCATCATTGCGCGTGACGCTGGCGGAAACGTGGGGCGCACGGCGGTGACGGTCAATGCGACGCCTGGCGCAGTCGTGGTGACGGTGGTTGGTTCTGGTGCGCGCGCCGCTGCTGGCGATGGCGGGCCTGCTGCCGCCGCGCAAATTTCTCGCCCGTATCAGATTGATTTCGACGGGGCTGGCAATCTTTACGTGGTTGATACCGATAACCACGCCGTACGCAAAGTGGCTCCCAACGGCGTCATCACGACGATCGCCGGTCGAGCAGGACAGCGCGGTTTCAGTGGAGATGGCGGCCCGGCAACATCGGCCTTGCTCGACACGCCGGTCGGCGTGGCGGCGGATGGCGCAGGCAACGTATACATTACCGATATTGCCAATAACCGCATTCGCAAAGTCGCAGCTTCGACCGGCATCATCAGCACATTTGCCGGTAATGGCCGCGAAGGTTTCAGCGGTGACGGCGGCCCGGCCACCGACGCGCAGATCAATTTTCCGTTTGCGCTCGACACTGATTCGGCAGGGAATTTGTACATCGCCGATTACAGCAATCACCGCATTCGCAAAGTGACGGTTGCCGACGGACGCATCTCGACTGTCGCGGGCAATGGTAACGAAGGATTTGGTGGCGACGGTGGCCCGGCGACTTCGGCCAGTTTGGCGTTTCCGCTGGCGGTGACGTTGGATAACAACGGTGATTTGATTGTTTGCGATGCGGGCAATAATCGTATTCGCAAGGTGACGATCTCGTCTGGCTCGATTCAGACCATCGTTGGCACTGGCATTACCGCATTCAGTGGCGACGGCGGCCCGGCAACCAGCGCCAATATCAACACGCCAAACGGCGCAATCGTTGATCCGCAAGGCAACCTCTTTTTCTGTGACCGTGGCAACCGGCGCATTCGCCGCGTCGCCGCCAGCACCAATATCATCACGACGATTGCCGGTTCCGGCACGCTCGGGTTCAACGGCGATGGCCTGGCGGCCCTGGCGTCGCATTTCAACTTCCCGAACTCGTTGGCGTTTGATCCGGCAGGCAACCTTTACATTGCCGACCGCGAAAACGGTCGCGTGCGACGCTTGGTATTTGCCGCAGCAGCAGACAACACCCCTCCGGCGATTGCGCTTACTGCGCCCGCTACGGGAGGAACCGTGACCATCACGGATGACGCGCTCAACGTCAGCGGTACGGCCAGCGACAACTTGAATCTTTTCCAGGTTCGCTGGAGCAATGGTCGCGGCGGCAGCGGCGTTGCACAGGGAACGACCAATTGGCGCGTGCCGAATCTGCCGTTGCAAATCGGACCGAATCGCCTGACGTTTACCGCGTGGGATGCCAATGGCAATGCCGCCAGCACAACCCTGACCGTGAATTTCAATCCGACGCGCATCATCACGACGTACGCCGGTACGGGCGTCAGTGGCGATAGCGGCGACGGCGGCGCGGCAGTCGCCGCCCGTCTGTCCTTGCCCGCAGGCATCGCCCTTGATGCCGCAGGCAATTTGTATGTCGCCGATTCGGCCAACCATCGCGTGCGCAAGATCACGCCGGGCGGTGCGATTTTGCCGTTTGCCGGAACCGGCAACCTCGGTTCCAGTGGCGACGGCGGGCAGGCCGCTTCCGCGACGCTGAACGATCCGCAAAGCGTCGCTGTGGACGGTAGCGGGAATGTCTTCATTACTGACACGGGAAACAGTCGCATTCGTCGCGTCGCTCCGAACGGTGTGATTACGACGTATGCCGGTGACGGATTTGACGGTTTTGAAGGCGACGGTGGTTTGGCGACGCAAGCGCGTCTAAGCCAGCCTTATGGGATTGCCGTGGATCAAGCTGGAAATTTGTACATCTCCGATGCAGGCAATCGCCGTGTGCGCAAAGTGACAGCCAGCGACGGCAAAATCAGCACATTGGCAGGCACCGGTCGCGTAGACGGTACTTTGGGCGATGGCGGGCAAGCCGTGAATGCGCAGTTGCAGTTTCCGTTTGGTGTTGCGGTGGATCGCGCCGGAGTGGTTTATGTGATGGACGCGCTCGACAATCGCGTGCGCCGCATCTCACCGGCGGGCGTGATTTCGACCTATGTCGGTGACGGCGAGCCAGGCTTTAGCGGAGACGGCGGCCCCGCCACCAATGCACGCATTAACTTTCCGTCGTATATGACCACTGACGCTGACGGCAATTTGTATTTCGCCGATCAATTTAACTACCGCATTCGCAAAGTAGACGTGCGCACCAACATCATTTCAACGGTTGCGGGTGTCGGTACCGCAGGCGCGACGGGTGATGGGGCGACTCCTGTCAATGCGCAATTGACGTTACCAAACGATGTCGCCTTTGACGCACAAGGCAATATGTATATTGCCGATTATGGCAACCAGAAAATCCGCAAGGTTGTTCCGGTCAACAGTCTGCGTACGGTTGCCAGCGTTTCGGCGGCCAGCTTCCTGCCGGATGTGTTGGCCAGCGAAGCGATGGCCGCCGCCTTTGGCCCCAGCCTGGCGACTTCGGTGCAAGTGGCGAACTCGTTGCCTTTGCCGCTGAGTTTGGGCGGCAGCACCGTACGCGTGCGTGATGCCGCGGGTGTTGAACGTCTCGCGCCGCTGTTTTTCGTTTCGTCGGGCCAGATTAACTTCCAGGTGCCGGTTGGTTCCGCCAATGGGGCGGCGACGGTCACCGTCACCAGCGGTGAGGGCGTTGTTTCCAGCGGCGTTGTGACACTGGCCAATGTTGCGCCGGGATTGTTTTCGGCCAACGCGGATGGACAGGGCATTGCCGCCGCCGTTGCGTTGCGCGTGCGTGCGGATGGCGCGCAAATTTACGAACCGATTTCGCGGCTCGACACGGCAACCAATCGTCAGGTCGCTGTGCCGATTGACCTGGGACCGGAAACGGATCAGGTCTTCCTGATTGCGTTCGGCACGGGCTTACGCTTCCGCACAGCATTGAGCGCGGCTTCGGCGACGGTTGGCGGTGCGAATGCCGAATTGCTGTTTGTCGGTTCGCAAGGCGGGTTCGTCGGTTTAGATCAGGCGAACATCCGGCTCAGTCGCAGCTTGCTCGGACGTGGCGATGTTGACGTACGCGTTACCGCTGACGGCAAAAACTCGAACATCGTGCGCATCAACATCAAGTAATACCCTTTGTTGCGCTCGAACGAGGTCGGAATGTGTCAGGCTGGGGTTATGCTCAGCCTGACACATTCAGCCTGATGCATCCAGATTGTCGCCTGCACTTCACCAAACTCACCTTTTCGAGTACAATCCGCGCTCAATTTCGCAATCCAATCCAATCATTACGGGAAAACACGATGGAGATCATCCAGACCGACCTGGCGCCACAGGCGATTGGGCCGTATGCGCAGGCGATCAAAGTGAATGGGTTTGTCTACACTTCGGGGCAGATTCCACTCGACCCCGCCAGCGGGCAACTCATTGACGGAGACATACGCGCGCAAACCGCGCGTGTGTTTGAAAACTTGAGCGCCGTGCTGACGGCTGCCGGTTCCGGCCTTGACCGTGTAGTCAAAACGACGGTCTTTTTGGCCGATATGAATGAATTTGCAGCAATGAACGAGGTGTACGCCAGCTATTTTGGCGCACACAAACCGGCGCGTTCGACGGTGCAAGCTGCGCGCTTGCCGCGCGACGTCAAGGTCGAGATCGAAGCCGTGGCCCTGGCCTGATCGTAAAGTAAACAACGAATGCGAAATCGTCCCCGTCACGCGAAACGCATCGGTAAGTGGTGTATCAGATTCGTGCCGGGCAGCGGTTTTGCCAGAGATCATCAGAGGAGTTTATTCACAGTGCGAAAAATCTTGTTGCTGACATGTGTTTGTGCCCTGGCGCTTGTCGCAGGGGCTTGTGGGGAAAAGAACGGTGCTTCCAGCAGTGGTGGCGGCGGCGGGGATGACACCGCAGCAGTCGTCAATGGCACAAAAATTCTGGTCAAAGACGTTGACCGTGTGGTGGCGCAGCAATTTCGCGGCCAGGAAAATCAGCTTTCGCAAGTTGAGCAAGCGGCTTATCGGCTGCAAGCGCTCGACAACCTGATCACACAGGAAGCGCTCTATCAGCAAGCTCAGAAACAAAACATCGTGCCGTCGGAAGACGACCTGAAAAAGGCCATCCAGAGCTACAAGGTTGACAATGGCCTGACCGAAGAAGCGTTTGCCAACGAGTTGAAACAACTCAATCAAACCGAAGAGCAATTCCGCGAATCGGTGAAAAAGCAGTTGGCGATTCAAAAGCTGTACGAAAATGCCGCGGCGCAATTGAAAGTGCAGGAGCGCGACGTCGCCGATGTGTTCAAAGCCAATCCGAAACAGTTTTCGATCCAGCCGGGCGTGGCGTTGTCAGACATCATCATTGATCCGGGCGAAAACAACATGAAGTTCGACGTCAAAGGCGATGCCGCTGCCGAACAGCGCGTGAAGGAAATCAAGGTGCGGCTGGACAAAGGCTCGGATTTCGCGACCATCGCGCGTCAGCTTTCAGAACACCAAAGCGCAATGCGCGCTGGCGACCTGGGCTTTTTGGCGCGTGCGCAGTTTGTTGACCTGCCGCAGATGATGGGCTTGCCTTCAGCGCTTGGCGAACGTCTTTATGGCATGGAGGCTGGCGACATTACCGAACCGATCAAGGATTCGGCGGGGCGTTGGCATATCTTCAAGGTGACGGGCAAACAAACCGAAACCCGTGACCGCACGCTGGACGAAGTGCGCGCGGAAATCACCGAAGCGATTCGCAACCAGCGCAAGCAAGTGGTTGATGCGGCCTTGCAAGCGCGTGCGCGTGACGAAGCCAAAATCGAAAACCTTCTGGCCCAACGCATGATCGAAAATCCCAACGGCTTTGGCGTGTTGCGTCCGGCGCCTGCTGCCGCCAGCGCTTCACCGCAAGCTTCGGCTGCGCCGGCAGAATCGCCCAAGAAGTAACGTTCGTGCGAATTTAGATCAGATTTCACTTGGGTGTACGGCGTTTGCCATCGCGGCGCAGAGCCACAGAGCTTTCTGAATTCTTCTAAGACTCTGTGGCTAAACCGCACGGCCAACTGAAAAATGATTTAGTTCAGGAAAGGGAAGGGACGGAGAGAACGAGGGAAAGAGAGATCGCTGGAAACGTAATGTAGCCGTTGCGCTGCCAGTCATCTCGCTTTCCCTCGGCGTTTTTCGTCGCTCCCCTGCAAGTTTTTCTCCCTGTTTGACCACCTAATGCTGTTCCGTCTTTCCGAAGTCACCAAATCTTATGGCGCGCAGGATGTGCTGCGCGGCGTCAGCTTTCAAATCAATCCAGGCGAACATGTCGGCTTGGTCGGGCGCAATGGCGCTGGCAAAACGACCTTGTTGCGGTTGATCACCGGCGCGGAAACGCCGGACAACGGCGAATTGGAACGTTTGCGCGGCTTGCGCGTCGGCGTATTGGCACAACACGTGGATTTTTCCGGTGCGGAAACCGTGTTCGATGCGGCGCTGAATGTCTTTGAAAAGTTGCGGGGTTTGGAAGAGAAGATGCGCACTCTGGAACACGCCATGACCGAAGCGACCGGCGACGAGCTGGATCGTGTCATGCACGAATACAGCGAAGCGCAACAGACCTATGAAACCGAAGGCGGATTCAGTTATCACGCGCGCGCCGAAGCCGTGTTGCTGGGGTTGGGATTTACCAAGGACGAACACGGTAAACGCGCAGAAAACCTGTCGGGCGGCGAAAAGAACCGCCTGGGGTTGGCGCGCTTGCTGTTGCTCGAACCTGACATTCTGTTGCTCGACGAACCGACCAACCATTTGGATGTCGAAGCGGTCGAATGGCTGGAAGAGTTTTTATCCGCCTACAAATCGGCGTATCTGATCATTTCGCACGACCGCTTTTTTCTCGATCACACCGTGACGCGCGTGCTCGATCTGGAAAATGGTCGCGTCGAAAGTTACAAAGGCAATTACAGCGAGTATCTCGTCGAAAAAGAAGAACGCCGCCAGCAACAACAGCGCGCCTATGAACAGCAGCGCGAGATGATCGAACGCACCGAAGATTTCATTCGCCGCAATCTGGCCGGGCAGAAAACCAAGCAAGCCAAATCGCGCCGCAACATGCTCGAACGCATGGAGCGGTTGGAAAGCACCACCGATCTGGATACGGCAAACTTCAAACTTAAACCTGTGGCGCGCACCGGCGATCAGGTTCTGGTGCTGGATAAATTAGCGATTGGGTTTCCGACCAAAACGCTGGCCAGTAATCTGTCGCTGCTATTGCGACGCGGAGAATGCCTGGGCGTCATTGGCGGCAACGGCACTGGCAAAACGACGTTGTTGCGGACTTTGCTGGGCGAACAGCACCCGCTCGACGGTGATTTGCGTTGGGGCACGGGAGTCAATCCGGGCTACTACGATCAGCGACTGTTGACCGTGGATGAACGTAACACGGTGCTTGAAGAGTTGCGTACGGCGGCTTCTGCCACGGTCACCGATGGTGAACTGCGCGGCTTTTTGGGACGGTTTCTGTTCACTGGCGATGACGTATTCAAACCTGTAGCGGCGCTTTCTGGTGGGGAAAAAGGTCGGCTGGCGCTGGCGAAATTGATCTATTCACGCGTCAATGTCTTGATTCTGGACGAACCGACCAACCATTTGGACATTGCTTCGTGCGAAGCGCTGGAAAGTGCGCTCAACGATTATGATGGAACGATCATCACCGTTTCGCACGATCGTTATTTTCTGGATCGTGTCGCCACGCAGATTCTCTTTTTCGGCGAAAAAGGCGTAGAGCATTTCGACGGCGGATATAGCGAGTTTTACGAAGCGCATCATCGTGCGCTGGCCGAAGCGCAGGCCAAACAGGCCGAGGCGCAAAAAGTCGAGCGCAGCGCGCGGAAAGTTGAAAATAACAAGACTGCTGCGCCCAAGAAAAACAAGCAAAAAGGCCCCACGGCGGCTGAACTTGAAGCCGAAATCCAAACGGTTGAATCCGAACTGGCGCAATTGTCGTCTTTGCTGGCAACGGAAGAGGTGGCCCGCGACAAAGAACGGCTTTTTGCACTAAGCGAGCAATATCAAACGCTGGATGACCGTTTACAAGAGCTGTTTGCTGGCTGGGAAGCCGCGACGGCGGCAGAAGAAGAAGCACGAGCGGCACGCGGAAAATAACCGCTTGCCAGGCTGAGAATCAGAGCTAAGCATTACTGGGACGATATGAAAACGATTGCTGCGCGGATGCTCGATCAATTGAAAATCAGTTATGAGCTGCGCGCCTATGAAGTCAACGAAGACGAACTGGACGCCATCACTGTGGCGCACAAGGTCAATATGCCGCCAGAGGCAACGTTCAAAACCCTGGTCGCGCGCGGCGACAAAACAGGTGTTTTGATGGCGTGCATTCCTGGCAACGCAGAACTGGACTTGAAGAAATTGGCGGCGGCGACCGGCAACAAGAAGGTTGAGTTAGTGGCCGTCAAAGAAATACAATCGCTGACAGGATACATTCGCGGTGGCGTCTCACCGCTGGGCGCGAAAAAGAAGTATCCGCTCTGGCTTGATCAACAGGCGCTGGGCCACCAGCGCGTTAGTGTCAGCGCCGGACAGCGTGGATTACAAATGATCTTGGCCCCACAGGATTTACAACGCGCGGCACAGGCGACATTGGCCGATCTGGCAAAAGCCGCCGCATAGATTACGAACTCAATTGATATACCGTGCGTAGTAGCGGCCAAACTTACCGAGACAGGTCGGTTCTGCCGTCCGATCTGACTACTCCCATCGGTGTCAATCATACTTGTTCAACCCCCAGGAGCCCCAGGAGTTGGAGTTAGGGAAGTGTCTTTATGCCTAGGTATTGGTTGTTTAAAACAGAACCCAGTGAATATTCATTTGCAGATTTGGAGCGAGAACAAAAAGCCATCTGGAATGGTGTAAGCAACAATCTGGCGCTCAAGAATTTACGCGAAGTCCGATTGGGAGATCAGGTTTTGATCTATCATACGGGCGAAGAGAAGGCGATCGTCGGGTTGGCCGAAGCCATCAGCGATGCTTTTCCTGATCCACAAGAAAACGACGACAAGTTGTTTGTCGTGAAGCTCAAACCGAAGCGCAAATTTGACCGTGCCGTGAGTTTGGCCGAGATCAAAGCCGCAGAAGGTCTGACAGATTTTGATTTGGTTCGTTTGCCCCGCTTATCCGTGATGCCGATCAGTCCTGACCACTGGCGAGTGTTGCAGGATTTATTGAAGTAAATCTGAATGCGAGTTTGCCCCGCAACCATCCGATGCTGTGTGAGGTAACGGTCACGCAGCCGCTCGGACAAATTCGAAAGGAATCCCACATATGAAAGTTTTGATTACGGGCGGGGCCGGGTTTATCGGCTCACATTTGGCAGAGCAACACCTCAAACGGGGCGACGATGTTTACATCGTGGACAATCTGTCTACCGGTTCGATGGAAAACATCGAACACCTGAAAGACCTGCCGAGCTTTCGTTATTACCTGGATACAGTCACCAATCGCCAATTGATGGCAGAACTGGTGGATTTGTCTGATGTCATCTATCACCTGGCGGCGGCGGTGGGCGTGAAACTGATAGTCGAAAGCCCCGTGCATACCATTGAAACCAACATTCGCGGCACGGAAGTCGTACTCGCTTTGGCTGCCCTGAAACGCAAGCGCGTATTGCTGACGTCCACTTCGGAAGTCTATGGCAAGCGCGACCGCGTGCCGTTTGCCGAAGACGACGATCTGGTGATGGGCGCGACCAACAAAGGCCGCTGGAGCTATGCCTGTTCCAAGGCGATTGACGAATTTCTGGCCATCGCTTACTGGAAAGAAAAACAGGTGCCGACAGTCATCGCGCGTTTGTTCAATACAGTGGGCCCGCGCCAAACCGGACGCTATGGCATGGTGATTCCGAATTTCGTGCGGCAAGCGTTGCGCGGCGAACCGATTACCGTTTTCGGCGATGGCTCGCAAAGCCGTTGTTTCACGCACGTGCAGGATGTGACCGGCGCGCTGATGAAATTGATTGCGCACCCTGAGGCTGTCGGCGAGGTGTACAACATTGGCAGCACCAGCGAAATCACCATGTTGCAACTGGCCACGCGCATTAAAGAGCTGACCGGCTCGCCCTCGTCCATCGAATTTGTGCCCTATGAAAAAGCCTATGAAGAAGGCTTTGAAGACATGCTGCGGCGCGTGCCGAATATCGGAAAGATTCAGCAACTGGTCGGGTATCAACCCAGTTTC
>JAEUQO010000422.1 GCA_016789605.1 Acidobacteriota bacterium
TTGGCGCTGGCTTCGGTGGCGAACACGGCGATCATTCCGTTACAAGATGTGCTCGGTTTGGGTAACGAAGCGCGCATGAATGTGCCGGCGCGCGAAAGCGGAAATTGGGGCTGGCGTTATCAGGCAGAACAACTGACGCCCGAAATTCGCGCGCGGCTGGCAGAGCTGACTGAAATTTACGGGCGCAATCGTGGCCGGTTAAAGAAAACCGTTGTCGTCGAAGGGGTGCCCGAAGCAGAGAGTTGAGACGCGCAAAAGATGGCTTACCGAAGAAACAGGCTAGGGTGGTTGTGTTGGCTGCTATGGCTGGCCGCGTGGCCGCTTTGTGCGCAAACGCCGGTACAAAACCCTGCGCCCACAGACGAAACCATCAAGATCAACACTGATCTGGTGGTGTTGGACGTACAGGTCATTCGTAAAAAAGGCGGCGCGGTTGTCAGTGCTTTGCGGCGCGAAGACTTCCAACTCTTTGAGGATGGCGTGAAACAGGAAATCGCGCTTTTCAACCAGGATCGTTTGCCGCTTTCGGTTTTGCTGCTGTTGGATTTGAGCGCCAGCGTCAAACCGGTGATCGAGGAAATTCGCAACGGCGCATTGCAAACCCTGCAATATCTGAAACCGGAAGATGAAGTTGCGGTCGTCACCTTTGCCGACACGGCACAGATGTTACAGCCCTTTACGCGTGACCGGCGTGTGGTCGTGGATCAGATTGGGCAGATGTTGCAACGCACGCGCGTCGGCGTCGGTACTGAATTGCACAAGGCGTTATACGAGGCCGCGCCATTGATGAATCAGGCCAGCAATCCGCTCAGTCGCCGCGTGATCATTGCCGTGACGGATAACGTCGCTTCGATGTACAGATTCACCAACCCCACGATTGAAGAGGTGAACTCCCGTTTGCTGGATTACAGCACGGTCGCTTGCGGGTTGGTGGTGGGCGGCGAAACCACCAAGATGCTGAAACGGTTCACGCGCGCGCGCAATGACATCTATAACAATCAGGTGCGCGTGGATGATTTTGCCGACCCGACCGGCGGCGAAGTGATGGAAGCCGATGCGCGCGACGTCAACCAAAAGCTGGCGGAACTGATCAATCATTTGCGTGTGCGATACAGCATCGGATACACGCCGTCGAACGCCACCCTGGATGGCCGCTTTCGCCGTGTGAAATTAGAGCTGAACGATGACATTCTGAAACGAGAAGGGGCGGTCGTCGTCCGCACACGCCAGGGCTATTACGCACGCACGCGCGAGAAAAAGAACTGATAGATTTTGTTTGCTGAATTCATGCCGTATTCATCCATAACTTTACCCCACGCCGCAGATTCACTGGTTTCCACACAACCGTTAGGCGCTTTATACACCCCCACGCAAACGACCTTTCGCGTGTGGGCGCCCACGGCCAAAAGCCTCACACTGCACTTATACGAAGCGCCGCGCGGCGGGCGCGTTCGGCTTTACAGCTTACAGAAAGACGAAGACGGCTGTTGGGAAGTAACGCTGGCTGGTGACTGGCTGGGCGCGTATTACACCTATACGGCGGCAGGCGATGATCCGCGTTTTGATCCGCACCGCGAATTGCTTGATCCGTATGCGCGTTGTGTGACTGCGCATGATGGGCGTGGCATTGTTGTGCATGACGAAACGCCGGTTGCCGACCGCCCGTCGTTTTCTGTCGCCGAAGCCATCATTTACGAACTGCACTTGCGTGATTTCACGATTGACCCCGACAGCGGGATTCAACGACGCGGACGGTATCTGGGCTTGACCGAAGCCGGAACGCATCTGACCGGGCGCGTAGATATCGCCACCGGATTGGAGCACATGCTGGAGCTGGGGGTGAATGTCGTGCAATTGTTGCCGATTGGCGAATTTCACAATGACAAAGCGAATGACCAATACGGTTGGGGCTATGACGCGGTGCAGCATTTTTCGCCCGAAGGCTGGTATGCGACCGATCGCAGCGACGCGCGGCGCGTGAGCGAAGTGAAACGCCTGGTGGATGCGTTGCATCGGCGCGGATTGCGCGTGACGCTCGACGTTGTGTTTAACCACACGTTTGAAGCGCGCGACCTTGGTTTGCTTTTCAATTTTGAAGGTCTGGTGCCCGGCTACTATTACCGGCTGCGGCCGGATGGCACGTTCTGGAACGGCTCAGGCGTGGGCAATGAATTTCGCACCGAAGCGCCCATGGTGCGGCGTTACATCATTGATTGCCTGAAGCACTGGGTGACCGAATACAAGGTGGATGGCTTTCGCTTTGATCTGCTTGGACTGATTGACCGCGACACGATGCGCGCGATTGTGCGCGAATTGCACGCCCTGGACCCGCAACTATTGTTATACGGCGAGCCGTGGGCAGGCGGGACGACTCCGATAGAAGTCACTTACAAAGGCACACAGCGCGGTCAGGGCTGGGCGGTTTTCAACGATCACTTTCGCGATGCATTGAAAGGAAATGTGTTTGATGCGCGCGCCTGGGGATTTGTGCAGGCCGGATTGAGTTTGCCGCAGGTGAAACAAGGCGTGCGCGGTTCGATCGAAGACTTTGCTGATGCGCCAACCGAAACGATCAACTATGTCGAATGCCACGACAATCACACGTTGTGGGATCGGCTGATGATCAGCACCATCGCGGATGCAAGCATTACCGATGCCGACCGTCGTGCGATGGATAAACTGGCAGCGGCGGTGTTGTTTACTTCGCAGGGGATTCCGTTCATTCAGGCGGGGCAGGAGTTTTTGCGCACCAAAGGCGGCGATCACAACAGCTACAACAAACCCGACGCCGTGAATATGATCCGCTGGCACGACAAGGCGGAACACTTTGACGTGTTCACCTATTACAAAGGGCTGATTGCCTTGCGACGAGCGCATCCGCTCTTTCGTTTGGAAAAGGCCGGGCAGGTCAAGCGCGCCGTCAAATTTCTGGATGATCATTTGGGGTGGCCAGTGCCGCTGCATTGTCTGGCTTATGAAATTGAAGATGTGACTGAACAGGACGAATGGTCGCGCGCTTTGGTGTTGGTGAACACACAACCCAAGCCGATAGAGTTTGCGATTCCGCCCGGTGACTGGCAGCTTTTTGCCGACCGCGTCGAAGTCAGTTTGACTCCCTTGAAAAAGAGCCAAAGCAGTTTGCGCAAAACATCCGCAACCGTTACGCCGCGCAGCGTTGTAATTTTAGGAGAAGTGCGCCCGCCCGCCGAGGAATAGAGGGGAAATGATCAAGGCTTCCAGGGCAAACCAGCGCCTTGTTTCAAGGTGTGTTGTGTGTCTGCTTTGAGGTTTGTCCAGCGTTCACGATTTCCATTTGGCCAAATCACGCCTACCGCTTCGACGGCAGTTTCAGCGCCCAGCCCAAAATGTGCGCGTGGATCGCTGGCTGCCAGATAACTGCCATCTGTGTGAATGCGCGCCCAACGGACAGGAGCGTTTTTGCGCAACAAGGCGACACGCGCTCCGAGCCCATCACGGTTGTCTATCGTGCCCACCAATTTGACTGCCAGCCAATGTAATTTGCGTTCTGCTTGATTGAGTAACAACCGCACCGGGCCATTGTTGTTCGTCACCAGCACATCCACATCGCCATCGTTATCCAGATCGCCAAACGCGGCGGCACGACTGACTTCAGCGAGTTGCAGCGCCGGACCGCCTGCTGCGGTCGTTTCGCGAAAACGCTGGCCGGCTTCGTTGTGAAACAATTGATTGCGTTGCTGAAAGGGATACGGTTGACCGCGCAGCCCGGATAACAACGTGACCGCTCCGTTGGCGGCAAACAGATCCAGCCAGCCGTCGTTGTCATAATCAAACCACGCCGTACCAAAACCGGTGGAAAGAAAGCTGGGTTGCGCCAGATTAAATTCGATGGTGGCGTCGTCAAACTGCCCGCGTCCATCATTGCGATAGAGCGTGCTGCCTTGTTGGGTCAAATTAGTGACCAGCAAATCTTCGTCGCCGTCGTTGTCAAAATCTCCTGCCGTCACGCCCATGCCTGCGCGGGCCGCGCCATCGGCGGCATAGGCTGCGCCTGCCATCAATCCGCTTTCGACAAACTTGCCGTTGCCTTGATTCAGCCAAAGCAGGTTGGCTGCGCCATCGTTGGCTGCGTAAATGTCTATCCAGCCGTCACCATTGAAATCAGCGCACGTCACACCCAAGCCAGGGCCAAATGACGCGCCGACGCCAGAGGGTTGCGTGACATCGGTGAACCTGGCCTGGCCGGTTTGTTTGAATTCGTTGCGGAACAGTCGTGAGGGAACTGCGTGATATGCCGCCGGTGCACAGTAATCCGGTTCGCCCGCCGCTGTCAGGCATTGTTTGTTGCCTTTGACGGTGAAATCCACGTAGTTACAGATGAACAAATCCAGATCGCTGTCACGGTCATAATCCAAAAAGGCCGCGCTTGTACTCCAGCGCGGATCGTCTATGCCAGCGGCGCGCGTGACGTCGCTGAAACTGCCATTGCCGTTGTTGCGAAACAGCACATTGGAGCCGAAGTTCGTCAGGTACAAATCCACATTGCCGTCATTATCGAAATCGCCCGTTGCGGCTCCCATGCCATAACCGACAGCGCCGACAGCCGCTTGTGACGTGACATCGGTAAAAGTCAATTTGCCTGACGGAATCAGTTCGTTGCGGAACAAACGATTGCCTGGTTGCCAGGATTGGGGCGGCGGGAATTTGGCATTGCTGAGTTTCTTTTCTGGATTGAGCAGCGTGCCTTGTATGAGATACACGTCCAGATCGCCATCGTTGTCAAAATCCAGCAAGGCGGCTCCAGCTCCCATAATCTCTGGCAAATAAAATTCGCCCGTTGCGCCCGTGAAGTGATGAAACCGAAGCCCGGATTCTGCTGCGGCTTCGCGAAAAAGTGGTGTTTGACCCAGAGACAAAGAAAGCAAAACGCAAATGGCAAACGGCAAACGGCAAACGGCAGAGAGCCAATTACGGGATGGGCAGACAGATTTCTTAAACAGCAGCAGAAAACGCCACTTTTCTGTGTTCGCTGGCATTTTGTCGAAAGTGGATAACGGGCAAGCCGCCGGTTTTACACGGTGCAAGGAACACTGACTTGCCAGGACAGGCTTTTGCTTTTTGCTTTTTGTCTCTTGCCCTTTCATTTCTCTTCCAGCCGTTTTAGGTCGCGTTCGATTTGCGCCAGCAACTCGGTTTGTTTGAGTGTTGCCGCGCGGTCACGGGCGGCGCGGGCGTGCAATAACGCATTCGGTTTATCGCCTGCGCGGGCATACGCCGCTGCCAGCGCATACTGAAAGCGCGGTGTCTGGTCGTCCTGTGGCGTTAATGTCTGCTGCAATTCGGCAATCGCTTCTGGCAGGAGATTTTTGTAGATCAGCATGCGCGCCAGTTGAAAATGCGCCTGACGATTGTTGGGCTGAATTTCTGCCGCCAGCCGGTATTGTTGTAAGGCATCGTCATATTGCTGTTGCGCTTCGAGCGCGACTCCGTAATTCAAATGCGCGGCGGCAAACTGCGGATTGATTTCCAGCGTGTGGCGAAACGCGGCGGCAGCTTCCGCCATTCGTTTTTGTTCCAGCAACAGCACGCCAAAGTTGTAGTGGCTCTCAGCCAGGTTCGGATTGATCGTTTGCAATTCGCGATAGTGTGCCTCTGCCTTGGCGGTCTGACCGGTGCGCGCATACAGCGTGATCAGGTTGAGGCGCACCTGTTCAAATTGCGGATCAATGGCCAACGCCTGTTCGTGTGCGGTGATGGCTTCAGGCAAACGGCCCGCCGCTTCCAATTCCACGCCTTGTTTGAGCAAGGCAGCGGCGCTGGCATTCAGCGCCGTGACTGTTTGCCACACGGGGTCAGGCGTTGTGGGGCGGATCAATTTGTATTCCTGATGCAGTGCCAAATGTTCTGCCGCTTTGTCTATTTGCCCAAGCGCGCGTAACGCTTGCGCCAACCCGTAATGCGCCGCGCCATATCGTGGCGACAAGTCCAGCGCCTTGCGGTAATGAACCGTTGCGGCGGCAAAATCGTGTTGCGCTGCTTTGACGCGTCCCAAGCCGTAATGTGCCGCCGCGAGGTCTGGCTGACGTGCGCTGACGGCGGCAACCAATTGCTGGCTGCCAGCCAAATCCCCGCTGCTTAACAGCAATTCGGCCAATTTTAGCTGAGCAGGCGCATAGTCCGGGCGCAGCGCGAGCGCTTCGCGCAAACTGGCTTTGGCTTCATCTGGCTGGCCGTTGGCGGCTTGCGCCAGTCCCAACAGATACGCCCATTGAAATTCGCGCGGCGCGGCCTTGCGCGCCAACAGGTAACAACTAATTGCAGCAGCGTGATCTTCGTAGGTATGCAAAATCATACCCAGTTGCCCCACTGCATTTGCCTCAGTGGGATGTTTGCGCGCTTCGTCATACGCCTTGCGCACTTGTTCGCGTATGCCGGGGCCAAATTGCTCAACCACGCGCGGCGGAATTTCAGGAAGCGAGGGCGCTGGCACTGTTTGGGAAACCGCCGTCACAACTGACAGAGAAAGACACAGCAGCGCGACAAGCGCCGTGTAAACACGAGGCCAAAGCTGTGTATCCCTCGAAACGTTCATGCTCGGTTGGCAAGTTTGGCGCGCAACCACGCGACCAGTTGCGCTTTGTAAGACATCCATTCGGGATGTCCTTCCCAGTTTTCCATACCGTGTGGCGCACCCGACAGCGTGACTTGATCAAATGCTATGCCTGCTTTCTCCAATGCGGCAGTGAACTCTTGCTGTTGTACAAACAGCCCGTCTTTGGTCCCGCAAATCAACAACATCGGCAAGGCGGTCTTGCCCAGCGTGTGCAAGGGAGAAAAGCGGCGCAGCGTGGCGCGCGCTTCGTCATCCAGTTTGGTGATGCCAAATAGGCGCGTGGGAATCGAGCGCGGCGTCAGTTCGCGCGCCATCAGTTCAAAATTGTAAACGCCGTAAAACGGGACGACTGCCGCAATCTTGAGCGAACCATCCACCGCCAATTGGGCGACTAACTGACCGCTGGCTGATTCACCAAGCAGCGCGATTCGTTGCGGATCAATGCGCAATTCGCGCGCGTGTTGCTGAACGTACCGGACGGCGTTGCGCACATCGGCAAGTTGTTCGGGATTGCGTACCTGCGGCGTCAACCGGTAATCCAGCGAAATCCAGGCAAACCCCGCTTGGGCCAACGTGGCGAACAACGGCGTGACATACGTCACCTTGTCGCCTGCTTCCCAACCGCCGCCGTGCGCGATTAGCACGACGGGAAACGGACCTGCGCCGGGCGGCGTGAAGGCATCGAGTTTCAGGTTTCGTTCCGCGTCATAGACGATGTCTTTGCGCAAACGCGTGACATACGGTTGGTGATCGGCTTGAGAAAGTCGCATCTGTGCGGTTAACCAGCCGCGCAGTTCTTCTTTATACGCCCATTGATGCGGAGGCCAGTTTTCGGCGCGATGAATTGCGCCTTCGACTGACAGGTACTGGCATTGCGCGCCACTGGTTCTGAGCCGGTCGCAATACTGCCGTGCTTGTTCAGGCGGCGCTTCGCGGTCATTCGCGCCGTGAACGACCAACGTTGCGGGCATGGGTTGACTAATACGCGACAGCGGAGAGGCTTCAGTCAGCAAAGAGTTCGCCTGTGTCTTGAGGCTGGGAATTTGGTGCAAATCGTATTGCCCGCCAATCAACGCTACGGCTGTCACTCCAGCAGGCCGTTCCGCAGCGAGCAAGGCCGCCAGATGCGCGCCAGTGTCTTCGCCAAACAAGGCGATGTTGTCGGCATCAATGCGAAATTCGCGCGCGTGGCAACGAACGAAGCTGAGTGCCGCGCGTAAATCTGCCAGCGAGGTTTGGTAATTGCCCAACCCGCCCAGACGATAATCCACCACGAACCAATTGAAGCCCGCGCGCGTCAGCAGTTCCAACTGTTGTCCGATGAACGCCGCGCGGCTACCAGAATCCCAATTGCCGCCGTGAATGACCAAAAGCGCCGGGCGTTTTGTGCCGCGCTTTTGCACATAGGCATCCAGCGCCAAAGAGACATTGCCCACGCGCTGGTACACGATTTCGCCACGGACGCCGGGCACGATGTAATTGCCCTCGGGGTTGCCAACCTTGAGCGGCAGGCATTCCGCAGCGCGACACTGAAGTGCAGCGACACAACAAAAGAGTAAGGTCAGGATGGGTTTCATGGCGGTTGTAGGAATAGCACAGAACGGGCGGGCAGAGAAGCGCGCTTGACCCTGATCTGAGGCGTTCAATATGCTACGCGCGGTCAATCGAAATTCACTCCATTTGTTCGAGGAACTTTTATGTCTTCTTTCTTGCGCGTCACTGCAAAAGGCGTGCTTTGCCAGTTGTTGATGGTGGCGCTGACGGTGACGTTGGCGGCGCAATCCGCCAAAAAGCCACGTCCGAAAACTGCCACAAAGACTGCGCCTGCCGTTTCGCTGGTTAAATTGCGCGCGGCGGTAAAAGCCAATCCGCGCGATGCTGTGGCGCGCAATGCGCTGGGCGCGGCGCTGGCGACAGCCGGACAACTTGATCCGGCAATTGCCGAATTTCGCGAAGCGATAGCGCTCAAAGCGGATTACACCGACGCCTGGAACAATCTGGGCAGCGCGCTGGAACAAAAAGGGGATTTCAAAGCCGCACTGGAAGCATTGCAGCAAGCCACCGGCGTCAACCCGCAGGACGCGGAGTTGCACATTTCACTAGGGCTGTTGTTACATCGTTTGCAACAGCTCGATGCGGCGGCGGGAGAATTTCGCTATGCGTTACAACTGAAACCCGAGCTGCCAGAGATTCACACCAATTTAGGTTTCATCCTGGGGCAATTGGGCGACTTGCCCGGCTCACTCAAGGAATTTGAAGCCGCCCTCAAGCTCAAGCCAGATTTGGCCGAGGCACATTATTACCTGGGAGTGGGGCGCGGAATCGCCGGAGACATTCCGGGATCGGTGCAGGCGTTGCGCGAGGCTGCGCGTTTGAAACCCGATCATTTTGAAACGTTGCAAGCGTTGGGCGGCGCATTGTTGCGCAGCGGTTCGCGCGACCTGATCGCGGAAGCCGTGCCTGTGTTACGGCGTGCTGCCAAACTGAAACCGCAATCCGCCGAGGCGCTGACGACGCTGGGCGTGGCGTTACGCGAAAATGCGGAGTTGGAAGAATCCCTGACCGTGTTGCGACAAGCCGTCAAACTGAAACCGGATTTGCTCGAAGCGCACAACAATTTGGGGCTGACCATGATGCAGGTGAAAGATTACGGCGGAGCGCTGGCGCAATTCCAGGAGGCGCTGAAGCTGGATGATCAGAGTTTTTCGGCGCAGCTGAATCTCGGTCTGGCTTTGCAACAGAAGGGCGATGTCGCCGGCGCAATCGTGGCTTATCAGAAACTGTTGACGGTTGCGCCGGAAATGACCGAAGCCCATTACAACCTGGCGCTTGCTTATCGCCGCAATGACGAAATAGGCAACGCCGTCGAAGCGTTGCGGAAAACCATCTCGCTGCAACCGGATTTCCCCGATGCGCATTTCTCGCTGGGAGAGCTTTGGTTTCGCCAGGGAAAATTGGCTGAAGCGCGCGCCGAACTGGAAACCGCCATCAAGCTCAAACCCGATGACGCCGAGTTTTATTACACGTTGGGGAACGTGCTAACCCGCCAGGGGCAAAGCGCAGAGGCCATCGCGGCTTTGCGCAGGGCCATACGGCTGGCCCCTGATAGCCCCGAACCGCATAACGCCTTGGGCGCGGCTTTGCGGCAACAAGGCGATGCCGAAGGTTCGCGCGCCGAGTTACAAGAAGCCGCGCGGTTGTTGAAATTGAAACAGGAGCGCGAAGCCGCCATTACGACCACGCAAACTGGCGTGCAGCGGTTGCAGGAAGGGAAGCTAGATGAGGCCATCGAACGATTTAACGCCGCGCTGAAACTCGATCCGAAATATGCGCCAGCACATTTTCATTTGGGTACCGCACTCAAGAAGAAAGGCCAGGCTGCGGCGGCTTTGGAAGCGTGGCGCAAGGCTGAGCAACTCGATCCGAAATTGAAAGCCCCGGTTAAATAGCTGGCAGGGGATGGGGCACTAAGCTGTAAGGTGCGCAAAAAAGTTGGGCGGCAGAGTTACGACTCTGCCGCCCAACTTTTTTTGCCTGAAACGGTTTTGCTTAGAATTCCAGACGGAATCCGAAACGAACCTGGCGTTGCGTTTGGTTCGCGCTCAGCACCTGGCCGAAACCATTCAAACGCAGGTTGCCGCTGGCATCGCGCAGGATGTTGCCTTGCGCATCGCGGGACGGTGCCGAAGCGTTGGTACCCGGATTGGCAAAGAACGGCGTATTGGTGAAGTTGAACGCGTCTACACGGAAGTCCGTCTTTATGCGTTCAGTGAGACGGAAGGAGCGAACCAGAGACAAGTCAAAATTGACGAATCCCGGGCCACGCAGCACACTGCGGCCAGCCGTGCCAAAGCGGAACGGGCGAGTTGTATTGTTGGCCACAGAAGCGAGCCATTCCGGCGAGAATTCGACCGGGCGGAACGAAGAGGGGTCAAACCAGAAGGCAGCTCCCCCGCCGGTGTTCTTGGGGTAGTTCGGTTGGCCGATCATGTCAGGCGTTTGGCTGTTGCCCGGCGCATTTACCGTGCCGCCGCCAGCCGTGACCGTCAAGGGACGACCCGACACCATGCTGCCGATACCCGACAGGGTCCAGCCACCCAGCACTTTACCCGCCACATTATCGGTCAGGTATTTCTTGCCTTTACCGAAGGGCAGTTCATACGCCGTGCCAATTTGCACGTTGTGCGGGATGTCATATCCGGCCAACCCACGATTGCGGCTAATTTGCGATTGCGCGTTGAACAGCGGCAAGCCGGCCCAACCCGAATCGTCAAAGAAGTTGATCGCTTTCGACCAGGTGTAAGCGCCTTTGATAAACAAGCCGTTGGAGTAGCGGCGATTGACCGCCACTTGCAACGAATGATAGTTGGCGCTGGTGAACCCGTTCCACATCAACGTATTTGCCGTGCGGCCATACTTGCTTTGCAGGAAACGGGTGCTGTTGGGAGTTTGGGCGACGTTGATGTTGATATCGCCAAACTGGTTGCGGGTGCCTGTGCCGACATAACCGACTTCGACTTTGATGTCTTTGATCAGTTTGCGTTCGACCATCAGGTTCCAGGATTGGATGTAACCGCGCTTGAGGGTGCCTTCATACGGGCTGCGCATTTCGACGGTGCCCGGCAGGTTGACCACACCGCTGCTCAGGTCCGGGCCGTTGAACGCCGGGATACCGACGGTCAGGCCAGGCGTACGAACCGCAGTGGTGAAGCCCCACGGGGTGAAGATTTCGTTGGCCGTTGGCGCGAGCGCCGTTGAAACGAAATCCTGTGCGATTGTCAGCGGATAGAAACCGCGCAACGGACGGCCAAACGGCATCGGGTCATAAGTGAGACCATAACCGCCACGCACAACCATGTCGTCGCCTACGCGCCAGGCAAAGCCCACGCGCGGAGCGAACAGCTTCTTGCTGTAACCGACACCGAGGTCTTCGGGGTTGCTGCCTTTGCCGCCGATCAAAACGCGCATCACGCCATTCGGTTGGCCTGCGGCGTTCAATTGCACCGGCGAATTCAGATCAAGCCGTTCAATACCGCGGTCAGCGCGCGACATCATCGGATACAGTTCATAACGCACACCCAACGTCAACGTCAGGTCGCGCGTCGCTTGCCAACGATCACGAATGAAAAAGCCAATTTGCCATTCACGCGTGGTCATCACTTCGTATTGCAAACTCTTTTGCACACTGTTGGGCATGCCCAGCAGGAA
Source organism: Acidobacteriota bacterium (assembly GCA_016789605.1). Lineage (GTDB taxonomy): Bacteria > Acidobacteriota > Blastocatellia > RBC074 > RBC074 > RBC074. Next base: position 11,801 of record JAEUQO010000422.1, read on the forward strand.
AGAGGCAAAGGAGTTGAACTGATTGGCGCTCGCGCCGCCATTCAAGGTCGTGGCATTGCCACTGAAATTCAGAGCGCCGCGCGGGCCTGCACCGATTTCCGGCTGCCAGTGATCCAGGTGATGTTTGACGATGTCAGCGCCAAAACGCAGGTCGTGGTTGCCCATCAACTTGGTCGCGTTTTGCGTGAAGGTGTAGCTGCGTTCTTCGCGGAACACGGGCGACCAGTTGTTTTGGTTGCCCAGGCCGGAATAGGTGTTGAAGTTAAATTGCGGCGTGCCGCTCTGACGGATGTCCGGGCCGTTGGTACCGGGAATGCCCAGCACGTCCAAACCGATGTTTTTGCCGTAATCCGGCGGAATCGTGTTGTGGCTGCGGTGCGTGACGGAGAAGTTGCCGTCCACGATGAAACCACTGCCCAGCGTCCAGGTGTGACCGACCGTTCCCACATAGGATTTGGTCGTGCCGGTGCCGCTGCCGCCCGCACCCAAGGTGCCGCCGCCTGCCGCGCCCAACGCGAAGTTGCCAACCACACTCGCGCTCATGTGGCTGAACTTGGTCCAAACCTGATGTTTTTCGTTGCGGTTCCAGTTGACCTTCACGTCATAGTTGTTGCGGTCAAAGGTGCCAGGTTGCGAAGCGTAGAGATTGTTCACGGCTAGGAAGTTGCCATCAGCGCCACGCAGGTTCGGTTGTGGAATCAAGGCCAGCATTTTGGCCGCTGCGGGGTGGATGCGGCCCGTCGGAATGATACCGCCCGTGAAAGCGGTGCGGCCCGTGCCGTCAATGTTGCCGGTCAACGGGTCAAAGATTGTGGTGTTGGTCCTGCTGAAATCTCCCGCACGGAGTTCCGGTGTCGGCACTGTGAAGAAACCGTCACCGATGGTGCGTTCGTACATGCCTTCCCAACTGCCAAAGAAGAACATCTTGTCCTTGATGATCGGACCACCGATGGTCGCGCCCGGAATCGTACGCAGATTCTTGGGTTTGTTCGGGTTTGGTGCGCCCGCGAC
>JAEUQO010000445.1 GCA_016789605.1 Acidobacteriota bacterium
CCGAGCAAGATGTCATTGTGACGCGCGCGCCGGGCAGGTTGGATTTGATAGGCGGCATTGCCGACTATTCTGGCTCGCTGGTGTTGCAATTGCCGATTGCGGCGGCGGCGCACGTGGCGTTACAGCTTCGTTCGGATAGGCGATTGCGCATCGCTAGTTTGCCTGCGGACGATTCAAGCGCTTTGCGGCAATTCGAAATGTCGCTGGACGAGTTTCTGGCGGCAGGCGTTCCCAGCGCATACGAAGTTGCTTGCGCCCGATTCAAGCAAGACGCTGCGCAGGAATGGGCCGCCTATGTGGCGGGCGCGTTTTTGGTGCTGATGTGTGAATTGGGCGCGAAGTTTCAAACCGGCGCAAATATCCTCATTCGTTCGGCTGTGCCCGAAGGAAAAGGCGTCAGCTCTTCTGCCGCGCTGGAAGTTGCCGCGCTGCAGGCGATTTGCGCTGCGTATGGTTTGCCTGTGCCGCCGCGTGAGCTGGCGTTTTTGTGTCAGAAGGTCGAAAACTTCCTGGCTGGCGCGCCTTGCGGTGTGATGGATCAAATGACCGCGGCCTGTGGCGAAGCAGATCGTTTGCTTTCGCTGTTATGCCAGCCGGGAGAGTTACGCGGTACGGTCAAATTGCCTGCGGAACTGGCTGTGTGGGGAATTGATTCGGGCATACGGCATTCGGTTGGCGGCGCGGATTACGGCACGGTGCGCACGGCGGCGTTTATGGGCTATCGCCTGATCGCGGCAAAAGCCGGGTTGCTGGCGGAAGAGACAGAAACGTCCGGTTGGGTGCGAATTGCCGATCCAAATTGGCAGGGGTATCTGGCAAACCTGACGCCTGCAGAATTTTACCAATCCTATGCCGCTGCGTTGCCTACGCAGATGACAGGTGCGGAATTCCTGCGCGATTTCGCAGGCATCACTGACCGCGCGACGACGGTTCTTCCGGCGCGAAGCTATCCGGTGCTGCAAGCAACGCGGCATCCGATTGAGGAAAACGCTCGCGTGCGGCGCTTTGCCGAAATTCTCGAAAACTGGCAAGGACTCGCACAAGCAGAAGAACTCGGCGCGCTGATGTACCAAGCGCACGAAAGCTATTCGGCGTGCGGTTTGGGCAGTTCGGGGACGGATGAATTGGTGCGTTTGGTGCAAGCCGCTGGCAGTGCGGCGGGATTGTTTGGCGCAAAGATTACTGGCGGTGGCAGCGGTGGCACAGTCGCAGTGTTGGGACGAAAGGATGCGGCCAGCGCAGTACGCGCTGTGGCTGAACAATATGCTCGGCTGACTGGACGGCAACCGCTGCTGATCGAAGGTTCGTCGCTGGGTGCAGCGCAGTTTGGATATTTGCGATTACAGAAGGAGTCAACGTAACGCATGGCAATTCTGGTCACAGGTGGGGCGGGTTACATCGGCAGCGTCATGGTTGAAACCTTGCGCCAGCAGGGCGAAAGCGTGGTCGTACTCGACAACTTGTTTCGCGGACATCGCGCCGCCGTGGCGGATGAGATTCCGTTCTATCAGAGAAATGTCGGTGATAACGGATTGGTGCGTGACATTTGCCGCGCGCACGACATTTCGGCTTGCGTGCATTTTGCGGCGCTCGCTTACGTCGGCGAATCGGTCAAGGAACCGCAGCGGTATTTTGAAAACAACGTCGCACAGGGCATTGCGCTGTTGGAAACGTTGCTCAGCGAAGGCGTAACGCAATTTGTGTTTTCTTCGACGTGTGCGACCTATGGCGAACCCGTTCGGATTCCGATTGACGAACTGCATCCGCAAGCGCCGACCAATCCATATGGTTGGTCAAAGCTGATGCTGGAAAAAGTGTTGGCCGCATATGATCTGGCGTACGGGCTGAAGTACGTTGCGTTGCGTTATTTCAACGCGGCGGGCGCAACTGCGACACGAGGCGAAGACCACACGCCCGAAACGCATTTGATTCCCAACGTGCTGGCTGCCGCACAAGGCCGTTTGCCGCACGTGACGGTTTTTGGCGGCGATTATCCTACGCCGGACGGCACCGCTGTTCGTGATTACATACACGTTTCGGATTTGTGCGCAGCGCACGTGCAAGCGCTCAATCACTTGCGTCAAGGCGGTCAATCAGAGTTCATCAATCTGGGCATAGGGCAGGGATATTCCATTCTGGAACTGATTGACATCGCGCGCGCGATCACCGGGCGAGACATTGCCGTGCAAATTCAGCCGCGTCGCCCCGGTGATCCATCGTGTTTGATCGCTGACGCCAGCAAAGCGCGGCAAGTGCTTGGGTGGCAACCACAATTTGCTTCGCTAGAAGCTATTATCCGCACCGCCTGGGCCTGGCACGAAGCGCGCCCAGACGGATATCCCAAGTAGCACGACAACCTTTGGCTAATTATCTTTGGCGCAGCTTATCAAGGCTGCGCCATTTTTCTTTTGACCCGTCACGTATCCTTGTCGTTCAGCTCTGATACTCGGCAAGACTGTTGCGCCTCTAGCTGTGGTTAGGGTATATATGGCAACGTCATATATGGAGTAAATTGCTATGTTAGATCAAGAAATCAAACGCGGCAGTACAGAAATGCTGATTCTGGCGTTGGTCGAAGACCGCCCACGCCACGGTTACGAAATCGCCAAGTTGATCGAAGAGCGTTCGGACGGGGTGCTGCAATTTCATGTTGCATCGCTTTATCCGTTGCTTTACCGCCTGGAAAAGCGCGAGTTGATTCAAGGCCGCTGGGTGGAAAAAGCCGGTCAGCGCCGCCGCCGCTTTTACAAACTGACGGCGGCAGGCAAGAAAGTGCTGACAGAGCAGCGGCAAACCTGGGCAGACTTTTTTGCCGCACTTGACCGTGTGGCAAAGATCAACCCCGCGTGAAAACCGTCATGACGCCTGACTGGAAACAGATTGTGCGAAAGCAGCTAGCGGCCTTGCAGTTGCCGCCAGAACGCGAACTCGAAATCGTGGAAGAGCTGGCGCTGCATCTGGAAGCTGTCTATGAAGAAGAACTGGCCGCTGGCGTGAGCGAGCCAGAGGCGCGTGTGCGCGCAACGCGTCTGGTCGTTGATGGCGGAATGTTGGAATGCGAACTGAGCCGCGTTGAACAGCCGTTGGTGGCGCGCTTATTACCAAAACGAGAACAGACTGGCAGAGAAGGACGAAGGAGGATCTCAATGGAAAGTCTTTGGCAGGATATTCGTTATAGCGTGCGATTGTTATTGAAACAGCCAGCCTTTGCCTGTTTTGCGATCTTGACGCTGGCGCTGGGAATTGGCGCAAACACGGCCATCTTTAGTGTGATCAATGCGGTGTTGTTGCGCCCACTGCCATATGCAGAGCCGGAACAATTGGTCGCGTTGAGTCGCATCAACAAGTCGCAACCGGGTGAAGCGCTTCCCATTTCGTATCTCAACTTTTTTGACTTGCGCGAGCGCAGCCGCTCTTTCGCGCAGATGGCAGCCTACCATGAATGTTCGTTGACGCTGACTGGCGGGCAAACTCCGGCACAATTGGCCGGGCAGGTTGTAACGGCAGAGTTATTTGACTTGTTAGGAGCCAGACCGCATCTGGGCCGCGCCTTTACGCGTGCCGACGAAAAAATCGGCGGCCACAACGCCAGTCGCGCGGCAGTCATCAGCCACGGATTGTGGCAAACACGTTTTGGCGCAGACCCGCAAATCATTGGTCGCGTCATCACCCTGGAGCGCAAAACGTTTGAAATTGTTGGTGTGATGAAACCGGGGTTCCAGTTTCCGATTCAGGCAACGCCGGTAGACGTTTGGGTCACGCCCGCGCTGGATGCGGAATCTTTGGGCGATAAGCGCCCCGTGACGGAACGTCGCGGTTACAGTTTGCTCGAAGGCGTCGCGCGTTTGTCGCCCGGCGTGTCGCTTGCGCAAGCACAAGCTGAAATGGAGCTGTTGGCCACTGGTTTGGAGAAAGAATACCCTGACAACAATACGAATCTCGGTCTGACATTGGCGCCGTATCATCGCAATCTGGTCGGCGATGCGCGGCTGGCGTTGTGGGTGTTGTTTGCCGTGGTGATGTGTGTCTTGCTGATTGCTTGTGCGAATGTGGCCAACCTGATGTTGGCGCGCGCCACGATTCGGTATCGGGAAATGGCTGTACGCGCGGCGTTGGGAGCAGGGCGTTGGCGCATTCTGCGGCAACTGCTGACTGAAAGTGTCTTGCTTGCCTTGCTCGGCGGCATCTTGGGAGTGTTGTTGGCAAGCTGGGGGAGCGAAGTACTGGCGGGGCTGATCCCAGATGAAGTGCCACGGGTCGGAGAAATTGCGCTTGACCGCTCTGTATTGGTCTTTTCCCTGATTGTGTCGTTGCTGACAGGCATTGTGTTCGGACTTGCTCCGGCCTGGAGAGCTGCGAATGTTGATCTGGGAGTCGCCATGAAAGATGGTGGGCGGGGGACGAGTTCTGGCAACGCCGGGTTGCGCAATGCGCTGGTCGTCGCAGAAGTTGCCGCCGCTTTGGTGTTGTTGATTAGCGCCAGTTTGCTGGGCCGGACGTTTCTGAAGCTGCAACGTGTCGAAACCGGCTTTGACGTGAACAATGTGTTAACCGCTTCGATTTCCTTGCCTGATACGCAATACAGCAAGCCAGAACAGAAAATCGAATTTTATCGCCAACTGACCGAACGCGTGCGCGCGCTGCCAGGCGTAGTTTCGGCTTCAACTATTTTGCCGGTGCCACTAGGCGGCACCGATGTGTCTGGCGGGTTTCAGATCGAAGGGCAGGTTGCGGCAGCAGGCAATGAGCTACGTGCCGACATGCGCTGGGCTGGGCTGGACTTTTTCCGAACCATGAAAATCGGGTTGTTAGCGGGAAGAGATTTCGCCGCCACTGATGACCTGACTTCAGCGCCTGTAGTCATGATCAATGACACGTTGGCAAAGCGGTATTTTCCGCACGAAGACCCGCTCGGCAAACGACTGATTTTACCTATGGGCATTGGCAAGGATGAGACTTCATGCCAAATCATCGGCGTGGTCAAAAGCGTGCGGCACCGTGCCGAGCTGGCGCAGCCGGTTACGCCAGAATTGTATTTGCCTTATGCCCAGTTGCCGCTTTTGGGGCAATTGAGTTTGGTCGTGCGTACCAGCAATGAACCGCAAAGTCTGGCAAATGCCATTCAACGCGAAGTCTCTGCTTTGGACAAAGAGATTGTGCTGCAAGAGGTGAAAACCCTGGCGCAATATCTGGGCAATGCCATGGCGCAACCTTGGCTGAGTGCGCTGTGGCTGGGCCTTTTCGCCGGCGTCGCTTTGTTGCTCAGCGCCATAGGACTGTATGGCGTGTTGGCATATTCGGTCACACAACGCACCAACGAAATCGGCGTCCGTATGGCTTTGGGCGCACTGCCGCAAGATGTGTTGCGGCTGGTGATCAAACAGGGAATGACGCTGGCCGGCATTGGCATTGCCTTGGGGATCATTGGCGCGCTGGCTGTGACGCACGTGTTGAGCAGTTTGTTGTTCGACGTAAGCGCGACCGACCCGCTGACTTTTGTCGTGGTTGTGGGAGCGTTGTCGTTGGTGGCGTTGCTGGCGTGTTGGATTCCGGCCCGCCGCGCCACCAAAGTTGATCCGTTGCTGGCTTTGCGCAGCGAATAGCGTTGTTCAGTTGTGAGTTCAAAGGGCGCTGGTTCAGCGCCCTTTGAACTCTGGCTTGCGCTTTTCGTGAAAGGCCGTTGTTCCTTCCTTCACGTCTTCGCAGTAATTCACCACCATTGTGCCCAACGCGGCATCTTCCAACGCATTTTCCAGCTCCATGGTTTGTTGCTTGTACATCATCCGCTTGGTGATGCGTATGGCAATGGGGGGCCCGTCAGCCAGTCGTTCAGCCCAGGCGCGTGCGGTGGTCATCAGTTCGGCATCGGGCACGACTTCGGTCACCAATCCCAATTCTTTGGCTTGTTGCGCCGGATAGACTTCAGAAAAGAGCGACATCTTCAGCGCGTTCTGCAACCCCATGTAAAGCGGGAACAAATACGCGCCGCCTTCATCGGGGATCAGGGCGAATTTCAAACTGGTATCGCCCAGCCGTGCGCTTTCTGCCGCCAGGCGAAAGTCGCAACATAGCGCCAAGGTCAATCCGCCCGCGACTGCCGGACCGTTGACGGCGGCGATGGTTGGTTTGTCGAAGCGGCGCAAAAAAGCGACCAGTTGATGCATGTTCTCACGCATTTCGAGCAGGGATTCCATGCGGTGACCGCGATAGCGCGCCGGGTATTGAAAGTCGCGTGAAATATCACCACCCGAACAGAACCCGCGCCCCGCGCCGGTAATGATGATTGCGCGTGTGTCGTTGTCATCACGCGCATCGGCCAGCGCCGCCAGGATTTCATGCACCATGACTTCGGAATAGGCATTGAGTTTGTCCGGGCGGTTGAGCGTGATTGTCGCGACACGGTTTTCTTTCGCGTACAAGATTTGGCTGAATTCCATAACGCTCCTTTGTTTAGCGGCCCGTGAAATTGGGTGCGCGTTTTTCCAGAAACGCGCGCACGCCTTCCTGATGATCTTCGGTTTGACCGCAACGCAGATGGGTTTCGGCTTCGCGGTCGAGCATCGTGCGGAAATCTGAACTCAGCGCCTGATTGACGTTGGCTTTCATGTAGCGATAACTGACCAGGGGCCCGTGTGCAATGCGCGTGGCGATTTCGTTGACTTGTGCCGTCAGGTCTTCGTGGGCGACCACGCGATTGACCAGCCCCAGCCGATGCGCTTCGGCGGCATCCAGAATGTCAGCCAGGAAAAACAGTTCTTTGGCTTTGGGCGCGCCAACATATCTGGAGAGCAACCAGGTCGTGCCGAAATCTCCGCCAAAACCGACTTTCGCATAGGCGGTGCCGAATTTCGCTTGCGCCGAAGCAATGCGTAGATCGCATGAAAGACAGATGCCCAGGCCCGCGCCGACGGCAAATCCGTTGACAGCCGCAATGGTGACTTTGGGCAGGTTGTAAAGCAGCCAGGAGAGTTCTTGCGCCTGACGCAGCCCGTCAATTTGTTGTTCCAGCGGTTGCGGCGCTTCATCCGTGCGGGCCATCGCCGAGACATCACCGCCCGCGCAAAAAGCGCGCCCGGAACCGGTCAGCACAATCGCGCCGACCTCCGGGTCTGCGCTCCATTGTTTGAGCAAGGCCACGGATTGCGAGATCAATTCGCGGCTCAGCGCGTTGAGTTTGTCCGGGCGGTTGAAGGTCAAGGTCGCCACGCGGTTTTCGACCCGCGCCCATACGACTTCATCTGGCATAGTTCCTCCTGTTGTGGAGTGCGGCGCGGAGCGCCGCTTTCTCATGTGATTGGGATCATCAGCTCTATGACGTCGCGCAGTTTGGCGGCTTATCGCTTGCTGCTATACTGCCGCGCGCTGCAACGGCGGCACAGTGTAGGAAGCCGCTTGAGCAGCGTCAAGAAATCCTTACGACAACAATTCAAGTTCACCTTCACATCTATGAACGCAGCAATTACGTATTACGAGAAAACGATCTCGCTTCTCCAACACCTGCGCGAAACGCAGCTCGAGAACATAGAACGCGCCGCGCAAATTTGCGCCGAAAGCATCGCACGGAACGGATTGGTCTTTTTATTTGGCAACGGGCATTCGCGCATGATGTGCGAAGAAATGACGCCGCGTCAGGGCTGTTTTGTCGGCTGGGTGGCGCTGGTTGAGCTTGCGCTGTCAAATCACGCCAACATCGTCGGCACAAACGGATTGCGCGCACCGCTCCATTTGGAAAAATACGAAGGCTATGCCGAAGAGATTTTGAAGGGCTTCAAGTTTGGCCCGCACGACGCCATGATCGTGATTTCGACCAGCGGCATCCGCCCGGTGATTGTCGAAATGGCGCTGGGCGCAAAACAGCGCGGCTTGCCTGTGATCGGCGTCTGTTCGCGGCAGCATTGCGAACAGTCCGTTCCGGCGCATTCATCTGGCAACAAGCTGATTGACGTGGCTGACATCGTGATTGACAACGGTTGCCCGCCGGGCGATTGCGTGGTCGAACTCGATGGGCTGGAATGGCGTACGGGGCCGACTTCGACGGTGACGGGCGGGATGATCATCAACATGCTGCGTTCGCGCGTGGCAGAGTTGTTGCTGGAGCGCGGCGTAAAACCCGTGTTGTTGCCCAGCCATCAATTCGTCGGCAACACCAGCGCCGCAGAACAGCTCGAACGCTTTTATGACGCTTACCGGCGCAGCCTGGCGCATTTGTATCAATGAAGGCAGACGAAAAAGTTTGGTTGCTTACCGGTTCGACAGGGATCGCTGCCGCCACAGCGCGGTTGGCGGCGCAAGCTGGGGTGCGTGTTTTTATCGTCAGCAATGACGACGCAAGCTGCCGCGCACTGGCTGCCGAAGTCAACGGCGATTTTTGTGTCGCCGATCTGACGCACAGCGAGCAAGTGGCCGCTGCCGTCGCCGCGTGCCTGACCAAACACGAACGCATTGATGCGCTGTTCAACGTTGTTGGTATCAGTGGCAGACGGTTCGGCGACGGACCTTTGCACGAGTGCACAGAAGA
>JAEUQO010000061.1 GCA_016789605.1 Acidobacteriota bacterium
CATTCACTTCATCGCTGAATTCCCAGGCTGCCACGACGATGGCGGATTTTTATGTGCCGATGACTGACGGCAAAAAATCAGATGCTCATTACCTGAAAGCCTCTAAACTGCTGACGGCGTTGTGGGGCGTGGTGCAGATCATGACGGGCATGATCGCCGCGTTCTATCTGTCGCGCAGCATGGTTGATCAGGTGCTTGATATCCAATCGTTCACTAATGGCGTCATCCTGGGAATCTTCTTCTTGGGAACGTTTACCAAACGCGTACAGTCTCCCGCCGCCATCATTGGCATCATCGTTGGCGCGGCAGTGATGCTGTATGTCAAATTCAGAACTCCCATTTCCTGGCAATGGTATGTGGTGATTGGCTCGATGACGACATTTCTGGTTGGTTACCTGGCCAGCTTTTTCAGCAAACAGCGCGTGGGCGCTGCTTCAACTTCAACCGCAATTTCAGAATGAGATTCAAAGTATTCCTTGCCATTTCCTTTTTGGCTTTATTTCTGTTTGATGCGCTGACGGCGGCGCAAGCGCCGAAGTATCAGCCGTTTGACCGCAAGCTTAGCAAGAAGGACGAAGACTGGGTGCGTAAAACGCTGAAGTCACTGACGCTCGATGAAAAGATCGGGCAGATGATGTTTGCGGACGCCAACATCGTTTTCTGGAATCGAGAAAGCGACGAGTACAAAAAGCTCCAACATCACATTGTTGATAACAAAGTCGGTGGCGTGCTGATTTTTCGCAGCGAAGTTTGGCCGACGGCAGTGTTGGCTAATCGTTGGCAAGAGATGGCCAAAGTCCCACTGCTGATTTCGTCTGATTTGGAAATGGGGATGGGCATGCGATTTGACGATACGCCGTGGTGGGCTCCGAATATGGCTGTGGCCGCGACGGGGGATGCCAAATGGGCCCGGTTGCAAGGAGAAGCCACCGCGTTGCAAGCGCGTGCGATGGGAATCAACTGGCTGTTCGCGCCGACGGCGGATGTGAACAACAACCCCAATAACCCGGTCATTAACGTGCGCTCTTTTGGCGAAGACCCTCAGCAAGTCGCGGCGTTCACCAGGGCGTTTATCGAAGGCGCGCAAGGCGCTGGCGCAATGGCCTGTGCCAAGCATTTTCCCGGACACGGCGACACCGCGACCGATTCGCACATCGGTTTGCCGGTGGTGGATGTCGCTCGTGAACGATTGCTGAATCTGGAGTTGGTGCCGTTTCGCGCCGCGATTGAGGCGCGGGTGGGCGGCGTGATGTCGGCGCATATTGCTTTGCCACAGATTGAGCCGGAACTGGCTGCGCCTGTGCGTGCGTTGAACGAGGGTGAAGCGGCGCGCGCCGAGTTTGTTTCGCAAACAGAATCAAATGCCGCGCGTGTCACGCTGCCCGGCACACTGTCACCCAAAATCCTGACCGGATTATTGCGTGAAGAATTGAAGTTCAACGGCGTCGTGGTCACAGATGCGATGAATATGGCGGGCGTGGCGGCTCGTTACACCCCTGGCGAAGCGGCGGTCAAAGCCATCAAGGCCGGCGTAGATATGATCGAAAAGTCGCCCGACATTGATGCTGCGATTGCCGGAATCAAAGACGCTGTGCAAAAAGGGGAGATCACAGAAGCGCGTATCAACGCATCGGTCGAACGTATTTTGCGCGCGAAAGTCGCGCTTGATCTGCACCGCAAAAAGACAGTTGATCTCAATGAGGTTGATCGCGCGATCAATCATCCATCGTTCAATGAGCTTGCACAGCAAATCGCCGATCGTTCGTTGACCTTGGTTCGTGACGAGCAAAAATTGTTGCCGCTGGCGGCGCTGGCTACGGCAACCCAAGGTGGTATCAATGCGCAAGGAATCAGCACAAATCAGCCGTCTGTTCGCCTCTTCAATCTGACATTCACCGATGAAGATGATCGGGCGATTACCCGCACCCTTGTCGAAGAATTGCGCCAGCGGTCGGTTAGCGTGGAAAGTTACGTGCTGGATGCGCGCGCCAAAGAGGCAGAAATCGCCGCTGTTTTGGCAAAGCTGGACGGCGGGCAATTCGATGCCGTGTGTTATTCAGTAGCGGTGCGTGCACGCAGCGGAAAGGGAAGTGTGGCCTTGCCGCCGATTGGCAAACGACTGGCGGAGGAATTGCTCAGCCGCAAACGTCCATTGCTCGTAATCTCATTTGGCAACCCATATTTGCCGCTGGCGATTCCACAGGCTCCCAGCTTTTTGCTGGCTTACAGTCCTTTTCCCGTGAGCCAACGAGCCGCTGCCAAAGCTTTGCTTGGTGAAATCGGAATCAATGGGAAATTGCCAGTGACGTTGCCTGGGCTGTTTCCGCGCGGTCACGGCTTGCAAGTTGAAAAGCGAATCACCGCGATGCCTGAAAAGAAAAACTAGCTCGACAGAAAGCCAAAAAGCGCGCCAACCGGATAGTTGGCGCGCTTTTTGAATTTATGGTTCAAGGAACGGACGCTTAATCTTTGGGGGCAAAGTATCCGTTGCGTGAACGGATGCGCAGTTCAGGTTGTTTGGGAACGCGCACCGAAATCCGGCGGAACTTGCCATCATTTACTTCGCTGGGCGAGTAATATCCCAGCAGATACTGAGCTTGCAGCTCCGCCGTAATCTGATTAAAGACCTGCTGCAAGTCTTCAAGTTTGTCCGGTAAGAACGCCATCCCACCCGTTTCCAGGGCCAGTTTTTGCATGCCGTCATGCCCGCGCACACTGATCTTGTTCAAAAAGATCGAAGGCCCGCTTGGGTTAATTGCATAAAACAGACACTCCGAGCGTTGCACTTCACGCAGGGCATCACCCATTTTGAAACGTTCACTGTTGGTGTCTTCACCATCAGAAATGACGACAATGACGCGACGTGTTTCCGGGCTGGAATTGTCACTCAAATGACGCGCTGCTTTGACGACCGTGTCGAAAAAGGCGGTGGACTCTTCGGTTGGCTCGATCGTGCCAGCGCCCGCTATCGCTTGTTCAACATTCTCGGTGCGTGCAACAGATTGTTTGGGCGCACGTCCGATAGCAAAGATGGTAATCGCATCGCCTTGTTTGTGGACCCCTTTGAGAAAGCGTGTGGCGGCTTCGCGCTCAAAATCAAAACGATTTCGCACACTGCGCGATACATCAAAAAGCAACGCCATCTCAATGGGAGTTTTACCTGGTTCGCCCAAGGATTGCGCGGGTTGGGCGTGGCCGTCTTCTTCGATGATGAAATCTTCCGCCTTCAAGTTCCGAACCGGATTGCCATTGGCGTCGGTGACTGACACAGGAACTGCAACCAGGCGCGAGTCAATGCGCAGAGTTTCCAGCTCTGGCTCCTGGTCTTTTTTGTCTTTTGGGTTGGGATCTTGCGCCGCAGGCTGTGTTGCAGGCGGTTGTTGGCCTTGTGGTTGTCCGGGTTGTGCCGGTTGTGTTTCAGGTTTGGCGGGCGTATTCGGTTTGGGGTCTTGTGGTGTTTCGTTTACTCGGCGCGGGCGTTCAGTTTGCTCGCTTTGACTTGCTGGCGACTGGCCATTTGTTACCTGTAACGACGGCAACAGCGTCAGCCCGGCGACGATTCCGAGCGATAGTGTCAGGCGGCGCCACAACATCTGATTTCCTGTCTGAATCCCAGTTTTTCCCATAATCTCGCCCTTCTCCTTAGCTGATGAAAGTCCGATCGAACCGGGGGCTTTTGAAACATTGACCGCGCAAACGAAACGAGTGGCAAGTGCGTTTTTTCGTCACTCGCCACTCGTCATTACGTCCCACCGAAGCACGGAGTGGCTTCAGTTTGCGGTACTAGGTATCGAGTTATTGTTCACCACCGGTGCTATTGGGTCTCGAAACGGTGACAGGAGCCGGCGGAGCCGTCAAGCCACGGTTGACCAGCACTTTGACTTCCACGCGACGGTTTTGTTCACGACCTTCGCGCGTTTCGTTGTCGGCGACGGGTTTCAGCGTGCCATAACCAAACGGCGTGATGATCCGGCGCAGCGGAATGTCGTGGCGTTGCACCAAATAGGTGACCACTGCGTCAGCGCGTTGCTGGCTCAACTTTTGGTTCAACTCAGCTTTGCCTTCGGCAGAAGCGAATCCGGTGACTTCAATGATGTAGGCCTTTTCGACTTTGGCTTGCTGGGCGATTTCATCCAGCGTCATCATCGCTTCTGGCGTCAATTTGGCGCTGGCCACTTTGAAGTTGACCATAATGCCGCGTTTTTCCTGATATTCGTCCAGGCTGGTGACCAACTGATCAATGCGTTTGTTGGTCATTTCAACGCCCGTAACTGCTGCGTTCGCTGTCGCTTGCGCTGTGTTGACCTGCGTGCGCGTTTCGGTCGTGATGGCGTTCAACTCATCAATCTGACCGGAAATGCGGCGGGCATTTTCTTCTACCTGCGTGATTTTGGTTTCGGTTCTGTCAACGCGACCTTCGACCGGTGTCACACGAGATTCAACCGTACGAGCCACCACCAACGCATCATCAGTCATTTTGACTTTTTCGGCCACCAAAGCGCCGTCGGCATTGCTGCGGCCTTCAACTTGGACCGTCAAGCCGCGCAACAATTGCGTCGTGCCATAATTTTTGGAGCGACGAAACGGATTGCTTTTCTTTTCTTCGACTTTGGTGGTGTTGTCGAGCACGACTTTAATGTGACGATTGTTCAAGTCGCGGACGATAAACGTATCAACATCACGGCTGACGATGACGCCAGTGAGTTTGTTTTTGCCAGGGGCGACTTTGTCGATCTGACTGGCATCCACCTGACTATTTTTGTCCTGTGCTTGGGCACCGCTATTCAAACTGATTGCCAACCCCAGCAACATCAATGCAAAAAGATTCTTCTTCATATTCTGACCCTCCCAGTGAAAGTGTTTAAACTCGATTCTAAGATTAGTACCGCTGCCAAAGATAGAGCAAGTGCCATACCAATATTTTGTGTAAGACATACAGTGCTTAATTTTCAATACTTTACCACATTGAAATTGAACTGATTACTGATGTTTGATGATTTTCAGTGTTTTAAGATCGTGCAGTCGCGAAAAATACAGTGGAGATATTACGTACACACGGGAGAAAATTACACGATCTGAAATCATTCAAAGAGCAATCTGCCAAATATGATTAATGGGTTCAGGCAGAGAACGCTGACATTGTGGTCAGCTTGCGCAAACGAGATGCAACGGCATACACGAAAATGTGGCGGATTTGCACCAAAAAGGCGAGGCCAGGTTGCTGTGCAGGTTGAAGCTTGAAATACAAATGCTTCCCAGCGTTTTCTGCAAGACTGCGAAATGGTAACCGTTCACTGGTCAGCCCCTAAGAATCGTCAACACTCAGTCAATAAACAACCTTGGCGTAAACTGGGAGGAAATTATGAATTGGAATCGCATCTCAGCGAGACAGATCGGTCTGTTGCTGGTCGCCACCGTTTTTCTGGAGCTTGCCGCTTTTGCGCAAGGCGTCATTGTGCCGCGGCCTTGTGAGCGGCCAGAACATCGTTGTCCGCCGCCAAGCATCTGGCCGGAAATTCCGCGCACGCTCAAAGTCAAAAGCATTCGCTTTACCACCAAAATCACTGAGCAAGTGGCTGTGACGCACGTTGAGCAGGTTTTCGAAAACAATACTGCTTACACGCTAGAAGGCGTGTACTTCTTTCCACTGCCAGACAATGTCTCAATTACCGAGTTTGCGATGTGGGATGGCGAGCGGCGTTTGGTTGGTGAAGTTCGTTCGCGCGAAGAGGCACGTCAAATTTACAACCAGATCGTGCGTTCGCAGCGTGATCCGGCATTGTTGGAGTACGCAGGGAAAAACCTGTTTCAAGCCAGTGTTTTTCCCATCGCGCCTCGAAGCGACAAAAAAATCGAATTGACTTACAGCCAGGTGCTCAGCAACGAGAGCGGCATGGTGGCGTACAAGTATCCGCTGGGAACCGGCTGGCGCGCTTACGGACAAGTTCCGCGCCGCCCCGTGCCATTGCCCGGGCCACAACCTCGGCAGGCCCCTGTCGAAGAGCAAGAGCAGATTGATCCACGGTCGGATGCGAGCTTTTCTACCAATATTTCAGGGCAGATCGAAATTCATTCACGCCTACCGATCAAAGGCGTGTATTCGCCTTCGCATCAACTTGAAGTCAAACGAGACGGCGAACAGGTGGCGCGTGCAAGTTTTGAAACGCGGGCAAGCTCTGCTCAAAGTGACTTTCAGTTGTTTTACACACTTTCCAACGAAGACTTTGGCGTTTCGTTGTTGACCTATCGCGAGCCCGGAAAAGATGGCTACTTTCTGTTGCTGGTGTCGCCAAAAGCGGAACTGAAAAAGGGAGAGGTCGTGGCCAAAGATGTTCTGTTCGTGCTCGACACCTCAGGCTCAATGGCGAGCGCAGGCAAGATGGATAAGGCAAAGGCAGCATTGCGGTTTGGGGTTGAACAACTGGATGCACGCGACCGATTCAACATTATTTCTTTTGCCGGCGAAGAGCATTTGTTGCACGAAGGAATGAAACTCGCCAACAAGGAAGCCAAGGCGTTGGCGCTGGAATTTATCGAGAAGATGCGGGCGACCGGCGGCACCAACATCAACGATGCGATGTTGGCAGGGTTGAAACAGCTTCAGCGCAGCGAGCGACCGCAAATCGTCGTGCTCATTACGGATGGGCAGCCTACGGTTGGCGAAACCAAAGCCCAACGCATCATGGGCAATGTAAAAGAGTCCAATTCAGTACGTGCACGCGTCTTTACCTTTGGCGTGGGATATGACGTGAACACGGTTTTGCTGGACGGTTTGGCAAACGACAATCGCGGTTCTGTCGAATATATCGAACCCAATGAAGACATTGAGATCAAAGTCTCGAACTTTTTTGCCAAGATCAATCACCCTGTACTGAGCGATTTGAAACTGGATTTTGCTGGTGTTTCGACTGCGCAGGTTTATCCGCGCATCTTGCCAGACCTTTTTCATGGATCGCAGTTGGTTTTGGTGGGACGCTATCAGTCTGCGCGGGGCGAGCCTCGCGTAACGTTGACCGGAAACGTGAATGGGCGAGAACGCCGGTTTAACTATGACGATTTGGCGTTTTCCGAACAGGCGACAGGGCAGGATTTCTTGCCGCATTTGTGGGCGATGCGACGCGTTGGGCATTTGCTTGACCAGATCAAACTCAATGGCGAAGCAAAAGAACTGCGCGATGAAATCGTCGAATTGGGCACGCGTTATGGCATCGTGACACCTTATACCTCGTATCTGGTGCAGGAGCCGGGAACGCGCTTGATCGGCGGGAACGCAACACCCAGGCAGATGCGCAAATCACCGGAAAGACCCGCGCCGGAAGCACGCGACGCGTTAAGCGCCGTTGCCGGACAGGAAGCCGTTGTGCTGAGCAAAGACAAAGAACGTTTGCGACAGGCCGAACAGGTGAAAACTCAGCCAACTGTGGTCGCAAACAGCGGACGGCGGCGTGTGGCTGATAAAACCTTCACGTTAAAAGAGGGGATTTGGCAGGACGACGAGTTTTCGGCGGAGCGCCAGTTGCCGGTGGTACGTTTGAAGTTTGCCAGCGACGAATACTTCGATTTGATCAGCAAGGAGCCAAAACTGGCCGAGTATTTCGCGCTCGGCGAACGTGTCATCGTTGTCTGGAACGGAAAAGTCTTGCGGGTCGAAGAGTGATCCTAACAAGGTCAGTTCGCGGTCAATCATTGGCCGCGAACTGACTTTTCCCGCCTGTGCAATTGGCCTCGTTTAAGCCACAATGTCCCGCCAGAAAAATCAGGCAATCATTCGCAGATTCGCTACAAACAGAAAGGACATTTGCATGCCTTATTTCCGCAAGGTTGGCTTGTGTGTGTTTGCGCTTTGGCTATTGGCTTCATCCGTCACGATGGCGCAAACAGTAGCTGTGACTTCGCCGTTGCGTTTTCGCGTGACGCTTTCCTCAGACATCGCACCGGCAGGCGCTTCAGGCCGCTTGTTGATCTTGATGACGGACGCCGCTCAGCCGCAGCAGGTCATTCGCATTGGTTTCATTCCCGGTAGCACCTGGATTGCGGCGCAAGAGGTCGCCCACTTTGCGTCAGGAGCAACCATCGAATTCAACCCGGACGTAAAAGCCTATCCGCAGCCTTTTTCACGAGCAAAAGTTGGCACCTACCAGGTGATGGCGCTGCTCGACGTCAATCACAGTTATGCCTATAACGGCGAGGGTGAAGGCGACGTCGTGAGCGCTGTCGTGAAAGTCGAAAATCTGAATCCGGCGGATAGCAAGCCTGTGGAACTGACTCTCGCGCGTGTTTTGCCAGGTCGCGCGAAACCTGCCGAGACAGAAAACATCAAGCTGTCTGAATTTCAAAGTCCGGCGTTGACGGCATTCTGGGGGCGACCGGTGTTGATGCGTGCAGGCGTGGTGTTGCCGCCGGGATATGCCAGCAATACGCAAAAACGTTATCCGGTCGTGTATCACGTACACGGATTCGGCGGCGATCATACGGCTGCCTGGCGGCAAGGCGCGCAGTTGGTCAAAGAGATGTCTGAGGGGAAACACGCCGAAATGATTCACGTTTATCTGGATGGCTCTTTTCCCACCGGACATCACGAATTTGCCGATTCGGTGAATAACGGCCCGTGGGGCCGCGCACTGACAGAAGAATTCGTGCCGCATTTGGAAAAGGCTTTTCGCGCTGTTGCGCAGCCGTATGCACGGTTTTTGACAGGGCATTCGTCAGGCGGTTGGAGCACCTTGTGGCTACAGGTGACGTATCCCGATTTTTTCGGCGGCACGTGGTCAACTGCGCCTGACCCCGTGGATTTGCGCAGTTGGACGGGTATTAACGCCACGACAGGTTCAACCGACAACGCCTATCGCAACGCTGACGGCAGCCCGCGGCAATTGGTGCGACGCAATGGGCAATGGATTGTTTCGATTGAACAGTTCGCCCGTCAAGAAGACGTTTCCGGGGAATATGGTGGACAGTTCGCTTCGTTTGAATGGGTGTGGAGTCCGCGCGGACAGGATGGGCGTCCAATGCCTTTGTTCAACCGCGAAACCGGCGTCCTGGATCCCGCAGTGATCACCGCCTGGCAACGTTACGACATTCGGCTGATCCTGGAACGGAATTGGCAAACACTTGGCCCCAAGCTTAAAGGCAAGCTGAATGTGATTTGCGGAGATGCAGATACATTTCGTCTGGAAGAGGCGGTCAAAATGCTTTGCGCCTTTTTCAAAGAGAAGGGGAGCGATGCCGTCTGTGAACTCGTTCCCGGACGCGATCATGGCAATTTGTCTCAGCCTTACCAGACATTCCCGAACGGGTTGGCAATACGCATCTATCAGGAAATGGGCGCGAAGTATGCTGCGGCAGCTAGAAGTACGCCCGCTGGAAAAACGAAAAGCGCCAAACCGTAAGCTACGTTTCTTTCACGCTCAGCGCGCTGGTTTTCTGCACGACAAAGCGGCAGCCAGGCCGTGTGTTTTGCCAGGAGATCAGCGCGCTGATCAGATTCGCGCGTGAACGAATGTTCGCCAAGCCGTGACCAATTTTACTGGTGGGGATGCCGTCAAAACCTACGCCATCATCCTGAATTTCAATCAACAACGCTGTTTCGTTTTCGCTGCGCACAGACATCGTTACGTGTTTGGCATGCGCGTGGCGACAAATGTTGTTGAGCGCTTCTTGGACAATGCGATACAACTGAATTTGTTCACTTGGCGCAAGCTGCATCCGTTCTTCCAAATCCGCTTCACAATTGAATTCATACGCAAATTTTTCTGCCGCCGGTAAATGCGCGACGGCATCCGCCAGCGCCCATTCCAGCGCCGGCAAAAAGCCTACGTTTTCCAACACGGAAGGGCTCAGGTCTTCGCAGATGTGGCGGATCTCGCTGGAGATGGCTTCGATCTCTTTGCGAATGACGGCAGGCGTCGGTGTGGCAGCGTCGTGTTGAACCGGTTGTGGCAGTTGATCTGTCAGCACCAACAAATGCCGTAAATCAGCCAGGGTCTGATCGTGCAAATCGCGAGCAATGCGGCTGCGTTCGGTTTCGGTTTCGTTGGCGAGCCGCAGCCGTGTTTCGCGTAATTCAAGGTTGGTTTCATTGAGCGCACGATTGGCGACGGATAAGCGGCGTTGTTGCCGGAAAGCCCAGACGGCGGCAATAACCGCAACTGTCAGCAGTGACGCAAGCAGAAGCGTGCCCCAGGGAAAGGGCGCATAAGCGACGCGCAAACGCACCACGAGCGGCGCCGAATAAATCAGGTCTCGGCTGATGGCGCGCACCGTCACGCGATAAGCGCCGGATTGCAAACCGCTGTAGGCAAATTGCGGCGCGTGTGTCGTGACTTTGCGCAGCACTTCGTTTTTCAGATTTTGCAGTGTGAATTCGTACTGAAACTGACTGGGAAAGGTCTTGCTGCCCAGGCCTGTGACTTCGAGCAGGAAGTTGGGCTGGGTGTGCGGCAATGACAGTTCCGTCATCAGGTAATCGTCTTGATAGATGCGATCAGCAACCAGGCGTTTGACGATCAGTTGTGGCTCAGTTGCGCTGGGATGATGTTCGACAACGCCGCGACTGGTGCCAATCCAGAGCGCATCTTGTTTTTCAGCAAGTGCAAAGACCTGTTGCGAGGGCAATCCTTGCTCGCTATCAAACCGCGCTGACAGGTTGTTGGTGGGCCGCAATTTGAGCAACCCGGCATTTTGTGTTGCGCACCAGACGAGCAAGTCGTCAGGTGTTTGGCCCTGAACGAGCAAACCGCGCACGTCTACCTCGGGCAATACTTCGCGCGGAACATCGCCTTCCAACACGAACAAACCTTGCGCTGTGCCAAACCACAAGCGCCCGCCCGCAAAGCGCAAGGCGCGCACGGCGCGTTCGCCTGCGGTTTTCACTGCCAGCGGAATCTGTCTGGTTTGTGCGCCGTCATAGCGCCACAATTCGCCTTCGCTGGTGCCGAACCACAGTGCTTGCTCGCCTTCTGCGGCCAGACAGATCGCGCGTTGCGCTGCTTTCTCGCCCAGCACAAGCGTTCGTTGTGCGCCGTCCAGCCGTTCGATACCGCGTTCAAAAAATGCCGCATAAAGATGACCGCGAAAGTTGGCCAGGGCGCGCACGCTCTCGCGTGAAGACGGCGCAACGTTAGGCGCGGACGGCGCAGGATTTTCCTGCGTGTTGGTTGGTGGCGGCGGCGCGTCTGGCGTCGCCGAATTGGCCGCCGATTCGTTGGTAATCGTAACGGTTGTTTCTGGCACAACCGGCAAGCGCACAAAATTCTCTGCGGTTTTGGCTTTGGCAAACAAACCGCTATTGCTACCTACCCAAACCGTACCTGCAGCATCTTCAATGAGAGCGTAAACAGAGCGTCCTTTCAGTTCGTTGCTTTCCGCCCAGCTTCCAAACTCTGCGCTGGCTGGTTGCAGGAATAATCCGTGATTGGTGCCGCACCAAATATCGCCAGCGTTTGTGGCCAGGAGCGTGCGCACAAAGTTGCTTTGTGCGTTGTCGCTGATGCTGCTTGCGCGGAAGCTGTTGCGATCATAGCGACACACGCCGCGATCCGTACCAAACCAAACGACACCGCCGCGATCCCGAAAAAGAGTGTTGATGTGATTTGAGCGTAATCCGCCCGCTGTGTTTTCGAAGGTCAGATGTTCGAGCGGCTCGCTCGTCTGACGCTGACTGTCGAGCAAAAAGACGCCGCGTTTGCCGGTTCCCACCCAAAGCTCGTTGGCTCCGCCGTGCAGCGCTGTGACGTTGCCGGTGTCGAGGTTTGTGCGCGTCAGCGCTCCGCTGCTCCAAAGCCATAGGCCGCCGGTTTGTTGGTTGGGCGCTTCTGCCAACCAGGTGCGGTCGTTTTCTTGATACAAGGCACTGACGAAATACGGGCGCGGTGGTCTGGTGGTTGCTTCATGCAGCTCTTGCCCTTGTTGCAGCAATAATCCGCGCCCTGTCGAACCAATGCGCCATTCGCCGGTGGGAGAATACACGACAGCGGTCAAGGGCAATGTCGCCGTTTCGGCTGAAGGCGCTCGTAACAACGGAAAATTGGTCTGATCCAGTTTGGTGACAGTCAGGCGTTGGGCGGCCAGATTTTCGCTGCGAATTTGTTCCTGGCTTACTTCCTGACAGCGAAACAATTCGCCTTGCGCGGAAACCAGCAGCACGTCTTTGTTGGCTGCCGTCGCGATTCCGGTGATGGCGTGATTGCGTGTTTCTGCAATCATTTCGATGTGATTGTCGCGCCAACGCGCGGCGCCTGCTTCTGTGCCGATCCATAAGGTTCCGCGCACATCCAGTTGCAGCGCCAAAATTCGTCGCGCAGGCAGAACGTTTTCGCCGGGAGCTGTTTCGACGTTGCGTCCATCGTATCTGACCAAGCCGTTGTCTGTGCCAAACCACATCAGCCCGGCGGCGTCTTCGGCAATGGCATTGACGCGATCTGACGGTAAACCGTGAAACAACGTAACCGCGCCCCAGCGATGCAAATTGAGTGTTGGCCCATCCGTTTGTGGCAGCGCAACAGGCGCAATCTGGCTCGCTTGGCTTTCGGTGGGAGGCTCTTGCGATTGCGAATATGTGGCGAATGCGAGCGCTGCTAATAACAGCGGCAAGAGGCTTTTTAGGTGGAGTAAGCGTGACACAATAATTCTTGATGTCTACGAAGAGGGTTTTGATTGTTGCTCCGACGCGAATTTCTTGCGGTCTTTTTCCAGCCACCTTTCCAATTCGGTGCTGGCTTTTTCCAGTTCATCCTGATTGATCAGGCCGCGGCGCAGCGCCTCAAAGTAAGCGCGCGTGCGAATGTTGAACGCCAACTTGTCATAAGATTCGTCAGGCGTACCGGCGGCGTCGGTCAATAACAACTTTTCATACAAAGTGGTTAAACGACTTTCGACACCGCGCAAACTCAAGTGACATTTGCGCGCGATGGCCCAGTTCGATAATCCGAGCGCAAGGTAATAGAGTGCTTCGGCTTCAAAGTCGGTTAACAGCGGTTGAGTGAACGCGTCTTTGAAGTTGGGATCAATCATGTCAGCGCCGTCTTCGAGCACGGCGGCGACAAAGCGCAAGAAGCGGCTTTCCGGGTTGTTTTTATCAATGAAGCCGTAAGCGGGCGGCGGCTGGACTCCACGCACAATCTTGCGAATCTCGTTAATATAGATTTCGTGTGGAAATTGCGTCCAGAAAATGATGCGCGCTTCGGGAAAGCTTTTCCAGATGGCGCGTGCGGCCTTCACTCCAGACAAACCCGGCATTTGGATGTCGAGCACGCACAGTTGCGGTTTTTCCGCCAAGGCGAGTTTGACGACGCTTTCTCCGTCGGCGGCTTCGAGAATTGGCTTGCAAGCCGCAAATTCTCGTTCCAGCAGTTCTCGTAAATATGCGCGTTGCGCGACGTTGTCTTCAGCAATCAAAATGGACATAGCGTGATCTTATGCGCAGCCAGTGCTGGCGGCAATGGCAGACGTTACTTCATTTATCCCGCTGCATTTGCCATAACCAAAAGGGATCATAGTGCCAGTCCGGTGCGTCTTTTAGTGCTCAGGCCACAGCTCAGCCTGTGGAAATCCACGCTTCTCGCGCCCTTGGTGTTGGCAAAGAGCGCGAGGCTTTTCTGTGCAGGTTTAGGCGTAACAGGACATGTTGCTTGATTTAACTAACCCTTCCGGCTATTATCCGGCTTACTTTCGAGGTGGGCGGTCGCCCACCTTTTTTATCAGGTCAAGTGGGAAAGCGCTCTCCGGCGGTTTTCAGCCTGAAATTTACGCAGCGTAGAGGAGTGAGATGACGAAGCTGGATCCGCGCATCAGCGAGATCATTGAGCGTGTCACCACGCGTGAAGGCTTGGAGCTTGTGCACGCGGAGATCACGGGAGGACGCAATCCACTCTTGCGCGTTTTCATTGACAAACCTGGCGGGGTGACGCTGGACGATTGCACTTTGGTGAGTGAACGTCTGAGTTTAACCCTCGACGTGGAAGACCCGATCCCGTATCAATACACGCTTGAAGTGGCGTCGCCCGGACTTGATCGCGGGCTGTACAAAGAAAGCGATTATGAGCGGTTTGCCGGGTTGCCGTGCCACGTGAAGATGTCAGAGGCGATCAGCGGACAGCGGAATTTTCACGGCATGTTGCTTGGCCTGGATCGCACCAACGAAGTTTCGGCGATTATCGAAGAACCTGACGGAAAACGTCATTTGTTGTCTTTGGCAAAAATCGCCAAGGCAAATGTAGAGATCGAACCCTAGCCGAAAAACGGCGCAAAGGTGACCAGAAGGTTGCGACAATTGTTTAGCAACGGCACCGGTCAAACCTGGCAGAGACAATTGAATATCGTATGAGCACACTCAGTTCGATTGCACAAAACATAGAATTTCTCAGCAAAGAGAAAAAGATTGATCCACAGGTCATTATCAGCGCCATTGAAGACGCGGTGGTGACCGCTTCGCGCAAACACTTCCGCTCTGGCGAAGATTTACACGCGCGTTACAACCAGGAAACTGGCGGCGTTGAATTGTATGCGGTCAAGACTGTGGTCGAAGAAGTTGCCGATCCGGCGCGCGAAATGACCGTGACAGAAGCAACGGAAGAAGTCGGTGAAGGCGCAGAAGTCGGCGACATGCTTGAGTTGCCGCGCCCGATGGAAGATTTGGGACGTATTGCGGCACAGACTGCCAAACAGATCATCCTGCAAAAAGTCCGCGAAGCGGAACGTAACAACGTCTATGACGAATACATCGGTCGGCTGGGAGAATTGATTAACGGTTTTGTGAAGCGTTTTGAAAGCGGGAAAGTCATTGTTGATTTGGGCAACGGCATTGAAGCTGTGATGCCCAAATCGCAGCAATCGAAGGTTGAGAATTTTACCCAAGGCGAACGGCTGCGCGTGGTTATTCACAATGTGAACCGCGAAGCCAAAGGACCGCAAATCGAAGTCTCACGCACCAGCCCGGAATTGCTCAAGCGCTTGTTTGAAATGGAAGTGCCAGAAATCTATGACGGCACTGTGATCGTCAAAGCCGCTGTGCGCGAACCCGGCGAGCGCGCCAAAATTGCCGTGGTTTCCAACGAACGTGACGTTGATCCGGTAGGCGCTTGCGTTGGCATGAAAGGTTCGCGTGTGCAATCCATCATTCGTGAATTGCGCGGCGAAAAGATTGACATCATCGAGTGGTCAGAAGATCCGGCGATTTTTGCCGCCAACGCGCTTTCGCCTGCCAAAGTCAGCAAAGTGACGGTGTTGGATTTCGATGATCGCAAGTTGCAGGTCATTGTCGAAAACGAACAGCAGAGCCTGGCCATTGGCAAACGCGGCCAGAATGTGCGTTTGGCTGCGAAGTTGGTCGGCTGGGACATTGACATCCGCAGTGAAGAAGAAATGAAACGCGAAATCGCCAGCCAGATGGAGCAGATGATTTCTGCGCCGGTGATGAAGGTTTCGTCTATCGAAGGCATCTCGCAAAGCGATTCTGATGCGTTGGCGGAACACGGCATCGAAACCATCGAGCAATTGGCCGAAGCCACCGTGGATGATGTTTGCGAATGGCTCGATGTTAGCGTGGACGATGCACAAGAGTTGCTCGACATGGCACAAGCCATTGCTGAAGCGCGCCGCGCGCATTTAACACAGCAAGCGACAGATACTGATGATGCACCGGTAGAAGCATTCGCTGCGCCTGAAGGTGATGCGTTGGTCGAAGAGCCAGCGGCAGAAACTTCTGAGCAAGCTGTTCTGGCGGCAACCAGTGAAGACACGAACGAAGCGGCTTCCGACACGGAAGCCGAAGAAAAGAGCGAAGAGCAATGAGCCGCGCATTGAACAATCCGCGTCATCGCTCTGTTAAAACAGGTTGGAGGGCTGATGTGAGTACGCTTTTAGGGTAAGTCGGTCGAGAGCGGAAAAAGCAGCGCTCCAACGAAACAGCCCCCAAGCGTGCGCGCTGGCTCGCCCTGTTTGTGGTGAACCGCACGTGCGTCATTTGAACCGCGAGTGCGCTGGCTTTTTCTGAAAGGATTAAATGGGTAAGGTCAGAATTTACGATTTGGCAAAAGAGCTGAAGTTAGAAAGCAAGAAGGTGCTCGAAGATGCGCGCCGTCTTGGAGTAGATGTCAGTGTGCCGTCAAACACTCTCGACGATAACATCGCAGCCAAAATCCGCGAGATGTACTATCCGAAAAAGGATTCAGTGGCTGTCACGCGTACTGCTCGCTTGATCAAACATGCCATGCCTCCGGCCAGTGAGGCTTCCACAAATGCGCCAGCGCCGACGGCTCCCGTAAAGAGTGAGCCAGCGCCTGTGCCCACGCCAGTGAGCGCGCCGCCCACGACGCAAGAGACTGCTCCGTCTGTTACCAAAACCACCATCATCAAACCATTGCCGCCGCCGCCCGTAGAGGTCGCTCCTCCGGTGCAACCACCGTCACAACCGCAAATGGCATCACCTGCAATAAAACCTGCACCTACACCGCAACCTGGGCCTACGGCAGAAGTCGTACCGCCGGTCGAGACAAAGGCAAAACCTGTTTCTGAGCCTGAACCAGAGAAAGCGCGGATCGTCAAAATTCCGACGCCGACAACTCCTTTGCCTGTAAAAACAGAAGCGCCTCCAGCGGCAACAGTAGAATCGGTTGCCGCCGAGCCTGACGTTCCTGCAACGGTGACCGAAGAGGTCACTCCCATTGCCAAGGAAGAGGCCGCACCGGTTGCCGCGCCAGTCGTTGTGCCGGATACCGCGCCGTTGCCCACGATTGTGCAAGCGGAGCCACCCGCGCCGACTGCGCCCGCAATTACGCAGATTGCCGAGGCGAAATCAGGCCCTGCAGCGGCCACGCCTTCTGGCACCAAAGTGATCAAGCTTGCCTTGCCAACCAAACCGTTGCCGCCGACGCCTCCGCCGACGAAGCCATTGCCGAAGCCTCCCGCTGGACAACAGCAGCGGCCAACCGGTCCGATCCGTGGGCAAAATCAGCGGCCAGGCACTGGCAAGCTGGAGCCGGATTTGTTGCTTAAGGTTCAACGCGAAGGCCAGCCGCGCGATACGCGTGACAAGAAAGAAGTCCATTTGCTGCCTTCGGGCGCGCAACAGCGCACGGTGTATATTCCGCCGCAAAGTCAAAAGCCCAAAGGCCGCAATCAGCATCGTCCGAAAGAGAAAGAGAAGTTCCAGGAAGGCAATACCCAGAAACTGACGCCGCGCAAAAACGCTGCGCCCGAAGCAGCCAAACGCGCGTTGCCGGAAATCACCAAACAAGTTCGGTTGGTGGAAGGCAGCACCGTGCGTGAATTTGCCGAAAAGATTGACGCCAAACCGCGCGACATTGTGGCTGCGTTGATGCAGCGCGGTGTGATGGCGACGATCAATCAGGTCATTGATCCGACCCTGGCCAAAGACATCGCGCGCGATTACGGCATTGAGCTTTCGTTCGGAGAGTTCGAGGAGATGATCGTCGAAACGGAATTCGAGATCACTCCTGAAGCGATGGATGATACCGATCTGCGTGCGCCAGTGGTCACTGTGATGGGCCACGTAGACCACGGTAAAACCAGTTTGCTTGACGCGATTCGGTCAACGCGCGTTGCCGAAGGCGAAGCGGGCGGTATCACGCAGCATATCGGCGCGTATTCCGTCGAAGTTGTCAATCCGGACAATCCCGAAGATATACGGCGCGTGGTTTTCCTAGACACACCGGGTCACGAAGCATTCACGATGATGCGCGCTCGTGGCGCTCGTGTGACGGATATCGTTGTGTTGGTGGTTGCAGCAGATGACGGCGTGATGCCGCAAACTGTCGAGGCAATCGAACACGCCAAAGCTGCCAAAGTGCCGATCATCGTCGCGATCAACAAGATTGATAAACCGGATGCGAATCCTGACCGCGTGCGCAAAGAGTTGGCCGACCGCGGCTTGTTGTGGAGCAACTGGGGCGGCGATATCGAAATGGTTGAGGTTTCGGCCAAGAAACGGCAAAACATCAACGGCTTGTTGGAAATGCTGCTGCTTACGGCAGACATCAACGATCTCAAGTCCAACAAGATGCGCAAGGCAACCGGCACCGTGCTCGAAGCCAAGCTGGATCGTGGACGCGGCGCGGTGGCGACGGTGCTGATTCAGAACGGTACATTGCATATCGGTGATCCGTTTATCGTCGGCAACTTCTTTGGACGCGTGCGCGCGTTGATGAACGATCGCGGAGAACGCGTACAGGAAACCGGTCCTGCCATGCCGGTCGAAGTGCTCGGTCTGGAAGGCGTACCGGCAGCGGGTGATCAGTTCCAGGTGGTGGATGACATCACCAAGGCACAGCAGATTTCGTCGTATCGTCAGGGGCACGCTCGTGCGGCTGCGCTGGCGCGTTCTGCGGCACGCGGCTTGGATCAGTTGGCGGCGCAGATGCAATCGGGCGAGGTCAAAGAACTGCTGGTCATTCTCAAAGCTGACGTGCAAGGTTCTGTCGAAGTGCTGCGCGATACGCTCACGAAACTTTCGACTGAGAAAGTCAAAGTGCGCATCATTCGTGCTGGCGTGGGGGCAATCACCTATGACGACGTGCTGCTCGCCAGTGCGTCGCAAGCCACGGACACAGGCGCTGCCACGGTTATCATCGGTTTCAATGTGCGCCCCGAAGCGCGCGCCGAAGATATCGCCAAGCAGGAAAGCGTGGACATTCGCCTGCACTCGATCATCTACAAGGTCGAGGAAGAAATTCGCAACGCCATGCTCGGCCTGATGGATGCGACGATGAAAGAAGTCGTCCTGGGCAAAGCGGAAGTGCGCGACATTATTCGCGTGCCGAAAGTTGGCTCAGTGGCCGGTTGCATGGTTCTCAATGGTTCTATCAAACGTACCGCGCAGGCACGCCTGATTCGCGACAATGTGGTCATCTTCGAAACGCATATCGGCAGTTTGCGCCGCTTTAAGGAAGATGTCAGCGACGTGCAGCAGGGGTACGAATGCGGTATCACTATCGAGCGGTTTAACGATTACAAAATCGGCGACGTCATCGAAGCGTTTGTGACGGAAAAAGTCGCGCCGACACAGTTGTAGTTGTTGCGAACCTGGCAGCCAATTGGCTAAGGCATAATCGGCTGCCAGGTTTCAAACTTGCTCACCGAACACGGTTGTTATGTCGTACCGTTCTCATCGAGTCGCCGAAGAACTGAAAAACGAAATCAGCGCGATCATCGCGCGTGAATTGCGAGATCCTCGTGTAGGATTCGCGACCATTACCGAAGTCAAACTAAGTCCCGACCTCCGCCACGCCCGCGTTTTTGTCAGCGTGTTTGGTTCCCCCCAGGAAAAACAGGAAACACTGTTGGCATTGAATAATGCCGCTAGTTTTGTTCGTCGTCTGATCGGCGGTCGCATCAAATTGCGACACACGCCGGACATCAGCTTTGTGTACGACGAATCGGTGGAACACGGGGACCGGATGATGCAGATCATCGAAGAGATTAAGAAGGAGCTGCCGGAAGAGTGATTGTGGATGGCTGTATTTGGCAGGCCGAAGCGGGGGCTTCTTCGCTTTTCGACACGCCGACCATCAGCAAGTCCGAATGTCGCTGACGATTCGCCACGGCGAATCCGCAATCCGCAATCCCAAATCCGAAACCGGATATGTTGGGTCAAGTTATCGAGTTGATTGAAAAGCACGAGCGCTTCGCTATAACTTCGCACATTCGACCGGATGGCGACAGTTTAGGGTCTTCGTTAGCGCTGTGTTGGATTTTGCGCGGTTTGAAAAAAGATGCGGAAGTGATCATGTGTGATCACGTTCCGCACGCATACCGCAAATTGCCAGGGGCCGAAGACGTCCGCGTCGTCAAAGATATTGACCGGTCATATGATGCTGTCTTCGTGATTGAATGCAGCGATGTCGACCGCCCGGGACTGCCCAGCCTGAAAGATCAGTTTGTCGTCAACATTGATCATCATTCGACTACGGCGCTGTTTGGCGATCTCAACTGGATTGATTCTACTGCCGCCGCTGTCGGCGAGATGATTTACAATCTGGCCAAAGCCATCGGCTCAAAAATCTCCTCTGAAATTGCCAGTTGTGTGTATGCCGCGTTGTTGACCGACACGGGCTCATTCCATTTTTCAAATACCACTGAACGAACCTTCAAAATTGCCAGCGAGCTTGTCCGGCATGGTGCACAACCTGCCAAACTCTCCCAGGCCATTTTTTACAACTATCCCTACGCCAAAGTTCGTTTGGTCGGCGCGGTGCTTTCGACTTTGCAACGTGATGAGACGGGACGCATCGCCTGGATCAAAATGTCCAAAGATGCGATGTCGCAAACCGGCGCAACCGAAGACGATTCTGACGGCATCATCAACTATCCCTTGACGGTCGGCGACGTTGAAGCCGTGGCGTTCTTTCGTGAGCTGCCAAATGACACCTACCGCATCAGTTTGCGCTCAAAAAACCGCGTGAATGTTGCTCGTGTGGCGGAACAATTTGGCGGAGGCGGGCACGCCAATGCCGCCGGTTTTACGATCAAGGCCAATTTCGAAACGCTGAGCAGCGAAGTCATCGAAAAGCTGAAAGACGCTGTTGCTCAAGCGCCTGCGGCCAATGGCCGGGAAATCAAACCTCGATAATGCGTTCGCATTTCTGAAAGCGGAGCGGGTTTTCTGTGTTGGGCAGAAAATCCGCTCCGCTTTTTGCCGCACTGATCAAGGCGCAAAATACCCCGACACATCCACAATTGCTTCCAGCGTCCGTTCGGCAAAAATGCGGTATTGCCCCGTGTTGGCATTCAAACCAACGACAAACGCGTTTGACAGCACTTTGCCGGGAAAATAGACCAGATTGGCTGCCAGCGGTTGCGCCTGTCCGTCAGGATACAAAGTCAGAAATCCTGTCTGTCCACTTTGGTTGATGATCGTGACATTGCCGAGCACCGTTTGCGCGTCGTTGGGGATCGTCAACGATTCGCAAGTCAAACGCCCTGCCGCTGCCAGCGAACTTCCCCCTGTAATCGGAGCATTGACGCTGTCGCAATTGCCTTGGGCTGCGCGCGTGTCGAGAATGCGCAACGGTCGCGGCAACGGATTGAAAAGCAAACCCGCGCCATTCACATCGCTCGGTTCAGTGCTGTAATAACCGGCGATATCCACGACCATATCAATCGTCTTCTCACCGAAGATATTAAACTTTCCATCATTGCTCAGCGCCACGGTGAAGGCATTCGACAAGATGCTGCCGGGGAAGTAGACCATATTGGCTGCCAAGGGAGCCGTTACCCCATCGGGATAAATGGTCAAATATCCGGTTTGTCCCGAACCGTTGATGACCGTGGCGTTACCTACAATGGCTTGGGCAGAGGCGGGAATGGTCAATCCTTCGCAGGTGGTGCGCGCCAGGGTTGTTAACGAAGTGCCTGCCAAAATTGGCGCGGCCACGATATCGCAATTGCCCTGACCGTCACGTGTATCAAGCAAGCGGATCGGTTTGGCGAGTGGATGGTAATACAGCCCGCCCGAAGCCGGTGGCGCAAAGTACCCGCTGATGTCCACGATGACGTCAATCGTGCGTTCGCCGAAGATGTTGAATTTACCGTCCGCGCTCAGTCCGACGGTAAAGTTATTGGCCAAAATCTGGCCGGGTTCATAAATCATATTGGCGGCAAGCGGTTGCGTCACTCCATCCGGGTAAAGCACCAGATAGCCAGCTTGTGGGCTTTGATTGATCACCGTGATGTTGCCGACGACGGCTTGCGCAGCGGTTGGAATCGGTATGCCTTCGCACGTGGTGCGGGCTTGTGTGGTGATAAATGTGCCCGCCGCAATCGGCGCACTGACGTTATCGCAGTTGCCTTGGTTGGCGCGTGTGTCGAGCAAGCGTATGGGGCGACTCAGTGGATAAAACTGTAATCCGCTGCCGCTGATGGTAACGCCGTAGCTGCGTTCGCCGAAACAGCCGTTTTGATCTGTCGCGCGAATGCTAAACGCATACGTCCCGGTCGTGGTCGGTAAGCCAGACAACAATCCTGAACTGGGATTGAGCGAGAGACCGCCGGGTAATGCGCCAGAGCTGCTCCAGATGATCGCACCCACGCCGCCTGTTTGCGTGAAGCTTTGCGAATAGGCTGTGCCGACAAAACCGTTTGCCAGGCTGGCAGGATTCACGGTGATCGTGCCGCAAATGACGACTGTGTATTGGCGTGTCGCCTGACAGTTGTTTTGATCCGTGACCTTGACGGTAAATGTGAAACTGCCTGCGGTATTGGGCTGGCCTGACAGAGTTCCGCTTGGTGAAAGCATGACATTCGTCGGAAGCGTGCCAGAGTCCAGACTGAACGTATAACCCGGTGTTCCACCTGTGGCTGACAGCGATTGGTTGTACGTCGTTCCAACCGTGCCGCCCGGCAGCGTTGCGGGCGTGAGCAGAATTTCCGGGCAAGGATTGATGATCACCGAATAGCTGCGTTCGGCAAAACAGCCGTTTTGATCCGTTGCGCGAACTGTAAAGTTGAAGGTTCCGCTTGCCGTAGCGGCGCCTGACAACAAACCAGAGCCAGTGTTTAACAAAACTCCATTCGGCAGGTTTCCCGTATGACTCCAGGTGATTGTTCCTGCGCCGCCGGATTGTGCGAGCTGTGCGGTATAGGGCGCGCCGATTTGTCCGTTGGGCAGGCTTTCAGGGGAAAGTGCTATCGTTTGATAGTCAATGACCAACGTATAGCTGCGCGTTCCCTGACAGTTGTTTCCGTCCGTTACCGTCACACTGATGGGAAAACTGCCAGGTTGTATCGGTGTGCCCGAAATGGTTTGTGTCTGATGAGCAAAGCTCAGTCCAGTTGGGAGCGCTCCGGTCACGCTCCAGGTTAGAGCGCCAATCGCACCTGCCTGGGTGAATGACTGCGTATAGAAGGAGCCTACGGTTCCTGTGCTGATGGTCGTGGGCGAGACGGTGATGGTTGGGCAATTGATCGTCAACGTGTATTGGCGCGATCCCGCACATCCGATGCTATCAGTTGCCGTTACTGTAAAAACGAAGTTGCCCACCTGTGTGGCAGTACCTTCCAGCAAACCGGAAGCCGAAAGCGTGACACCGTTGGGCAGACTTCCTGCCGTTACCGCGAAGGAATGTGCGGGTGAACCTCCGCTGGCGCTGAGTTGTTGACTGAACGCCACCCCCACAGTTTTCGCCGAAATGTTCATCGGTGAGATGGTGATTGTGGGGCAAGAGCCAATCACCAAGGTGTAGCTTTGTTCGCCAAAGCATCCGTTGCTGTCAGTGGCGCGCACTGTGATGCTGAAACTGCCTTGTTGTGTTGTGGTGCCCGCAAGAACACCAGTATTCAGATCAAGTGACAGACCTGTCGGTAATGGTCCCGTGAGCGTCCAAACGACCGCAGCGGTGGCGCCAGATTGTGAGAACGACTGACTGTAGGGAATCCCGCTGGTGCCGTTGGCCATTGTTGCTGGCCCGACTGAAATCGCAGGACACGCGATCACAACTGTGTATTGGCGAGAGCCAGTGCAATTCTTGCTGTCAGTTGCCGTGACGGTAAAAGTGAACGAGCCCGCCGCAGTCGGTGTGCCGCTGAGCGTGCCGCCCGGAGTGAGCGATAACCCGGTCGGCAGGTTGCCGCTGAAGCTGAATGTGTAGGCGGCGGTGCCTCCGCTGGCGGAAAGCGATTGGTTGTAGTTACTGCCGACAGTGCCATTCGGTAGCGACGTTGGGCTGACGGTGATGGCGGGGCAAGTGACATTGAGCGAAAGCGTCGCACTGCCGGTGCATCCGTTGGCGTCGGTGATGTTGACCGAAAAGCTGAAACTGCCTGCCGCCATCGGTGTGCCGCTGAGCGTGCCGTTGCTGGCGAGTGAGAGTCCGCTAGGCAACGCTGATCCGACGGCCAGCGCAAAGCTGTAAGACGCCGTGCCGCCTGTTCCGTTGATGGTTTGATTGTAAGGGCTGCCGACAATTCCAGCGGGCAAGGTGGTCGGGGTTGCGCCAATAAGGCCGCAGCCAGAGCTTTGCGAAATCGAAAAGGAGTATCCCGCAACCGTGATTGTGCCATTGCGCGCCAGGCCGGGATTGGCCGCCACGCTGTAACTGACGCTGCCGTTGCCAGTGCCGCTTGCGCCGCTGGTAATGCTGATCCAAGGTGCCTGGCTGACGGCTGTCCAGTCACAGCCTGAACCAGCGGTAACGGAGATCGAATTGCTGCCCCCTGCTGCTGTGAAACTCTGACTGCCAGGCGCAATCGCATACGTACAGTTGGGACAAGTGCCGGGAAAGACTTCGGCGCGCACCAGCAAATTGCCTGGGTAACCCTGGCTGTCAAGTGTGGAAAAACTGGTGCCGTTGGTCGAAAGATAAGAGCGCGTTTGGGTGGTGGTTTGGTCAAGATTGGCAGGGAAGACGCCCGCTGACGGAACGTAGCTAAAGCCTACGACAAAATCGCCTGCGTTGATCGTGATTGGTGTCACCGCGTAATAGGTGAAGGCGTTGCTGGCCGCAACGGTGGTCGCAATGGTTTGTGTGATGGTGTTGTTGATGTTGCTGTCACCATCGGCGTTTACGCCCACCACGATGTTGATGTTGGTTCCGGCAGGCAACGCGATGTTAGGCAACACGGCGGTCAGCGTTGCCGGATAGCTGCTCGGTGTCAGGCGATTGACGCACACTGAATTCGTCGGCCCGGTGCCAAACCCCAAAGATGTTTCCGCCGAATTGTCATCCACCGAAAGTGTGACGGGCGGTGTGGGACAGACGGTTAGATTGCCGCCTTGCACATCGGGGAAGCTCGGTTTACTGACGGTTAGTGGGCCAGACTGTGCGCCTGCGGGAACCGTGACGCTGATTTGTGTGTCGCTGTAAATGGTAAACGCAGCGTTGATGTTATTGCTGAATTTGACGCCATTGACGCCAACAAAGCCAGAGCCTTGCAACGTCAGGGTTGAGCCGACTGCGGCAACTGCAGGTGAGACGCCGCTGATGGTCGGCGCTGCGCCCGATCCGCTCAACGGGACGCGCCACGCGCCGCGCCCATGTGTGAAGGCAAACAAAAACCTGGTGCTGCCCGTGGTGTTGAGCGACAACGATTCCGTAATGACATTGGCAAAGCCGGAGTTTTCCACCGCCCACGTTAGCCCGCCATCCGTCGAAGCAAACACACCGACATCCGTGCCTACGTAAAGACGGCTGGTATTCGCCGGATCAACGGCCAGGCAGTGCACCGGCACGTCGGGAATGTTGTTGGGGGAAGTGCCATCCAGGCCTGACCAGCTTGCGCCGCCATTGGTGCTTTTCCAAACGTGTGTTCCGCCAAAGGTCGAATAGGTGGCGTAGACGACACTGGCATTGGCCGGATCGTGCGCAATCCAGGAGACGTATCCGCTGCGCGGTTGGACGCTGGGCCAACTGGTTGCCGAGGTCGAAGTCGTGCCGGTTGTCGTGCGATGGACGAAACCGGTTGAAGTTCCCGCCAGCACGTTATTGGCGTCTGTTGGCGCAACCGAAATGGCGCTGACGCTGCCGCCAGAAAGGGCGGCGCTGGCTTGTGTCCAGGAGCTTGCACCGTTGCTGGTGCGCCACAACACCGAACCGCCCGTCCATAAACGTTGTGCGTTGGATGGGTCCATAATGAACGGTGTGATGAACAAAAAGCCGGAGTTGGTGATGCCGCTGACAGCATTTGCCCAACTGTTGCCGCCGTTGGTGCTGCGCTGAATCGAAAGACCGAAATTCTCCGCGTACAGCGTGTTGGTATTGGTTGGGTCTACCGCGACATACCCGCCATCGCCACCCAGCACGGTACTCCACGAAGCGCCGCCCGCTTCTGAACCGCGATTGGTGCCGTTGTCTTGCGTTCCGCCAAAATACGTCTGGCCGTTGGGATAGGGAACTCCGTGATAGAACTGGGTCACGCCGTAGTTGTTATTCAGTTTGGAAAACGTGACCAGCCCAGTGCAGGAACCGCTGCACAACACGCTGCTGGTGCGAACCGGTGCGCGCGCATCCGTGGTGCGATAGATGCCGCCGTCGTTGCCGACAAACATCGTCTTGTTGCTTGTTCCGTTGTACTGCGGGTGGAAAACAATCGTGTGATGGTCTGGGTGTATGCCGCAAGGGACATAGCCCCAATTCGCACCGCCGTCATCTGAGCGAAAAATATCCACGCCGCCAGCCCAGACACGATTTTCGTCTGCCGGGTCAACAGCAATGACATTGTCGTACCAGCCTTGATTGAAATATTGGCTGGTGCCAAACCCGCATTCCGTTAGATGCGCATAGATGACGTTCGTGAGAAGCAACGTGTTGAGCTTGGTGGGATTGGTATTGGTGACACGTGCCGACCAGCTTCCAGCAGCGCCGCCTGTCGTCGAGCGAAAGACGGCGTGCAAGCCATCGTCATAATTACCCGCGGCAAGACTGGCCGAAAGCGCATAAATTACATTTTGGTTGGAGGGGGCAATCGCCAATGATGTGCGCCCCATATTGGCTTCAGTATGAACCGCGTCCCAGGTTCCTGAGCTGCCCGCATCGGTATTTCGGTAAATCGTGGCTTGCGCAAAATTACCGCACGCTGCAAACACGTAATCATTGGCTTGATCCGTGCGAATCGCCAGATCCAGGCAACCGCCCAGTTGCGGTGCTGCAAAGACTTGCGTCCAGTTGGCTCCGCCATCCAGGGAGCGAAAGATCCCCGTACGGGTTGCGGCATAGATGCGCTGGCTGTTGGTTGCGCTGACGACCAGATCGTTTACATAGTGAAAATTGCTATTGCTTGCAGTGGGGGGCAGGTGAGTCCAGTTTGTGCCGCCATCAGTCGTTTTGAAAATGCCATTGCCGCGCACGGAGTCCACGTTAAAGAAACCTTCGCCTGTGCCTGCATAAATCACATTTGAGTTGGTTGGATCCATCGCCATGGAGTTAATGGCTATGTTGGCGAGCAAGTCGGACATGGGCGTCCAGGAATTGCCGCCGTTGGTCGTTTTCCAGATGCCACCCGCCACTCCAGCGGCATACATCGTGTTGGCATCGGCAGGATTGATGAGCAGTGCGCGCGTCCGCCCCCCGATGTTGCCCGGTCCTAAGGACGTCCAATTGCCCAACGCCAATTGGCCGGGTGTGCCGTCCAGATATTTTCCCAGTGCCGTCGAATACTGTCGCATTCTCGCCATCTGTGCGCGTGCGGAGGCATACCGTTCTAGCGGCAGGTCTTTCATGCCTGTCGCCAGACGTTTTGTCAGGAAGTATCCGGCAGCCCCCGCCGGTTCATCAAAACGGTCAGGAGACGAACGCCATTCCTGCTGCCGGCGTTTCTTTTCCAGTTTGCGTTCAAGCTTTGCTTCCAGCTCTTGCTGGCGGTGTTGTTGTTCGTTTGGTTTGGGGGCGGCTGTCACTTGATAACGCGTTCGTTCAACCTGCGCCCACACGGCAACAGCGAGGGCCAGACTGCAGACAAGCAAGATGGCCAGGCTGATCGTGCAGCGCAGCGTTGTCGAAAACATTGTTTGTGCGAACCGAGAAGAACGAGAAGATTGAGCTGTAGGCTGATAGGAATTCACACCTGTCTCCTTTCGGGTAGGCGCGGCACTGTGTTGGCCTGATTCAGTGAGCCTGGTATTTACTTGGCAGAGACTTCATTGGCCTCGTGTTGAGCTTCAGACGCACAGCGCTGCACACGTAACCGTATGATTACAGGGGAAACGTGTCATTGAATGTGCCGGAAAGGGGATGCGTTTTACAGGGAAGCGGAAAACAGGGACATTCGTGTGGACCATTTTCCGCGCGCAGAAACCATACTCCCGATGCTGGGCGTTGAGCAACTGCGCGCGGCAATTTTACGAGACTTTATAGCAACTATGGGTCGTGAGAATTGAGCCGGGCTACCGTCCGCCCCGTTTCCAGCGAGCGCGTTCCTCGCCTTGCCGGGTCAGCTTTTTCACGCGATTGCGTTCCGTGCGTTGTGCCAGCGCATCCTGGCGCCGAGCCAGATGTGCCAACTCCAGTTGCAGCTTTTGGTAATTTTCCAGTCGCTGTGGCTGAAGCGTTCCTTCGGCGATGGCTTCCTGCACTGCGCAGTTCGGTTCGCGCTGATGACGGCAATCACTGAACTGGCATTGCTGGCTTAACTCTTCGATGTCTTCAAAGGTCGCCTCGACGCCTTCTTCGACATCCCAAAGCTGTAACTCGCGCATGCCCGGCGTATCCAGTACCAAAGCGCCATTTGGCATCTGGATCAATTCCCGATGCCGCGTGGTGTGCTGACCGCGCTCATCGTTTTCGCGTACATCTTTGACCTTTTGCCGCTCACGCCCCAACAACCGATTGATCAACGTGGATTTGCCGACACCGGAAGAACCGATCAGGGCAACGGTTTGCCCCAGTCCAAAATATGGCTCCAGCGCCGCCAAGCCTTCTTCTTTGATGGCGCAAACGGCGTGAATGGGAACATCTGCGGCGATAGCTTCCATTTCTGCCTGCTTGATCGCGACATCTTCGCAAAGATCGGTTTTGGTCAACAGCAACACCGGTTGTGCGCCGCTTTCACGTGCTATCGCCAGATACCGTTCCATCCGACGTGGATTGAAGTCCTGGTTGAGCGACGTGACGAGAAAAACGGTGTCAATGTTTGCGCCGACAATTTGCTCTTCGGTTTTGGCGCCTTTGGTTTTGCGCATGAACTTGCTGCGCCGGGGCAATACTGCGTGGATGACGGCTTTGTTTTCAGCAGGCAACAACCGCAACACCACCCAATCCCCGACCGCAGGCAACTCTGCGCGGCTGGTGGCTTCGTGTTTCAGTTTGCCGGCGACCTCGGCCAGCACTTCGCCATCGGTGGTCAACACACGCTGGAATTGATTGTATTCCAGCGCCACACGTCCGGCGCGGTAACCTTGTTTGGCATATGGGGCAAAGTTCGCGGCAAAGAACTCTTGCCAGCCAAAGCGTTGTAACTGTTCGTCAGAAAAACTCATTTCGATCTGCTCCTAAAACTGTCCTGCATCATTTTTCCAGAGTTCACCGTGTCAGGCTTGCCTTCCTGCAAACCATTGCAACGGGCACGGCAAAATCAGTTGGTAATAGGGAAAAGGAATGAGCTGGCGCGCGATAGACACACCAAGACTGATTCATCGCCAGAGAATGCGAAGTCTTGAACGGCACGCACAGACTCATTGTTTAGCGGACAATCATAGGCATTAGCGCTGGGCAGAAATTGCGTTATGCGACCCAGCAACGCGGCTGATGCTACACGCGTGGCAAGGTGGAATGCAACTGACGGCGCGTTTCTATCTTCCGCGTTGCCAAACAGGTATTTCCTTCTTTGGGCAACTTCTACTTTGCGTGCGATTGCACTACCATAGGCCCGCCTACATCAGAGCGCACCGCGCAACACAACATATTCAAATTTTGGAGGAAGGACATGCGTCGCAAACTCTCGCTCGCTTTACTGACCGCCCTGCTGTCTTGCCTTGTTTCGTTGCCGTTTGTCTTGGCAGAGAACTGGCCGCAATGGCGTGGCCCATCCCTGAACGGTATCAGCACTGAAAAGAACCTGCCGGTAAAATGGTCGCCCACGGAAAACATCACCTGGAAGCTGCAATTGCCTGCCTGGAGCGGTTCGACGCCGATCATCTGGAACAACCTGATTTTTTTGAATGTCGCTGAAGGTGGCAGCTTGCATTTGTGGT
This sequence comes from Acidobacteriota bacterium, assembly GCA_016789605.1. Classification (GTDB taxonomy): domain Bacteria; phylum Acidobacteriota; class Blastocatellia; order RBC074; family RBC074; genus RBC074. The sequence goes on from JAEUQO010000061.1 coordinate 29,636, forward strand.
GTGTTGAGCGCGCCAAAGGCGAGGTGTTGTGGAAGAAATTGCTCAGCAGCGGCGACACGAAATTGCGCAAGCAAAATATGTCTTCGCCTTCGCCCGTGACGGACGGCAAAAACGTCTGGGCATTGACTGGCACAGGTATGCTGAAGGCGTTTGATTTCAAAGGCACCGAAATCTGGGCGCGAGACATTCAAAAAGAATATGGCGCGTTCGGTCTGAATTGGGGCTTTGCCTCTTCGCCGTTGTTGCATGAAGACTCATTGTATGTGCCGGTGCTGCACGGCATGAAAACCGACGATCCGTCCTACATCCTGCGGCTGAATAAAACGACGGGCAAAACCATCTGGCGCGTCGAACGGCCTACGCCAGCAATTCGAGAATCGCCTGACGCCTACATCACGCCAGCTTTGTTGCGCCAAGGCAATACCTTGGAACTGATCATCAGCGGTGGCGATTGCGTGACGGGGCACGAACTAGCCACCGGCAAAGAACTGTGGCGGGCATATGGTTTGAATCCTGACAACAATCCGTTTTATCGCACAGTGAATTCGCCGCTCGTCGTGGATGGCATGATCTATGCGGGCAGTCGCGGCAATCCGTATCTGGCATTGAAAGCGGGGGGACGAGGCGACGTGACCAGCACGCATCGCGCCTGGTCGTTTGCCAATGGACCGGACGTGCCTTCGCCAGTGACCGACGGGAAATACTTTTATCTGATTCGCGACAATGGCGGCTTTGTCTGTTTGGATGCGAAATCCGGCAAGGAGATTTATCCGCCGCAGCGGTTGAAATCCGGCACGTATAGCGGGTCTCCGGTGCTGGCCGACGGCAAGATTTATGTGATGAATGAAGAAGGCGTCGTCTCTGTTGTCAAAGCCGGACCGCAATTTGAAATTCTGGCCGAAAATGAAATGAACGAAGCGCAGTGTTTGAGTTCGCCCGCAATTTCAGACGGACAAATTTTCATTCGCACGGCGCAGTACCTCTATTGCGTTGGCAAGCGCGTGACAAAATGAGGTCTTTGCCATACTCAGACGTAAAGTCGGAACGAGGTTTACAGGAGGGAAGATGAAAGCAGGAATGCTCGGCGTTGTGCTGCTCTTGCTGTTGGCGGGGCTGCCAATGAGCGGACAGGCGCAACAGTTTCAGATCAAAACGCACACACTCAAAAACGGGATGAAGATCATCGTCGAAGAAGATCGTTCAATCCCAAACGTGGCGCTGTATATCTTTTACCGGATTGGTTCGCGGAATGAACGGCCCGGCACGACAGGTCTGTCACACTTCTTTGAGCACATGATGTTTAACGGCGCCAAGAAATACGGCCCGAAACAATTCGACCAGACAATGGAAGCAGCTGGCGGATCGAACAACGCCTATACCAGTCGTGATCTGACTGTCTATCAGGATTGGTTTCCCAAATCGGCGTTGGAGCTGATTTTTGATCTGGAAGCGGACCGAATTCGAGATTTGAGCTTTGATCCCAAAGTGATCGAATCCGAGCGCGGCGTCGTTGCCTCGGAGCGGCGCTCGTCGGTGGATGCGAACAATTTTGGCATTCTTTTCGAGCAACTATTTGCCACAGCCTACACGGCGCATCCGTATCAATGGCCGGTCGTCGGTTGGATGGTAGACATCGAGAACTGGAAGATTGACGACCTGAAGCGTCATTTCGAGATGGGCTATTCGCCGTCGAACGCCACGATGGTGGTAAGCGGCGATATTTCCGCCGAAGAGATTTTCAAGCTGGCGGAAAAGTTCATTGAACCGATTCCGTCGCATGCGCCGCCTGCGGCTGTGACGACGAAAGAACCGGCGCAATTGGGCGAGCGCCGCGCCGTCATCAAAAAATTCGCGCAACTTCCGATTTTGATGATGGGATATCACGTCCCCGAAGCCAAACACGCGGACTATTACGCTTTGCAGATGCTGCAAACGATTCTGTTTAGCGGGCAGAGTTCGCGTATGTATCAGCGCATTGTGGACAAAGATCAATTGGCGCTGTCGGTCGGCGGCGGCTCTGGGCCGACGTTTGATCCGACATTGTTCACCATCAGCTCGCAACCCAAAGCCAATGTTGCGCCGGAAAAGATCGAAGCGGCAATTTATGACGAGTTCGAAAAGGTCAAAACCGTCGGCGTAACTGATGAAGAGCTGCAAAAAGCGCGCAATATTTTGTTGGCCGGGTTTTATCGCCAGATGAAAACCATCAGCGGCAAGGCCAACATCATCGGCACGTACGAAGTCTTCTTTGGCGATTACCAGAAACTGTTTACTGCGGCTGATGATTACGCCAAGGTTAGCAAGGCCGATGTTCAGCGCGTAGCCAAGCAATACTTCCACGAGAAGAACCGCACCGTCGTAACCTTGGTGCCGGAGAAGGAAACGAAATAGCCCAAGGCGCATCTGGCGCTGCGCCGATGCACTGATGGAGAGAGTTTATGTCACAACGATTCACGAGTCTTTTTCTTATCGTGCTTCTTGCGCTTGTGTCTGTTTTGCCAGCGCAAGCGCAAAGCGGCGGACTCAAGCTGCCGCCATTCAAAAAAAACAAGCTCAAAAACGGCCTGACCATTTTGTTGCTCGAGCAGCATGACTTACCGCTGGTCAGCTTCAGTTTTATCGTCAAAGCTGGTTCGACTGCTGATCCGGCAGGCAAAGAAGGCGTCGCCGATTTGACCGCCAGTTTGTTGCGCAAAGGAACCAAGTCGCGCACGGCAGATCAGATCGCGGCAGAACTCGATTTCATTGGCGCGCAACTTTTTGGGGGCGCAGGCCTGGATTTCACGAGTGGTCGCGCCGAATTCGTCAAAAAAGACCTGACGAAAGGCCTGGATATTTTCAGCGAGTGTTTGACCGGTTCGACCTTTCCGCAAACCGAAGTCGAGAAGCTGTTGAAGCAAAACATTGATGGACTGAAATCCGCCAAAGATCGCGCGCAAGGTGTGATTGGCGAATATTTCAACGCGTATCTGTATGGCGCTCATCCGTATGCACGCCCGGTTGGCGGCGATGAAAAGTCATTGGCGGCATTAACGCGCGACGATGTGGTGAAGTTTTACGACAGCTATTACACGCCCGCGAATACCATTCTCGCCGTTGCCGGAGACTTTGACAGCGCTGAAATGGAAAAGTTGTTGGGCGACAAATTCGGCGGCTGGGCTGCTAAACAAGCCCCCACGGTGAATTTGCCTGATCCGCAGCCGGTCGCGGGCAAGAAATTGCTGCTGGTGGACAAACCGGATTCGACACAGACGTACTATCAAATCGGCAACCTCGGTATTGCTCGCACCAGTGCTGACCGCGTATATCTGAACGTCATCAACACGCTCTTTGGCGGACGGTTCACCTCGATGCTCAACGATGCGTTGCGCGTGAGTTCCGGGCTGACGTATGGCGCGAGCGCGCGCTTTGAACAACGCAAAGCGCGTGGGCCATTTATCATTGCCACCTACACACGCAATGCCACGACGGAAAAGGCGATTGACTTGACGCTGGAAATCTTGCGCAAGCTGCACACGCAAGGCATCAGCGAAAAAGACCTGCAATCGGCCAAGAACTACATCAAAGGCCAATTCCCGCCCACCATCGAAACCAGCGACCAGTTGGCTAATCTGATTGCGACGTTGGAGTTTTACGGCTTGGACGAACGCGACATCAATGATTACTACAAACAGATTGATGCGATGACTTTGGCCGACGCCCAACGCGTGATCAAACAGTATTATCCGCTCGACAATCTGGTGTTTGTCCTGATCGGCAAAGCCAGTGAGATTGAAGCGGTCGCGAAAAAGTACGCGCCCAAGGTGGATACAAAATCCATCAGCCAGCCGGGGTACTGAATCGCGTTAGATGGAATTGTCTGATTTCTGACTAGCAAAAGAGAGGGGAGAGGGAATGGCTTATATCCAATTTCTGGGCGCGACACGCACTGTGACGGGGTCCAAACATCTCATTGAAGTAGACGGTTACCGTGTGTTGGTTGATTGTGGTTTGTTCCAGGGATTGAAAAAGTTGCGCTTGCGCAACTGGGAGCCATTCCCGATCAATCCGGCTTCGATCAATGCGGTGATTCTGACGCACGCGCACATTGACCACACTGGCTATTTGCCCAGGTTGGTGCGCGACGGGTTCGACGGTACGGTGTATGGCACACCGGCGACCGTCGAACTGTCACGCATTATGTTGCCGGATTCCGCTCGCTTGCAGGAAGAAGATGCGGCGTATTTCAACAAGACCGGCGCAAGCAAACACCATCCCGCCTTGCCGTTGTATTCAGAAAAAGATGCCAATCAGGCATTGAAACATTTGCAATCGGTCAACTATCACAAACGAATTCAACTGACGAAAAAAGTCTCGTTCGAATTTGTGACTGCGGGTCATATTTTAGGGTCGAGTTTTGTCGTGGTTGACGTCGAAGGTAAAGATGGCGCGCATAAACGCGTTGTGCTGACGGGAGACATTGGCCGATATAACGAACCGATCATCAACGACCCGTCCAATGTGGATGAGGCTGATTACATCGTCATGGAATCCACCTATGGCGACCGCACGCACCCTGACTTTGATGTCAAAGCGCGCTTGGCTGAGATCATCAACGCCACGGCTCAGCGCGGAGGGCAGGTGTTGATTCCGGCGTTTGCCGTGGGACGCACACAGCAACTGTTGTATTTGCTGCGTGAACTGGAAACCGAACAGCGCATTCCCGAATTGCCTGTGATCGTGGACAGCCCGATGGCTGTCAGTGCAACCAAACTATACTTACAGCACAAAGAAGATCACGATCTGGACATGAGGGATTTGCTCGATGAACGGACAAACCCGCTGGCGACCAAACGCTTCAATCTGGCGCGCACGCGGGACGAGTCGAAATCCGTTTCGGCGCGTGACGGTTCTGCCATCATTATCTCTGCCAGCGGCATGGCAACTGGCGGGCGCATCTTGCACCACTTACGCAAGCGCTTGCCGGATGAACGCAATACCGTGATTTTTGTTGGATTCCAGGCCGAAGGCACGCGTGGCCGCCGACTGCTTGACGGCGAAAAAGAGATCAAGATTTTCGGCGAGTTTGTCCCGGTTCACGCGCATATCGAACGGCTGGAAAATCTGTCGGCACACGCGGATTTGCACGAGATGTTGCGTTGGCTTGAGGGATTCAAGCGCGCGCCAGAGAAGCTTTTTTTGGTGCATGGCGAGCCCAGCGCGCAAGAAGCCATGAAGCAGAAGATCGTAGAGAAGTTCGGCTGGCAGGTTGAGATTCCCGATTACCTGGACAAATTCGAACTATAAAGCATTTACCAGATTGTCCCTGGACAGTTTTTTAGATCGGTTTTCAATTCGCTTTACGGATTCGCCACAGAGCCACGGAGGCTCAGAGAAATGCTTAGAAATCTCTGTGGCTCTGTGCCTCTGTGGCAGTCCCCGTAGGCCAAAATGAAATCTGATCTAGGACATGAAAAACGGCCAGCAAACGTCTCTGGAATGTTTGCTGGCCGTTTTCTTGTGTGTTGGTTGGAAAGTGGCTAAAACGCTTCGTCGAAGGCGACCTGACCGCTGACGCCGACTTGATAGGCCGACACGCGCCGCTCAAAGAAGTTTGCCAGCTCTTGCACGTCTTGCAGTTCCATAAACGGAAACGGGTTTTTGACGTGATAGAGCGTCGGCAAACCAAGTTGCGCCAACCGCTGATCGGCAACAAATTGCAGATACTGCCGCATTTCTGCGGTTGAAAGCCCGGCAACGCCACCACTCAGCAAATCTTCAGCAAATTGCATCTCGCATTCAACGGCTTCTTCCAGCATTTGATACACGTTGTTGGTCAGCGTTTGGTTAAACAGTTCCGGCTCTTCGTTGCGCACGGTTTTGACGACTTCGAATGAAAACGCCATGTGCATGCTTTCGTCACGGAACACCCAGTTCGTGCCAGATGCCAGACCGTGCAGCAAGCCTTTTGAGCGCAAGAAGTAGACATAGGCAAACGCGGCAAAGAAGAACAGACCTTCGATGCAGGCCGCGAAACAGATCAAATTGAGCAAAAACGCGCGCCGGTCTTCCTGCGTTTGCAGCGTGTCCGTGGTGTAGAGCGAATCAATCCAGCGCTGGCAAAACTGGGCTTTGCGCGCAATTGCGGGAATGTTGTGAATGGCGGCAAAGGCTTGTTCGCGCTCTGCGTGATCGGGAATGTAGGTGTCGAGCAGCGTCAGGTAAAATTGCACGTGCAGCGCTTCCTCATACAACTGACGCGACAGGTACATGCGCGCTTCTGGAGCGTTGATGTGCTTGTATAAATTCAATACCAAGTTATTGCCGACGATGGAATCGCCTGTGGCAAAAAACGCGACCAGGCGATTGATCAGATGTCGTTCGGCGGGCGTCATGCGAGAACGCAAATCAACCAGGTCAGTCGAGAAATCAACTTCCTCGACCGTCCAGGTGTTTTTGATACCGTTGCGGTACATCTCATAAAAGACCGGATACCTCATCGGTCGTAACGTCAGATTAAAGCCAGGTTGCAATAACACAGCAGGTCTCCTTCTCTCGTACAAACTTTACTGGCAAGCCTCACACGCTTCCGGGTTTTCCAGCGAACAGGCCAGGGCCTCCGCATCCGAATAGCTTTTGGGCGTTGTGGGCGTTGCCGTCGTGTTGGCTGGCACGGTCGTTTTGGCAATGCCAGTCGCAGGGCGCGAGCGCAAGTAGTAGGTCGTTTTCAAGCCCTGCTTCCAGGCGTACATATACATCGAAGACAGTTTGCCAATGGTCGGCGCTTCCATAAACAAATTCAGCGACTGGCTTTGGTCAATGAACGCGCCACGAGCAGCGGCCTGATCAATCAAGGCTTTCATCGGCAACTCCCACGCCGTGCGATACAGCGAGCGCAACTCGCCGGGTAATTCAGTCAACGACTGGATTGAACCTTCAGCCAGTTTGATCTTGGCGCGTATCTCTTCTGTCCACAGCCCGCGCTTCTGCAAATCCGCCACCAGGTAACGATTGATTTGCAGGAAATCACCGGAAAGCGTTTCGCGTTTGAACAGATTCGACACTTGCGGCTCGATGGATTCGTAGCAGCCGCAGATCGAAGCTATTGTCGCTGTCGGCGCAATCGCAATCATCAGCGAGTTGCGCAACCCGACAGTCTTGATGCGCTCGCGCAAGGCATTCCAGCGCTCGGGCTGTTGCGGTTTGATTTGCCAGAGGTCGAATTGCAATTCGCCGCGCGCCGCGCGCGTTTCGGCAAAAGAGGGATGCACGCCGAATTCTTCGGCCAAATCGCAAGAGGCCGAAAGCGCGTGGTAATAGATTTCTTCCTGAATTTGCGTCGAGAGCTGCAGGGCTTCTGGCGAATCAAAGGGCAGTTTTAGTTGGAAGAACACATCCTGCAAGCCCATCACGCCCAGACCTACCGGACGCCAACGCCGATTGGACGCCGCCGTTGCCGGAATCGGGTAAAAATTGATGTCAATCACGCGATCCAGCGCCCGCATTGCCAAACGAACGTTGCGCGCCAGTTTGACGAAATCGAATTCGCCGCCGTTGATATACCGGCTCAGGTTGACCGACCCCAGATTACAAACGGCAGTTTCGTCGGCGGACGTGACTTCGATGATTTCCGTGCAGAGATTTGACAGATGTACGGCTCTGCCTGGCAGTGCGGTTTGATTGCATTTGCGATTGCTGGAATCTTTGAACGTCATCCAGCCATTGCCGGTCTGCGCCAGCGTTTTCATCATTCGCTGGTACAAATCGCGCGCTTTGACCTGCTTGTTGTACAGCCCCTGCGCCTCTGCGGTCAGATAGGCTTGCTCAAATTCTTCTCCGTAAAGGTCCGTGAAATGCGGCACGGTTTTCGGATCGAAGAGCGACCAGTTTTCGTCTGCTTCGACGCGGCGCATAAACAAATCGGGAATCCAGTTGGCGAGGTTCAGATTGTGCGTGCGCTGCGCTTCGTCGCCGGTGTTATCGCGCAATTCGAGAAAGGCTTCGATGTCGGCGTGCCAGCTCTCCAGATAGACACAGCAAGCGCCTTTGCGTTTGCCGCCTTGATTGACGGCGGCGACAGAGGAATCCAGCGTCTTCAACCAGGGAATGATGCCGTTGGAATGTCCGTTGGTGCCGCGAATCAATGAGCCTTTTGAGCGTACGCGCGAATACGCGATACCGATCCCACCGGCGAATTTCGACAACATCGCAACGTCCGTGTATTTGCGATAGATGGCTTCCAGTTCATCTTGCGGCGAGTCGAGCAAGAAACAGGACGAAAGCTGTTGATGATTGGTCGCCGAATTGAACAACGTCGGCGTGCTGGGCATGTATTCCAGCGAAGAAAAGAGCCGGTATAACGCGATGGCTTCGTTGACGCTTTGGGCCAAACCGCAGGCGACACGCAGGAAGAAATATTGTGGTGTTTCGAGCACGTCACGTTTGGTTGGATGGCGCAGCAGATACCGGTCATAGACCGTGCGCAAACCAAAATACTCGAACAGATTATTTCGTTCCGGTTCGATAGCGTCATTCAGTTTGCGGCTGTTGGCAGCAACGAATTCGGCAATGTGCGCAGAAATTAAACCGGTCTGATGGCCAACGCTGATGGATTGTGAAAACGATTGGATTTCCTGATTGCGGACTTCTTTATCAATATAGGTGGCCAGCAATCTGGCGGCCAGCCGGGAATACTCAGGTTCTTCGACAATTAGGGAAGCGGCGGTGTTGATTGAGAGCAGATCCAGCTCTTTGGTGGTTGCGCCGTCATACAGTCCACCGATTGTTTTGGTCGCGACGCGAATGGAATCTACTTGTGGCAAACCGGCGCAGCAGCGTCCGACGGCGCGCACGATTTTGTTGACGTCTACCGGTTCTAAATTCCCGTTGCGTTTGCGCACGCGCATGGTCGTGGGAGCAACGGCTTCGGAGTTGGTTTTGGGTTCAGCGAAAGCAATAGCATTGACGGTCATAAAATTCATCTACTACCAGGGATGGCGAGTTGCGAAAAATTGGGCTTCAGTTCTATTTGGTTGACTGCGGCGCTGGTTTACACGCCAAAAACGACATCAGGTGGGAATTCAGGCAAGCGACCGGACAAAGGTCGGACGACTATGGTTTGCCATTTTTCCCCTCGAAAAATACCGGCAATGACCACATCACAGCGCACTACCAAGGGTGTCGGTAGGCGTTGATTTGATGCAGGCTTTTGGCAGGTCTTCGGACTGGCAGGCATTTCCTTATGCGGGCTTCCTACGGGCCACAGCTTCCCGGCGTCACGCCAGTGCTTTTGTACGGCTTTCGTTCCTGCTCACCGCTGCGGGGCAGTTCCAGATTTCCACCGGATTCCCTCTTGCCGCGCTAGGTCATCTAACGTTTAATTTTAGAAATTGATCGCGCACCAAAAGCGAGACCCAATATAGTGGGCCATCTGGTATCTGTCAACACCATTGGTTGTGTGAGACTTGGTAAGCAGGCCGCAAACAAGGCAAAGCCTTGCGGTCGCGACATTTTACCCGAATCTTAAAAAGGCGTTCTCAGCAGGGAGGGGGCCTGCTGTTTTGACTGCCCGAAAGGCAAGAAAGCGAGAAAGGAGGGGCTGGGAAGGCGTGTCTGCTTCGACTAAGTGGCAGGTTTACGCTATAGTATGCGGCCTACGACACCATTTCAGAGAAGGATATCTAATGACGCGACTTGGACGAGTGCAAAAACGACTGCCAAAGGGCAGCGGATTGTCGAAGTCTGACTGGAAGCGCCGCTCAAGCGCGTTAGCAAAGGGATAAGAAAGACAATGCAAGCTAAAGCTCAACTGGAAAAACAGATCGAAGCAGAAGTAAGTGCCTCTTCCTCCTCCATGGATTCCGATCCGCAAGAGACAGCGGAATGGTTGGAAGCCTGGGATCAAGTTCTCGATGACGATAATTCGGCCCGCGCCGCATATCTGCTCAATAAACTGACTGAGCGCGCGAAGTTCGCTGGCCTGCACCTGCCGCAGCAATTCAATACGCCATATTGCAACACGATTCCCCTTTCCGAAGAAGTGCCGTATCCCGGCGATCTGGAAATGGAACGCCGTATCAAGAGCATCATCCGCTGGAATGCGATGGCAATGGTCGTCCAGCAAAACAAGAAAGACTCCGGCATCGGTGGTCATATCGCCACGTATGCTTCTGTCGCGACTTTGATGGAAGTCGGATTCAACAATTTCTTCCGCGCGACGATCAAGGATCAGGCTGGCGCTGAAACGCCGGGTGATTTTGTTTACTTTCAAGGTCACGCCAGCCCAGGCATTTATTCCCGGGCGTTTTTGGAAGGCCGTCTGTCGCTCAAGCATCTGGAAAACTTCCGCCACGAATTGCGCGGCGAACCGGCCTTGACCTCGTATCCGCATCCTTGGCTGATGCCGGATTTCTGGAGCTTCCCGACGGTTTCGATGGGCTTGGCTTCATTGAATGCCATCTATCAGGCGCGCTTCATGCGCTATATGGAAAATCGTGGTCTGATTTCGGCAACTGACCGCAAGGTGTGGGCGTTCCTGGGCGACGGCGAAATGGACGAGCCAGAATCAATGGGCTCGATCACGCTGGCTTCACGCGAAAAGCTAGACAACCTGATTTTTGTGGTGAACTGCAACTTGCAGCGGCTGGACGGCCCGGTACGCGGCAATGGCAAGATCGTGCAAGAACTCGAAGCCGCCTTCCGTGGCGCAGGCTGGAACGTGATCAAAGTCCTTTGGGGCGGGATTTGGGATCCGCTCTTTGCCAAAGACAAAACCGGTATTTTGCTGAAACGCATGGAAGAGTGTGTGGACGGCGAGTATCAATCCTTCCGCGCCAAAGACGGCGCGTTCCTGCGCGAGAAATTCTTCGGCAAATATCCCGAATTGCTCGAACTGGTCAAAGACTGGAGCGATGAAGATTTGTGGAAGTTGCGCCGCGGTGGCCACGATTCGCGCAAGGTTTACAACGCCTACAAACGCGCATTTGAAACCACGGGCCGACCGACAGTCATTCTGGCTAAGACGATCAAAGGTTATGGTCTGGGCCCGTCAGGAGGCGAAGGCCGTAACCTGGCACACCAGGCCAAAAAGCTGGACGAAGACGATCTGATCAACATGATTGATCGTTTCGATCTGCCGATTTCGGAAGAAGACGCCAAAGCGGCCAAGTTCTTTGTGCCGCCGCAAGACAGCCCGGAAGTTATTTACCTGCACCAACGGCGCAAAGAACTGGGCGGCTATTATCCGTCGCGTCAGGTGAAGTCGGAAAAACTGGTGACGCCGGAAGTTTCGCTGTTTAAGGAACAACTGGACGGCTCGCAAGGTCGTGAAGTTTCGACCACCATGGCGTTTGTGCGAATGCTAACGGCATTGCTCAAAGACAAAAACGTGGGCAAGCGCATCGTGCCGATCATTCCTGACGAAGCGCGTACTTTCGGTATGGAATCGCTGTTCCGCCAGGTCGGCATTTACGCCAGCCAGGGCCAGCTTTATGAGCCACACGATTCCGATATGTTCCTCTATTACAAAGAGGACAAAGCCGGTCAGATTTTGGAAGAGGGCATTACCGAAGCGGGTTCGATGGCGTCATTCACGGCGGCTGGCACTGCCTATGCCAACCACGGCGTCGAGATGATTCCGTTTTACATCTATTACTCGATGTTCGGCTTCCAACGCATCGGCGATTTTGCCTGGGCGTTTGCGGATTCGCGCGGTAAAGGCTTCCTGTGTGGCGCGACCGCCGGACGCACGACTCTGATGGGCGAAGGGTTGCAGCACCAGGACGGACACAGTCACGTGTTGGCGAGCACGGTCCCGACCTGCGCCGCTTATGATCCTGCCTACGCGTATGAATTGGCTGTGATCGTGCAAGAGGGCATGCGGCGGATGTATCAGGAACAGGAAAACCTGTATTACTACCTGACGCTCTATAACGAAAACTACGCGCAGCCCGAAATGCCTGAAGGTGTGACCGAAGGCATTATCAAAGGCATTTACAAGCTGAAAGCCGGTGCGGGACGTCCCAAAGTTCATCTGTGGGGCAGCGGCCCGATGGCCAATGAGGCTTTGCGCGCGCAGCAGATGCTGGCCGAACAATACAAGGTCAATGCGGATGTGTGGAGCGTGACCAGCTATAACGAATTGCGGCGCAACGCGTTGCAGGCGGAACGCTGGAACCGTTTGCATCCTACCGAAGCGGAGCAAAAGCCGTATATCGCTCAGGTGATGGAAAAGACCGAAGGCCCGATCATCGCTTCGACCGATTACATGAAGATCGTGCCCGATCAACTGGCTCCGTGGCTGAATGGCCGCCTGGTCAGCTTGGGCACGGATGGTTTCGGGCGCAGCGACAATCGCACGTATCTGCGCAAGCATTTCGAAGTTAACGCCGAAGCGATTGTGGCTGCGACGCTGTCGCGGCTGGCGCGCGATGGCAAATTCAATGCGAAGAAAGCGGCGCAAGCAATCGCTGATCTGGGGTTGAACCCGGAAGCGCTTGACCCGGCGTTGGCTTAATTCGCGCTGGTTTGTGTTGTTACGAACGTAGACAGGACGACACAACGTTTCAGGCATTCCTTAGCCAGCCTGAAACGTTGTTTGCCCTGTCTTTTTTGTCCGCCAATTCACCAACGCAGTTAGCAAAACCATTCGGAGAGAAACGATGCACCAGTTGGCACCTCAAGGACTCACCAGGCTGTTGAAGGTTACGATTTTTCTCTGCGCCGTTTGTCTGTTGACGACGATGACGCAGGCGCAAGCGCCGATGCCTGCTTCGGCGAAAACCGCGCTGGATAAGTACATCGAAACGCCTGATCCCACCTACAAATACGAGCTGGTCAGCAAAACAACCGGCAAGGGGTACACTACCTTCATCATCAAAATGACTTCGCAGACCTGGCGCGCCAGCAGCGAAGTTGACCGCAACGTCTGGTGGCACTGGATGATTCTGGTCAAACCGGATGACGTCAAAACCAATAAAGGGCTGCTGTATATCACTGGCGGCAACAACAATAGCGGACCGCCGAAAGACGCTGATGGCTCAGTCATTCAAATTGCGCTGGCGACCAAATCCGTGGTTACCGAATTGCGCATGATTCCCAACCAACCGCTCACGTTCAGCGATGACAAAAAGCCCCGCGTCGAAGACGAGATGATTGCCTATACCTGGGACAAGTTTCTCAAGACCGGCGACGAAAGCTGGCCTGCGCGCTTGCCGATGACCAAGGCTGCGGTGCGCGCCATGGATACGATCACTTCATTTTGCGCCAGTGCGGAAGGCGGCAATACCAAGGTAGAAGAATTTGTCGTGACGGGCGGTTCCAAACGCGGGTGGACAACCTGGACGACGGCGGCGGTGGACAAGCGCGTCGTCGGAATCGTGCCGATTGTGATTGATCTGTTGAATGTGATTCCGTCGTTCAAACATCACTTTGCGGTTTATGGCTATTACGCGCCTGCGGTCGGCGATTACGAAGTAATGGGCATCATGAATCAGCAGGATTCGCCGCGTTACAAAGAGTTGATGAAGATCGTCGAGCCGTATGAATACCGTCAGCGGATGACGATGCCGAAATTCCTGATCAACGCAACCGGAGACCAGTTCTTCGTGCCGGATTCCTGGCAGTTTTATTACGCCGATTTGCCGGGCGTGAAGTATCTGCGTTATGTGCCGAACGCCGATCATTCGTTGCGTGGCTCTGATGCCTGGATGACGTTGCTGGCCTGTTACAACGCGATTTTGACCAGCGCCGATTTGCCGCAATTCGATTGGAAAATCGAAAAAGACGGCACCATTCGTGTGCAGGCAAAAACCAAGCCTTCGGCGGTGAAGTTATGGCAAGCGTCGAATCCCGGCGCGCGCGATTTTCGCCTGACCACGATTGGGCCGCGTTGGACCAGCACGGATTTGACCGATCAAGGCAACGGCACGTATGTCGCCAAAGTTCCCGCGCCGAAACGCGGCTGGACGGCCTACATGGTTGAGCTCACCTTTCCCAGCGGATTGGCTTTGGCCCCTTACAAGTTTACGACCGGTGTGAAAGTCATTCCCGATGTCGAGCCATTTGCCGACAAGGCAAAGACCTCGAAAAAATAACGGTTCCGCTTTGGCAAGCAATGTTATGCGACAACCCGTCGCATAACATTGCTTGCCCGTTCAATTTCTCTTCCTCTTCCGTTCCTGGAAGAACTCAAGCACCTTCGTGTTGCACGCAGCTTTTCTGCCAGCCCTCTGGCCCACGAGCCTTCTGGCTTATCTGGCTGCATTCACTCAACGCCTTTGCAAGGAGTTAAAGATGTCTATTGCACAATCTCTGTTACCCGAACTGGATCAGGAAATGGCCGGCACGCGCAAAACATTGGAGCGCATTCCGGCAGACAAGTTCGAGTTTCGCCCACACGAAAAGTCGTTCACAATGATTTCCTTGGCTACGCATATCGCCAACATGCTCAATTGGGGCACGGTTACCATAAAACAGGATTCGTTTGATTATGCGCCGCCAGGAGCTGAACCGTATCAGGAATTGCCTGCTGCTTCAGTCGAAGACTTGCTCGCAAAATTCGACAAGGGGCTGGCTGAATTTCGCGAAGCGCTGGCTGGCGCAAGCGATGAAACCTTGCTGGCAAATTGGTCATTGCTCGGTGGCGGAAACACGATTTTCACCATGCCACGCATCGCCTGTTTGCGCGGCATGATTTTCAATCACCTGATTCATCATCGCGCACAACTGACCGTGTATTTGCGCATGTGTGATGTGCCGGTTCCGGCATTGTATGGCCCTTCCGCCGACGACACTGGAATGTAAGCCGGTTGGTCGCTGATCATTCGAGAGAGGCCTTCGCCAGCGAACGCCTCTCTCTCATCAATCCCGCAGTTGATCCTGTCTCTGGAGGCTCCGGTTGAAATCCGACACTCGTCATTCCAACGACTCTGCTTCGCTTTCGCGCCGCGATTTGTTTCGCACAGCCAGTTTGGGCGTCTTGGGCCTGGTTGCGCCCAGCGAAGTTCTGGGCGCAGAGTTGCCATCCCCTGTCGCCGCCAATGCCCAGACGCTGACGCCGCTCAATCGCTTTCCGCGCATGGTGCAGGAATATTTCGTTGCGCGCGTGCGCGATATCGAACGCGACGCCTTGCAGAAGAAAGCGGCCTTGAAAACCCGCGCGCAAGCCGAACGCTATGTGCGAGACGTTCGCACGCGTATTCGCAATTGCTTCGGGCCGATGCCGGAAAAGACGCCGCTCAATGCACGCGTGACCGGCATCGTCGAACGCGACACATACAAGATCGAAAAAGTCATTTTTGAAAGTCGGCCTGGGTTGATGGTGACGGGGAATTTGTACGTGCCGAAAGGGCGCGCGTTTCCGTTGCCGGGGGTGGTGGCGTCTTGCGGGCATTATGACAACGGCAAAGCAGGCGAAGCGTATCAATCATTCGCCCAAGGGTTGGCCAGGCTGGGGTATGTCGTATTGATCTTTGATCCGTTGGGGCAGGGAGAGCGCTTTCAATATGTCGGCAACGATTTGAAATCTCGCGTCGGCGCTGGCGTTAAAGAACACCTGGTCGCTGGCAATCAGCAGTTGTTGATTGGCGAAAACTTCGCTTTCTGGCGCGCCTGGGATGGCATTCGCGCGCTGGATTATTTGTTGACGCGCCCCGAAGTAGATCCGCGTCACATCGGGCTGACAGGGAATTCGGGAGGCGGAACGGTGACGACGTGGTTATGCGGTCTGGAACAGCGCTGGACGATGGTCGCGCCAAGCTGTTTTGTAACGACGATGCGCCGCAACGTGGAAAACGAATTGCCGCAAGACATCGAACAGTACCCACCCAATGTGTTGGCGGCTGGCTTGGATCACGATGACTTTCTGGCCGCGTTGGCGCCCAAGCCCATCGTCATTCTTTCGCAAGAGAAAGATTATTTTGACGCGCGCGGCGCTGAAGAAGCCTATGCGCGGCTTAAGCGGTTGTACAAATTGCTGGGCGCTGAAGACAACATTTCGTTGTTTGTCGGCCCCAAACCGCACGGGTACACACAGGAAAGCCGCGAAGCGATGTATCGCTGGTTTAACCGCGCGACAAAAGTTTCTGACGCGACAACGGAACCGGCGCTGACGTTGGAAAAAGACGAAACCTTGTTGTGCACGCCGCGCGGTCAAGTGGCCGAATTGAATTCGCGCACGGTGTTTTCCTTTACGGCGGAAAAATCAAAAGCGCTTGCCCGTCAGCGCACGGCGTTGAGCGAGTCTGGCTTGGCGCAAAAGGTTGCTGCAGTCTTAAAGCTGCCGACAACAGTTGCCACGCCAGATGCGCGCATCCTGCGACGATTCACGGGCCGCCAATATCCCAAACGCGAATTCACCGCGTATGCCATAGAAACTGAGCCGGGCATTCAGGCGCTGGTGTATTGCTTGTCTGACGAAACGCACTATTCACGCCCACCGCGCGGCGAACGCGCCGTGTTGTATGTTGCACATCGTTCCAGCGATCAGGAATTGCGCGAAGAACCGCTCATTCGCGAATTGCTTGGCCTTGATTCGCAGGCGGCCTTTTTCACTTGCGACGTGCGTGGCATCGGCGAATCTCAGCCAGACACCTGCGGCGAAGATCAATTTCTGGTTCCGTATGGCAGCGATTACTTTTACGCCGGACATTCGTTGATGCTGGATTCTCCCTATGTTGGACAAAAGACGCTTGACCTGTTGAGCGTGTTGGCGTGGCTGAAAAGTTATGGCTATACCCAGGTGCATTTGGCAGCCAAAGGCTGGGGCACGATTCCGGCGACGTTTGCCGCTGTGTTGTCAGATGTGGTGACGCGCGTCACGCTGAAACTGGCATTGACGTCGTTCGCCGACGTTGCGGAATCAGCTGACTATCAATGGCCGCTTTCGACGCTGGTGCCCGGCATACTGACCGCGTTTGACTTGCCTGACTGTTACCGCGTACTAGCAAAGAAGCAATTGCGCCAGATTGATCCCGTTGGCCCACAAGCTGTCTAACCCCAAACATCTCGTTCAGGAGCTACAGATGAAACCCGTCTTCCGTGGTTTGTTGTTGGTGATGTTGTTGCTTTGTATTCCATCCGCCGATGCGCGTCAGAATCGCGCCCGGCAAGCTGACGCTCAACGCCCTAACATTGTGTTCATCATGTCGGATGATCACGCTGCGCATGCGATCAGCGCTTATGGCAGCAAGCTGATCCAGACGCCGCATATTGATCGCCTGGCCAAAGAAGGGATGAAGTTTGAAAACTGTTTTGTCACCAATTCGATTTGCACGCCCAGCCGCGCCGCAATTCTGACGGGGAAATACGCACATTTGAACGGCGTGCCCGTGTTTAACCACATAGACAGCACGCAGCCGCAATTGCAGAAATATCTGCAAGCCGCCGGGTATCACACCGGGATGGTCGGCAAATGGCATTTGGGTGGGAACGATCCGAAACGACCTGAGGAAGGCAAACCGGCTGGCTTTGATTACTGGAACATCTTGCCGGGACAGGGAGCGTATTTTGACCCGGTGATGATCGAAAACGGCCAGCGCAAAAAGCTTAGCGGCTATACCACCGATGTCATCACGGATTTATCTATCGAGTTTGTCAAAAATCGCCCACAGGACAAACCGTTCTTTTTGATGTATCACCACAAGGCTCCGCATCGAAATTGGCAACCCGCTGAAAAATACCGCAAGCAATACGAAAACTATGAGCCGCCGATTCCGGCCACGTTCGACGACGATTACAAAGGTAAGTCTGACGCCGCGCGTCAATCCACGATGCACATTGATACCGATTTGAATGACAATGACACCAAGGGCAAACCGCCTGCCGGGCTGAGCGGCGCTGCACTGAAGCGCTGGAAGTTCAAACGTTACATGCAGGATTACCTGGCTTGCGTGCAGTCGTTGGATGACAACATCGGGCGCTTCCTGGAGTTTTTGGACAAAAGCGGTTTGGCGCAAAACACGATTGTGATTTACACCTCGGATCAAGGCTTTTTCCTGGGCGAACACAATTTCTATGACAAACGGTTTATGTATGAAGAATCGTTGCGCATGCCGTTTCTGATTCGCTGGCCATCACGCATCAAATCGGGCAGTGTGAGCAAAGGGATGATTCTGAACGTGGATTTCGCGCCGCTGATGCTGGATGCCGCTGGCGTGAAGGTTCCTGCCGATATGCAAGGCCGCAGCTTTTTGCCGTTGCTCAGCGGCCAGACACCGGCTGGCTGGCGTACTTCGATGTATTACCGTTATTACCATCCCGGCCATCACAATGTCGCCGCGCATTACGGCATTCGCACACACCGTTACAAACTGATTTTCTTTAACAAGCTGAATCAGTGGGAGCTGTACGATCTGCAAAAAGACCCGCAGGAGATGAAAAACGTTTACCAGGATCCGGCGTATGCCAAAGTGGTTGAACAGTTAAAGGCCGAATTGTTACGGCAGAGAAAATCCTTAAACGACAATGATCAGTTTGCTGATGCATTGCCGCAGGATGATGTGGGGTGACGGCGATGCCGCTTCGTATTCGTGTGGCGCGCACGGATGACCTGCCTGCGCTGGATCAGTTGATGCGAAAGTCTGTGCGCGGACTGAGTGCCGGATATTACAGCCCGCGCCAGATTGAGCTTTCGCTGATCCATGTTTTCGGGATTGATACCCAGCTCATTGCGGATGAAACGTACTTTGTCGCTGAAATTGATGGCCGGATTGCTGGTTGCGGCGGGTGGAGCAAGCGCCGCACACTGTATGGCGGCGATCAGACGAAAATGAATGAAGACTCGCTGCTCAACCCGCTGGCAGACGCGGCACGCATCCGGGCGTTTTTTGTTGATCCCGATTTTGCGCGACAAGGAATCGGGCGACAATTGATCGAAGCTTCCGAGGCGGCGGCGCGTGCCGCTGGATTTACCCGCTTGCAACTGGGAGCCACGTTGCCGGGTGTGCCGCTGTATGCCGCGCTTGGGTATGAACCTCTTGAACAGGTCGAGCAATCTTTGCCCGACGGCGAAGTCTTGCCGTTGATCATCATGGGCAAGCAACTGCTTTGACAGGAGCGGACATGAAACAGATTTTTCTGTTGTTGGTAGCGCTCATCGCGCTAACGCCAAATGCCGTAGTCGGCGAATTTCGTGTCGGCGCAGCAGCGGTTGTCATTACGCCGCCGAACGGAACGCCGATGGCGGGGTATTACCGCAAACGTTTATCCGAAGGCACGCTCGATGAGCTATACAGCAAAGCCGTGGTGTTTGAGCGCGACGGCGTCAAAGCCGCAGTGGTTGTTTGCGACATCCTGACTTTGCCGCGCCATACCATCGAAAGCGCGCGCAAGTTGATTGAAGCGCAAACTGGCATGCGCGGCGAAAACGTGATGATCGCTGCGACGCACAGTCACACTTCGCCGGTCGTTTCTGGCGAAAACACGCGCGACAAACTTGATGGCGGCGACACAGAAGCTGCGCTGAAATTTACAGAGAATTTGCCGCGCTTGATTGCGCAATCCGTTGTCGAAGCCAATCAAAAACTCGCGCCTGCTCGTGGCAGCGCAACTGCCGCATATGAAGATGGCGTTAGTTTCAATCGCCGCTTTTGGATGCGGGACGGTTCTGTCAGTTGGAATCCGCCCAAACAGGATAAGAGCATCATTCGTCCGGCGGGGCCGATTGACCCCGAAGTCGGGTTTTTGTATTTCGACACGCCTCAGGCCAAACCGATCACCTCGGTGATCAACTTCGCTTTGCACTCCGACACGACGGGCGGGCAAAAGTTTTCAGCAGATTACATGGGACATCTGTCGCGCTTGCTGGCGGAATACAAAGGCCGCGAAATGCTGACACTGTTTGCTTTGGGAGCTTGCGGCAACATCAATCACCGCGATATCACCTGGGCAGATAATCAAAAAGGCGTGGCAGAATCGTTTCGCATTGCGACCAGTCTGGCGGGGGCGCTCAATCGCAGTTGGGGCAAGTTGCAGCCGTTTGAGCCAGCCAAAATTCAGGTGCGCAGTGAGATCGTCAAACTGCCGACTGCGCCAATCAACGACGGAGACATCGTCAAAGCCAATGAGATTTTGCAACGTCTGACTGACCCCAAAACGATGTTTACCGAACAGGTCAAAACATTTCAGGTGTTGGATATTGCCGCACGACGCGGTCAGCCGCTCGAAGTCGAAGTGCAAGTCATCGCGCTTGGAAAAGATGTTGCGTTCGTTTCGCTGCCCGGCGAAGTGTTTGTCGAACTTGGCCTTTCGATCAAACAAGCCTCTCCGTTCAAACACACGTTCATTGTCGAACTTGCCAATGGCTCGATCGGCTACATTCCCAACAAGTCGGCGTACCCGGAAGGGAATTACGAAGTCATCAGCGCCCGTTGCGCTGCAGGCTCGGGCGAAATGTTGGTGAGTTCGGCTTTGAAGCTCTTGGAAGACTTATATCGGCAGTAATTGAAAGATGTAGAGGCAGACGCGCCCGACGATGATTTTTTTGGACGAGTATTTTTGGCGAGATGAAGTGACGCCAGAGCAAATGGATCGGCTCTGGGCGATGGGCTGGCGTCATTTCGGCACCTATTTTTTCCGCTATTCGATTTCGCCAGATCGCGACGAAATCCGAACGGTGATTCCGCTGCGCATTGAATTGTCGTCTTTTAAACCGTCGCGCAGCCAAAAACGGGTCTGGCAGAAAAATCAGGATGTGCAGGTCGTCATCCGCGACGCCTTTATTGATCAGGTTAAAGAAGAATTGTTTTTACGGCATCGCGCACGCTTCAAAGACAATGTGCCTGAATCGCTCTATAACTTTCTTTCAGACGCTCCGGCAACGGTCCCGTGTCGAACCAAGGAAGTGTGTGTCTTTCACGGCGATAAGCTGATTGCTGTCAGCTTTTTAGATTTGGGGCGCGATTCGGCTTCGAGCGTTTACGCGATGTTTGAACCGGCTGAAGCAAAACGCAGCCTTGGCATCTTTTGCATCCTGGCATCCATTCAATATGCGACCGAACACTCCTGCCGGTACTACTATCCCGGATATGCGTATCGCGAGCCTTCAGTTTACGACTACAAAAAGAATTTCGCGGCACTGCAATACCTGGACTGGGCGTTGGGCTGGCGACCATATCAGGCTGAAAGGGTAGGAAGTGAAGACCTTCATGATGCCTGATCTTTGTCACAGATGAAGACTAAAGATGCATAGAAGTGTTATTTTTTACGCGAACTGATGGAGTCTTTTTGAAGAGGTGGGGGAGAACATGGACCCAAGCTTAAAAGGAGCGCTGATCGGCGGTAGCATCGCGTTACTGGTCGCTGTGATTAGCGCAGTTGTGACGATTTGTACTAATAAAGTAAACAACAATGAAAATACAACGAGGCTTCGCTTACAGCTCAATCACGATTCGACGCAAAAACGCCTTGAAAGGGAAATCACTCTAAAGAAAGAAGTTTTCCTTGGAATGGTTGAAGCAATGTCAAAGCTTCAGGATTTTCTTGGGCACTTTGCAGATCCAACAGCTTCGCAAACAGAATTTAACAAGCTGGCAAGAGAAGCTAGAGCTGCAATGGCAAAAATCTATATTGTAGCCCAGCAGAATACGCTCGAAGCCGTTGAAGAGATTAATCTCTGTTTGAGCGGGTCCATTCAAGTATTATTGGTGGATAAATACGAAATAGATGAAATGGCGAAGAACACTGACGGTTTGCAAAAAGAACTGGATTCCATGGTTACTCAGGCGAGCGTGGATCAACTTAGAGAAGGGCAGCTAAGACAAGAATTGGTTATAGTGAGATCTGAACTCAACCGTAAACAGGCAGCCCTCGCTAGCAAATGCGTAGAGCACATGAATAGATTTGCGCAAGTTTCATTTAAGGTCATTGTACTTGCAAGACAAGAGCTTGGATTGCCTCTTGATGATGGCGCTGTCAAGGCACTTCAAACGGGTATGAGCCTGAAAGCTCAACAAATTGAGGAAGGGATTACTCAAGTCATTAACGACGTACAGGATAGGTATGGAGATTGATGTAACAACAAAAACAAAACGGGTGATAGATATACGATTGTTACCCCTGCTGCTTTGGGCCTTGATCGTATGTGGCGTGTGCGCAGCTTCGGCTCAAACGCCAAGTGATGAGATTAAAACGGGTGTCTTGTTAAAGCGGGGGACGATTGATGGAGAAGACAATTACGCTTTTGCCGCCTTCAGTTTCCAGTGTGGTGGTAATGGCCCAGAAGTGCAGAAACTTTGTCGTAATGACTGGGACATTCTATTTGGGAATAGCCCGCTTCCTGACGCCTTTGACGTCACCACAGTCACAGACGACCGAAGTCGGATTAAAGACCTTGGGAAGCATAACTGGGAAGACAGTTTTCATATTCCAAGGCTTCCCGCCTACGAAGAGCCAGAGCGCGAACCCAGTATCAAAGCAGTAGAAGGTCATATGTATCTGGTTCACACCCGTGATTCAGACACAGACCTCTATGCCTTATTTCGCGTCGAAAAACTTGAACCGGGGAAGAGTGTTGAGATCACCTGGAAAGTGATCGCACCGCCTGCGAAAACTAAATAGGGCATTCTTTTCTGAGATAAGTGATAGCAAACTGGGAAGTTCAAGGAGAAGTCCAAAAAAATGAATTTTCCAGATTTTTGAAGAAGGGCTGGACATCCCAACCTTCAATCCGTATCATCTGAGACGTCGTCCTGACGACACCGGCCATTCCCCAGGTCGGGTTCATTACGAGCAAACAATCAGAGTCTTCAATCAATACCAGATCGGCGCAGTATAACTAGCGCGGACTGTACTCAACGGGACTAGCATGATGAAGAAATATGAAAGGCTCAGCAGGCTCATTCAAGTTTTCCCGCCGGTAAACAGAGTTCCTGCTCGCGGATTGTGGTTGCTGTTGTTGGTAAGCGCCGTGGTTTTTTCTTTGAGCATGGCGTCGTCTGCCAACGGAAAACGCAACAGTGATAAACCGACGATCAACGGTGTTGACGTCGAAGTCGAAAATTTTGGGAAAGTGACGGACTTTTACTATCGCGGTGCACAGCCAGAACGCGATCAGTATTCCCAGCTCACTGCCATCGGCGTCAAAACCGTGATTGATTTGCGCAATGACCCGAAAGATTACGCCAAGTCTCTCGCAGAACAAGCCGGGTTGCGCTACATCAATTTCCCGATGAGCGACAAAGATTATCCTTCTGCGGATGCGGCAGAAAAGTTCCTTTCGCTGGTGAACAATCAGGAAAATTGGCCGGTTTATGTCCACTGTGCAGGTGGTCGTCACCGCACAGGAGCGATGACCGCTGTGTTTCGTATGACGATGCAAAACTGGGACATCAGCCGCGCCTATGAAGAAATGAAAGACTACGATTTCTATACGCGCTGGGGTCACAAAGCCATGAAAGAGTACGTTTATGATTACTACCGTGATTTGCGCATCAAGCGCGATGAGCGTGCTTCTGTGACCACCAGATAATTTCCCGCACTGTTTGAAAAGGGGCGCAACAGGCTTGCGCTCCTTTCGTTCTTTTGCCGTGTCCCGCTTCCGTTCCCCCTTTGTGCAGGTCGGCTGATTCCCACGACCGAATCCAATTACACAACCAGAACACAAGCGAGCTAGCAGTCGCGACAGTCCAGGCCAAAGCCGCTTGTTTTTCCTCTATGGGGTAACTATGAGATTTGCCGTTTTTTCACCTTGCCGGTATGAATTGGACCGGTGTGAATTGAGAAGGCCATCGCTTTTTGTCTCTTTGCGGTCGGGGATCGCGTTGCTGTTGGCAATGTTTCTCTTGCAGATCAGCGTGAGTGCCGGGATAGACGATAAGCGAGACAAGAAAGTCGAGCAGGATGAAGTTGAGGTTAAGAACTTTGGTCAGGTCAATGGTCACATTTATCGCGGCGGCCAGCCAGAAGACGACGGATACGCAGAGCTTGCCGCGCTTGGCATCAAGACGGTGATTGATTTGCGCGATGACGCCAAAAGCCGTGCCCGAAAACTGGTGGAACGGAATGGCATGCGTTATATCAATATCAAACTGGACGACAGAACACCGCCCACGCTGGAAGAGTCAGATCAGTTTTTGAAACTGGTTAATGATCAGGCCAACTGGCCCGTGTACGTTCATTGTGCTGGTGGACGGCATCGCACCGGTGTGCTGGTTGCTATCTATCGGATGGAAATGGACGGTTGGGGAGCTGAGCAAGCTTATCGTGAGATGAAACAGTTCAAGTTCTATTCAAGCTGGGGGCACGGTGATATGAAAGATTATGTGTATGAGTACTTTCGCCTGATGCACGAGCGCCGCGCCCAGATAGCCGCACCTGCCTCAGCGCCGCCGCCGCGCGCCCGACGCTTTGTCGAAGGAAATGATCGTTAACAACCAGAACCAGAGAGCAAAAAAAGTGCGGGCAGAGAAGACTCTCTCTGCCCGCACTTTTTGATGGCGACGTCTACCAAAGACGTTATTTCTTCTCTGCGAGATTCACTGAAACGCTGGTGTTTTCCCATTCCATTTTCAGCACGCCACCTTTGCCTTGAGCCGCTAACGAAATGACGAACTGTTCGACCGGTGCGCTGGTTTTGCCGACTTTCATGTCAACACGAACCAGGTCTTGTTTCTCATCGTATTGCGTACCCCATTGGCCGGTCTGTTTGTTGATGATCAACTTCCAGGCTGATTCGCCCGGCAGCGTCCAAAGCGTGTACGAACCTTTCGGAACGGCGACATTGCCAATCATCAGGTCGGCTTCAGTCGTCAACACGGTGGCTTCGTTCGCGCCAGTGCGCCAGACTTTACCAAAGGGAACCAGACCGCCCATGATTTTGCGTCCGCGCATCGAAGGGGCGCTGTATTTGATCGTGACTTTTTTGCCGTTGAGCGTCATTTCCGCTGTCATTGGCGGGCTTGGTTTTTGCACTCTGGCGGCAATGCTGATGGTGAACAGTGCAGACAAGATGATGGCAGACAAGCCCAGAACGAGCTGACGTTGCGTAAAACGTTTCATGCGTAGCTTCTCCTTAACAGGTGTTTTGACAGATGGTTTTGCGAACTCTTTTGAGGGATAGTGCGTCGTCAGGTTGCGCTTCGTCTGAAGCTGCCTGACGAAAAAGAGCATACACGCTGCCGCAGTGTTTGCAAACTCAGCGCTCAATTTGAACGCCGAGCGACCACGAACGGATCTGCTTCGATCTCACGACGGTAAAATACGCGTGGCCGCTGAGCTTCGGGTCTGACTTTGGCGTCCTTACGCGCGCGTAAAATTCGTGCTCGTTCAGTTTGGTATCTGTTTTCGAGCAAGCGCGGGACTTTTTGAGTCGCGTGATCCAGCCATTCGCGCAATAACACCTGGCCATCGCGCGGTTGCTGATCGGCCTCCATCTTTCGCAGCCCCAATTCGGTCAGCGCATATGTCAGATAGCCGTGTTTGATCTCTTTGTTTTCGAGCGCCATTTGATAGCTTTGCGCCGCCGTCAATACATAGACGCCTTTTTCATATGCCAATTGCGCCAAGCCTTTGGCGTTCATCGGACCGCGCCGTAGCTCTTCAGCTTCCAACGCTTGCCCGGATTGGCAAGCGTCAAGCACGAGCAGCACCTGGCGGGCGTCAATGCCTTCGAGCGCGGATTCAAGTTCCTGATCGGAAATGCTGCGCGTCAATACACGCTGCAATGCTGTTGCGCTGATGGATTCGCGTTTGCCGGTGTAACCCAGATCATGCGGAATTAAATAAAACCGCGCGCCGGTCGCCAGTCCGTGACCGGCAAAATAAAAAATCACTGCGTCTTCAGGCTGCGCCGGGTTGAGTTTGTGCAACGCAGGCGGCGCACTTTCTGGCAGTGGTTGGCCTGACAGTCGTTTCAGCGCCGCGAGGATGTTGGCTTTGGTGGCTGCGTCATTCAGTAGCGGCACCATTTCAACGGCGGCAAAGTGATTCAACGGCAACTGTTGATTGCGCAGCTCAGCGCCGAAATCCTGTGCGTCAGGAACAGCAAAGCGCAAGTTGTAATTTGCATTGGCGTATTCGTTGATGCCCACGGTTACCACATACGCCGTGCCTCGTCGGCGCACGCTTTCGGGGCCGATGACCAAGCGTGTCGCGTCAAGGCTTTTGATGTTGTGGCGGTTGAAGGCATAGGCGGTGAGACGATTTTCGCCCGCGACTAACGGCACCGAACACGTCAGCGTGGTTTGGCTGCTTCCTTGCAGCACATCGCCGCGCCAGAGTTTGACTAATACGCCGTTGCGAAACAGCCGCACATCGGTTGCGCCACTGCCTTGCGCGTGGTCACGATCCGTAGGGGCCTCGGCAATGTTCAATTTGAGCGAGATCGTGCGCGTGTTTGCGGTTGGCGTAGTGCGCGTAACTGGCTCGGCAGTTTCGTCGCCGACCAGCAATTTGATTGTCGGTTGTCGGCGGTCACGTTGCGCGACCTCTTCGTTTGGACGCGGTTTTTTACCCGCGAAGACATCAGCCAGCAAGTCTGGATAAAAATATTCGTTGAAGAAGATTTCGACTGGCGCGACGTTTGTGGTTGTGCGGTTAAAGCGCCAGAGAATTTGATTCCACGAGGCTGGGGAACCGTCAAACAAACCTGCGGGCGTGACAACCAACCAATCCTGACTTTCGCGCAGCGAGATGAGCGCCGCGGTTTCGCTTCCGCTTGGCACTTCCCAGATGCGCACGCTGCCATCATCGCTACCAGACAACAGCCATTTGCCTTCATCATCAAAACTCAAGGTGCTGATGCCGCCAGCATGCCCGCGTAACTCACGCGGCGCGGTTGAACTGGAAAGCTCACTCAGACGAACCACGGCATCCGAATGGGCAGAGGCCAGCAGGCGATCATCCGGGCTGAAGGTCAAAGCCTGAATCGTGCCGTTGCCCACATTCAACGATTGTTCGGATTGGAAATCCGGCGCGCTCCAAAGCCGGATTGATTTGTCTGCGCCGCCGGCTGCCAGGCGTTTGCCATCGTGTGAAAAGCTCACCGCAAAAATCGCGCTGTTTGATCCTGACAGCGTGCGCACCGTCTGGCCGCTGGTAATATCCCAAATTCTGACGCTCCCATCCGCGCTGCCTGAAGCGAGCAAGGTTCCAGCCGGATGCAGACTCAGCGACGTGACGTCTTTGGTGTGTCCGTTGAATTGTGCACGCGCACTGCCGTTGCCATCCTCAAGCTTGATGGCCCAAAGCTTAATGGATTGATCGCTGCTGCCGGTGAGCAATTGGTTGCCGTCAGGTGTGAACTGGATTGCGTTGACGGCGGCTTCGTGTGCGGCCCAGTGTCTCAGTTCGCGCGCGCCCACCACATCCCAAAGCCGGACAACGCCGCTGAGGCTGCCGGTTGCCAGCGTCAAACTGTCGGGACTGAAGGCCACGGATGTGATGCGGCCTGTGTTGCCGGGGAGCGCTGCGATTGCGCGGCCCGCGTTGACGTCCCACAACGTTGTGCTGTTGTCTTGATTGCCGGTGGCGAACCACCGACCGTCAGCGCTAAAGGCGATGGCTTTGACGGCATTGACGCGACTGCTGAGCGTGCGCGCATTCTGTGTGTCATTCAGTTGATGCAATTCGATGTTGCGCGTGCCCGGGCAAACCGCGAATGACTGTCCATCGGGACTAAACGCCAGGCTTTCGTAGCTTTCCAGGCGCTGCGGTTCTGTGGCTGTTTGCAGTTCTTGCCCGTTGGCCAAGGCGAATCGTTTGACAACGCGGCCTGCCGCGCCTGCCAGCAATTCGCGCCCATTGTTGCCAAATTGAAGGTTGAGGATTCGCCCGGCGTTGAGCGCAAGGCGTTGCAACTGTGAGTTGCTTTGCCAACGCCAAACGTGAATGGTTGAATCTGTGCCGCCAGCAGCCAGCAATTCGCCAGATGGATCAAATGCCAAAGTCGCAGCAGCCGTTTCGTGAGACGCAATGGTTTGCAGCACCTGTCCTGAAGAAAGCTGCCAAAGTTTAATGGTCTTGTCTGCGCTGGCAGAAGCGATAGTTTGTCCATCCGGGCTGAACGCGACAGCGAGCACCCAACCGACATGACCGGTCATTGAACGCAGCTCCCGCCGGTCGCTGACATCCCATAATTTTATGGTTTGATCGGTTCCGCCGGAAATAAGCTGTTTTCCGTCGGGGCTGAATGCGAGGGCGTTTATGCGTCCCTGGTGTCCGCTTAGGCTGGCCAATTCGCTGCCTTGAGCCACATCCCAAAGCTTGATCTTTCCGTCAGTGCCTGCCGACGCCAGCAGTTGTCCGGCGCGCGAAAACGCAACCGTTCTGACGCTGCCCGTGTGTCCGGCGAGCGCGCGCAATTCCTGGCCGGTTGTGGCGTCCCACAATTTTACGGTGGTGTCTGAACTGGCTGATGCGAGAAGTCTGCCGTCCGGGCTGAATGCCAACCCGTCAATGCGCTCGCTGTGTCCGGTTTGTAAGACGAGTTCCGGGCGATTGGGCTGTGCGGTTTGAGCGTTGAAAAACGTGGCCAGAAACAAGATGGCTGAAAGCGAAACGGGCAGGATGAATAGCAATTGATGGCTGCGGACAAGGTACTTCATCGGTGCGCTCCTCCGGGGGCATAGTACCACAGTCCGCCTATGCCAAAAGCGATCAGCCGCCCGCGTCTTTTCCAAACGGAAAAACACGGACGGCTGATGAAAGCGCGGCTCTGTGCTGGTTTAGAAAACCAGTTTGAGCGCCAATTGACCGATGCGCGGGTCTGCTGCTCCGCGCGGATTGCCGAAATCGTTGCGCCGGGTCAGGGCAACGCCCGCCGTGTTCACTCCAGTAACGTTGTACAACTGACCGTTAAAGCTGGAAATGTTCAGGCGGTTGAGCGAGTTGAAGAATTCCGCGATGAATTGCAGCCGCACACGTTCCGTCAGGAAGAAGTTTTTTGTCGCCCGCAAATCAAGGCTAACAAAACGACCTGTGTGAAACGAATTGCGACCAAAGCCCGGCGCGCGGTCCGAATTGCGGTTGCCGTCGTTGTTCAAATCCACGTTGGCAGCCAGACGTGCGGAATAGGGGAGGTTGCTGGCGGCCTGCAATATGCCGCTGACTTGCCAACCACCCAGAACTTGCCGCACCAGACCCGTTCCGTTTTTGAAGTAGTCCAGATCCCACAACCCGCTGGCCACGACGCGATGCGGCGTGTTGGCGTTGCCGGGGCCGCGTTCATCGTTGAGCAACAAACTGTATTGCGCTTGTTTGGCATCATCGCCTGCGTTGCCGGTCACGACCGAGGTAGCGTCCGGCGCATCGTCCAGCACCTTGGAGAAGGTGTAGGAGAACAGCAGTTGGTAATGTTGCGCAAAGCGTTTGTTGACCTGGAAGACAAGCGCGTTGTAATCCGAGCGGGCGCTGCTTTCAAACTGCGCAATGCGGCCAAACAGATCGCCCGTTCTGCCAATTGGACGCGTCGGGCTGGTTGTACCGGGATAGCGCAAAAATGTCGGCGTGATGCCGCCCGCAATTGCGGATGCCACCGGAGCCAGCAAGTTGATGTCGCGTGTACGTTGCAAATGACGGCCTTTGACAGACAGGTAAGAGACGCCGACTGACAAGTCGTTGGTCAAGCCATACTCGACGCCCAGGCTGCCTTGCATCGTATAGGGTTGCTGGTAATCAGGAGCGAACAGGAACAAGTTTGCGGCTGCCGGTTGGCCGCCACGCGCTTGAATGTCCGCCAGACTGTTGAAGCGGAACGGATAGACCAAGCCGGTCGGATTGGTCAGCGTGATGCTGACGACGTTCAAGCCGTTGTTGGAGTGCGCAGTACCGAGCGCAATCGCGGGCGTACGGCCATAAAACATGCCATAACCGCCACGAACGACCAGACGTTCGGCAGGCGTCCAAGCCAGACCAAAACGAGGCGCAATATTGTTGTAATCGTTGTTGATGCGCGAGGTGTCGACGTTCGCCGCCGCCAGTGACGGGCTAGGATTCCGCGTCGGGCCTTGCTTCATCGCCTGAATGTCATAGCGCACACCGAAATTGAGCGTCAGGTTTTTCAGCGCACGCCAATCGTCTTGCAGGAAAAAGCCATATTCGTTGAAGTTCGGGAACGTCGTTGGGCCGGTCGTGCCTTCACCGGCAAAGGCCTGGGTGTAACTCGCCACCACATTGTTCGTGAAGTTGGCATAGCTTGTGTAGGTGTAGCCGCCGCCGAAAAAGCCGGGGAAAAAGTTCTTGATGCGTTCGATGTTGACGTCCACGCCGCCTTTCAGGCTGTGCTTGCCTGCGAAATACGACACGTTGTCAATCAATTGGTACTTCTTCTCGGTGGTTTCGCGCGGGCTGAAGTTGTTACGTCCGATCGTCAGCGCCGCTTGGCCGCCGTTGCTGATAATGGCTTCGGGTGTGTCGCTATTAGACAGGCCGGGCTGGCGGTCACGCGCCACCTGCGCACGAAATTCGTTGAGCAAGCGCGGCGTAAACGCGGTGTTGAGCGTGATGCTGAAAGTGTCGGTTCTCACCAAGCTGTTGCCGCTATGTTCTTGCGCGTTGGTCGCGCCGCCGTTTTCCAGGTTGGTGCCGGTGAAGTTTTGGCGGTTGTAGCGGAAGTTGATACGGTTGGCGGAATCGAGTTGCCAGTCCACTTTGCCCAGATACACGTCCTGGTTGAATTGGCGAACGTAGTTGTTGGTGAAGGCCAACAGGCGATCGCGACCTGCCACAGACGCCGGAACAGCAGGATCAGCAGCCGGAAGCGGATTCAGGATGTTGGGTTGGGTGTTGCGCTGTCCGTCATAGTTGAAGAAGAAAAACGCGCGATCTTTTTTGATCGGGCCGCCAAATGTGCCACCGAATTGGTGGAAATGATACGGCGGTTTGACTGCGTTGGGGACCAGCGCGGGTTTGCCACCGCTGGCGGTTTCGATACCCGCGTCATAACGCAGGCTGTTCGCGTTCAGCGCGCGGTCGCGGTAGAAATCGAACGCGGAGCCGTGAAACTCATTGGTGCCTGATTTGGTGATCACGTTGATCGTGCCGCCTGCGGCGCGCCCGAATTCGGCCGAGAAACTGTTGGTGTTGACCTGAAATTCCTGTACCGCATCCTGACTGAATTGATATGGCGCACGACCTGAACCCGTGCGGCCCAGCGACTGGCCAAAGAACATGTTGTTGTTATCAACGCCGTCAATCTGAAGACTGTTAAGCGTGCCTTTTTGGCCGCCAAAAGAAAGATCGCCCAGGCGCGCATCACGCACCACGCCCGGCGTCAGGGTGACAAAGTCCAGGAAGTTGCGCCCGTTGACCGGCAACTCGCGCACCTGTTTTTCGCCCACTGCGCTGCTGACCTGTGTACGCGACGTTTCAACGACTGGGGCCGCAGCGGTGATTTCCACGGCTTCGCTGACATTCACGCGCAACGACAAATCAATGTTGAGCTTTTGTCCTACGGTAAGCTGAACGCTGCCGAATTTGTTTTCTGCAAAGCCTGTAGCGCTGGCAGAAATCTGATAGGTGCCCGGCGGCAACGCCGTCAAACGATACAATCCGCTGCTATCGGTGATGATTTCGCGCGTCAAGCCGGTTTCTACGTTGCGCACGGCAACGCGCGCGCCAACGACGACCGCGTTGTTTGGATCTGTGACCACACCTTCGATGGTGGCGGTGGCTGCTTGTTGCGCAAATGCGCTCAGTGAGGTCAACAACAGCATCAGCGCGATCCGCGCTAATTTGCTTGCTGCTGAAAAGGGCACGAAGTGAACGAAACGTTCTTTCATTGTTGCTTCTCCTTGAAAGGTTGTCTGTCAGACGCAGACGAATTAATCCCTGACTCGGTCGCCGCTACCTCCCGTGCGGTGGCCGCTGTGCAAGATTGGTGAAAAGACTGCAAAGCTAGTGGAATCAGGTGCCAAGTTGAATTGGTTTGTTATTGAAGTAGGCAGGAATGCTACCGTATGGCGCACCGATTCGCAAACCCGCCCACTGGTGCGCCCACTGGCGTGCAAGCAGCGGAAAAACCACTGGCCGCAACATTGCGCTTGACCGAAGCGAGCGCTCGCAATAGAGTGTCGCCACACTTCATTCGAAGTCTTTCCCCCTCAAAACAAGTGCCTCGCAAGAAAGACGATCATCTCTCTCATCGTCGTCGCAGTGGGAATTCCATGCCGGGGTTCTGTCTATTGACAGGTTGATTTTCCCCCTCCCGTGCCATTGGGTGCGGCTGTTCTCCTCACCAAAGCCAGTCACACCAACGTTCGCTCTCAGCGCGTGCTGCGTTTGCTCCCGAAGTGCGTCTGGGCAGACATCTCTAATCCGCAAGATTGGTTAATCAAACCTGCTGCCTTCATCGGTGTGCTTGGCGCACCCCGGGCGGTAGTGTTTGGCAAAACTGTTACCTGTGCCCCGCATTTGGTGAAAAGGAGACAACATGAGTTTGAGAGGTATTTGTTGCTGGCCTGTTGGGAGAGGTGGCGTGGTATTGGCAGTGTTGGCATTGTTGGGCGGATTGTTCGTTCACAGTGCAAAACGATGGGGGCGGGGGGCCAATTCGTTCACGGCATCAGCCGTTTCAGCCAGTCAGTTTTTGCCCGGCCCAGCGATCGAAGGCACGATCTTTGCCGTTACTGCCAGCAATAAGCTGATCACTTTTAACCAAGCCAACCCCAGCGCTGTAATCACGACGCAGAACATCACGGGATTGCAGAGCAATGAATTCATTCTGGGCCTGGATTTTCGCCCGCGCACCGGGCAATTGTACGCACTGAGCAGTTTGAACCGGCTTTATTTGCTGAACCCCGCGACGGGCGCTGCTGGGCCGATCGGCTCCGGGCCGCTGACGCCTGCCACGGTCGGCACGGCCTTCGGATTCGATTTCAACCCGGTGCCAGATCGGTTGCGCATTGTCAGCGATGCCGATCAGAACCTGCGCATTACACCGGACGGAAACAGCGTGACGACCGACGGCGCGCTGGCCTTTGCCAGTGGAGATCGGAATGCAGGTGTGAATCCGAACATTGTCGGTGCGGCTTACACGAATAGTTTTTCCGGCGCGACCACGACGACGTTATATGGCATTGATTCCAATCTCGACGCGTTGGTGTTGCAAGGTTCACCGGGCGGCAGCCCGACGTCGCCCAATACGGGCACACTGACGACAGTTGGAAATTTGGGGGTGAATACGTCTGACGCAGTGGGTTTTGATATCGCGGGGCCGAGCGGGATCGCATTTGCTTCGTTGACCACACCGGGCGCGACGACATCTTCGTTGTACACGGTGGATTTGGGCTCTGGCGCGGCACGTTTGGTCGGCGCAATCGGTGGCGGAGAAGTGATTCGCGATCTGGCGGCGGTCGTGCGCGTCGAAACCATCTTTGCACTGACGACCAAAAATCAATTGTTGGCGTTCAGCAGCGCAACTCCCAATGTACTGGTGACGAAACTGCCCATTAGCGGTTTGAGCGGAAATGAATCGTTGCTGGGGCTGGATTTTCGCCCTGCCACGGGACAGCTTTACGCCTTGAGTGATGCCAGTCGCCTGTACACGATCAATACGACAACGGCGGTTGCGACGTTGGTTGTCAGTACGCCATTTAGCCCGGGGTTGATGGGCAGCGCCTTCGGATTTGATTTTAACCCGGTACCGGATCGCATTCGCGTGGTCAGCGACGCACAGCAAAATCTGCGCTTGAACCCAAACAATGGTGTTGTTGCAGGAACAGATACGACGCTGGCATTTGCCACTGGCGACAGCAACGCGAATGTCACGCCCAACCTCGTCGCCTCAGCCTACACAAACAATTTTGCGGGCACGCCAAACACAACGTTGTATGGCATTGACGCTCAACTTGATGCGCTCGTCTTGCAAGGTTCGGTGGGTGGTTCGCCGGTTTCACCCAATACCGGACAGCTCAGCACCGTTGGCGGATTGGGTTTCAATACGAATGATCAGGTTGGATTTGATATTGCGTCAGGCAGCAACGCGGCGTTTGCATCGTTGACGACGATGATTGGGTTGATTTCGTTGTCTTCGCTGTACACGGTCAATTTGAATACGGGAGCCGCAACGTTGATCGGGCCCATCGGTGATGACGGCGATACGATTCGCGATATTGCCATCGCGCCGCGCATCGAGCTGATTTACGCCGTGACAGCGAGCAACAAATTGATCAGCTTTGTCAGCACTGCGCCGGGTGTGATTTTGAGCACGGCAACGATCAACAACCTGCCCGCAGGCGAACAAATCAACGGACTGGATTTTCGTCCTGCGAATGGCAAGCTGTACGCGCTCAGCAGCAGCAGTCGCATCTATACGATTGATCCGCTGACGGGCATTGCCAGCCTGGTTGGCTCCGGGCCGACAAATCCGCCTGTGAATGGCTCTGGCATCGGTTTTGACTTCAACCCGGTGCCCGATCGCATTCGTGTGGTCAGTTCGGCGGGACAGAATCTGCGTTTCAATCCAGACAGCGGAGCGACAGCGGCGACAGACGGACCGCTGACTTTTGACGCAGCAGACGCACAAGCCGGGCGCACACCAAGTTTGGTAGCGGCGGCATATAACAACAACTTTGCCGGTACGACTTCGACCACGCTTTATACGATAGACTCCGGTTCGGATACGTTGGTGCGCCAAGGCTCGCCGGGCGGAACGCCGATTTCTCCCAACACGGGAACGCTTTTCACCATCGGCGCGCTGGGCGTGGATGTCGGTGATGCGGCAGGCTTCGATATTGCTGATATGTCCAATAACGCCTATGCATCATTGACGGTGGCCGGAGTTTCGCAATTGCGCACCATCAATTTGTTGACGGGGGCTGCCAGTTTGATTGGGCCGATTGGTGGCGGAGAGCTGATTCGCGGCATCACGGTTGCCAAAACGCCGCCAGCTTCGGCGCAAAATGCGGGGGCTGTTGTGGTCAATGCTGCCAGCTTCACCAGCGGCACAATTGCGCCTAATTCCCTGGCGGCGCTTTTTGGCAGCTTCCAAACGACTGCTGGCGCGTTTGCCGTCGCCGGAGACGTGCCATTGCCGACTACGCTGGGTGGATTGCGCGCGACGATCGGTGGCGCTGATGCGCAGTTGCTATTTGCCAGCAACGGGCAGGTCAACTTTGTTGCGCCCAACCTGGCCGCAGATGGACCCACACCGATCACGATCACAAACGCAAACGGGATGGTGCGAACCAGCTTTGTGAATATCGTACGAGCTGCGCCGGGGCTTTTCACATACAAGAGTACCGGAACCGGCGTTGCTGCGGCGATGGTGACGTCGGATGGCGTGAATTTTCAGCCGATTTTCAACCTCGATGGTACCGAACGCGCCGTCAGCGCAGGGGCAAACGGCGCTCCGGTCTTTTTGGTGTTGTTCACGACCGGATTGCGAAATGTGCCCGCAGCCAATCCCAATGACGGAAACGGTGTTGCCGAAGCAGTGCTGGTTTCCATCAAAGGATTAGCGACCACCACTATGTTTGCCGGGCCTGCGCCGGGCTTGGTTGGCGTAGATCAGGTCAACGTGATGATACCGCCACAATTGACAGGCGGAGGCTTGTCAGAGATACGGGTGACCGCTGGCGGGCGGGTTTCAAATGGAGCAACCATACGTTTGCAGTAGCAAAAGAAAATGTTGATCGGCGAATGCGGCAGCGCGAGTTGCCGCATTCGTTTATCTGAACAAGCGTGACGATCTTCTGTCTTGACAGTAAATATCAGAGACAGATAGATTGACTGCCGAACTTTTGACACGTCGCCCCCTGAAATTCCCATTGCTTGAACACAAACCTCGTCACGCGCGGTCGGCTGCTCGTACTGTGCCTGCCATCCGTGCCGCTAGCGGGAGAGACTGACTTTTAGGAGATACACATGAAGATGATTCCCTCATTTTTCGGCATAAAGGCTCGTCCTTTTTGGCTGACTTTGCTCTTGCTCGCGGCGGTGAGCGTGGGGTTGCGTTGGCACGGAGGGCTTGCGCCGCAGGGCGTAGCCGCCCAAGGGACCGTGTCTGTGGTTAATGCGGCCAGCTTTGCTACCGATCGTACCGTAACGCCGGATTCTATCGTTGCCGCATTTGGTACCTTCAATACACAGAACAATCAGATTTACTCAGCGAGTACACAACCGCTGCCGACCACGCTGGGCGGCGTGACGGTGCGTGTTAACAATGTGGTGGCGTCATTGTTTTTCGTCGCTCCGTCGCAAATCAACTTTATCATTCCGTCAGGGATTCAAGACGGTACTGCGACCATCAGCGTGACGAATGCAAACAACACCACGTCCACGGGAACGTTTCCGGTCGTGCGGGCGGCAGCAGGAATCTTTACTGCCAAATCTACCGGCCAGGGCGCGCCTGCCGCACAGACAACATTTGACGCCGTGACCTATCAGTCCGTCGCCGACGCGCAGGGCAACGAGGTTCCGGTCAATCCCGGCACGCGTGACCGGAAAAATGTGCTGGTGCTCTATGGCACGGGCATTCGTAATGCCGCTGCTGGTTCCGTAACTGTGAAGTTTCAAGGCGTGCCAGCCGAAGTCCTTTATGCCGGTCCGGTTCCAGGCTTGGCCGGGTTGGACCAAATCAACGTTTATATCCCACCGGAGCTGGCAGGCTTGGGAAGCCTGAATGTGGTTGTGCGCGCGGGCAATCGTGACGCCAACACCGTTAAAGTCAGAATCGGCGGCGATACGCCGTTGGTTCGTGCGAGTGCCGTTTCATTCGGACAAAGCGTGAATGGCACCCTGGCGGTTGACGATCAGGTGCAATTGGGCGCTGACAGCAAAACCTACTTCTTTGATGCGTACGAATTCACCACGACGACCAACAACACGTCAGTGGCTATTGATCTGCGTTCATCAAACTTTGACACCACGGTTCTGCTCTATCGGGTTGATGGCACGACGCTCAACCTGATCGCGGCAGACGACCAATCTGGCAGCTACGGGGCGAAGCAGGGAACAAACAACAACAATTCGTTGCTGATGTCGGTCCTGCAAACCCCGGCGCGCTACGTCGTGTTTGCCACGTCGGCTGATCCTGAGCCTAACGCGATTGGGAATTACACGATCAGAGTCGCCAACAACATCGCCCAGCCGATTACGTTCGGCCAGACGATCAATGGAACTTTGACGACCAATTCGCTGAAGACATCCGCCGATACGTATCTGGATGTGTATTGGTTTAGTGGGGCACAAGGCGATAACGCGCGGATCAACATGAATTCGACCGCGTTGAATTCGTTCTTGATCCTGCACCGGAACGACGGCGATCCGTATGTGACCTTTGATGACAACACCGGCGGTGGCAACAATGCGCAGATCACCTACCGGCTGGCAGCAGCAGGCATTTACCTGATCATTGCAACGCCGCTCGATCCCAACATCACAGGGGCCTATACCGTTTCGCTGAACCGCGCCACGGCTTTTGGCGGCGAAGCGGGCACGGAAGCCTCACCGTCACTCAAAGTGCCGGGCCGCGAATTGCGAGACGAACGCGGTTTGCCAACACAGCCCAGCATCGAACGGTACGGCACACGTCATATCGTCGAGCGCTAAGCGCTTTGCCGCACAACTTGAACCTAACTTTGGGGAAAAGAGCCTGGCTCTTTTCCCCATTTCATTTGGCTGATTTGTTAAGCTCGGGTTTGCCAAACATGTCCGTGCCAGATAGTCTTTGCGCGCGTATACAGAGCAACGCCCCCTCTGCAATTTCGGGAGTTTGTAACTGCAGTTGGGCTGGCTTTTGTGTGAGGAGAGACATTGCTAGAGAAAATTCCGAGTTCTACAAAGACTTTGCGGATTGCCCCGGTGTTAAGCGCATTGGTGATTATCGCACTTGGTGGAGTGACCTGTTATCTGGCGCTGCGCCAGATGGGAGGAGACTTCAGCCAGTTCTGGCACGCTGAATTAGAGACCGCAGGCCAGGCATCTGCGACAGGATTGCTTGCGCTTGGTTTTGTGCTTGGCTTACGGCACGCGCTGGATACCGACCACTTGGCTGCGGTTTCCACGATCGTCAGTGAACGCAAAAATCTGCTCAGCTCTTTGTTGATCGGCGGTGTCTGGGGGCTTGGTCATACGATTTCGCTGCTGTTGGCAGGCGTCGCAGTGATCTTCCTGCAGGTCAAAATCGAAAAGTATGAAAAGCCCTTAGAGTTTGGGGTCGCGCTGATGCTGATTGTGTTGGGAGTAAACGTGCTGGTGAAATTGTTGCGCGGCGGCAAATTGCATTTTCACGCGCATGCGCACGGCGGACATACACATGTTCACCCGCACATTCACGACGGTAAAGCTGACCCGGAAGCTTCTCATCACGGTTTAACGCTCGGTATTCGTCCGCTGATCATTGGGATGATTCACGGGCTGGCTGGCAGCGCCGCTGTGATGTTGGCAGTGTTGGCAACGATCAAGTCTACTGCTGTGTCATTAGCCTATGTCGCAATTTTTGGTGTCGGCTCAATCGGCGGCATGATGGTCATGAGTCTTGTCCTGAGTTTGCCGATCAGATTCACGGCAGAAAACTTTACTCGTACGCACTTGGCGGTACGCGCGCTGGCTGGTTGTTTCAGTCTCGGGTTTGGATTGTTTATGGCGTACGAAATCGGCTATGTCGAAGGACTGTTTCGCTAACCGAGGTTGTCAGTCGTAATGACGATTTCGATTTCTGTGACCTGCTGGTTGCGAATGCGAAAGCCGCGCAACGCTGGCTGCGGCGTCAACGCGATGATCAGGTAGAACGCGTCCGGGTAATACGCCAGTTCGATATCAGTCGCTGACGGCCAAGCCGGACTGCGCGGATGGGAGTGGAAAATCGCGAGCAGCGATTCGCCGCGCTGACGTATGCGTTTGGTTACGGTGAACAGGTCTGTCGGCGCGGCGTTGTAGTTGGTTTCAGGGTGCTGCGCCACGTTTTGCAGCGGATACAGCGTTTTCATTTCCTGGCCAACTCCGCCCAGTAAGCCGCAACATTCGCGCGGGGCTTCAAGCTGGGCAAACTGAATCAGTTCTTCGTACAGCCTTTGTGCAAGATAGATTTTAGTAACCATTTGGTTAGTGTAAGTGGTTGACAGAGAGAAGAGGCTGGCCTAGACTGCCCGCGTTCTTGTACAACGCGTATCCAAACACAAGCAACAAGTTACGGCAATTTGAAATTTCGCGTGGCGAT
Organism: Acidobacteriota bacterium; assembly: GCA_016789605.1. Lineage (GTDB taxonomy): Bacteria > Acidobacteriota > Blastocatellia > RBC074 > RBC074 > RBC074. Next base: position 68,706 of record JAEUQO010000061.1, read on the forward strand.
TTCAGCGACTTGCTCCACGTAAAAAACTGCTAAAGAGCGTTTTCGTTCTCAAAGCTTTTCATCGGGAACCCTGGCGTTACTTTAGCGCCGGGGTTTTTTCGTTTTCCCCCAAGCTAACCAGCAACGTGCGCAAGTGGTTCGCTTCCCACGCTTTGATTCTCAGGCGAAGCCTTAACCATCAAGGAGAAAACAATGGCTGACGAGCAAACCCCGAACTTTCATTTCAACACTTTGGCGATTCACGGCGGGCAAACGCCTGATCCGACGACCAATGCGCGTGCGGTGCCGATTTACCAAACCACATCTTATAACTTTACGGATGCCGATCATGCTGCGCGTCTGTTTGGCTTGAAAGAATTCGGCAATATTTACTCCCGCATTATGAATCCCACGCAGGATGTGTTGGAAAAACGCATTGCGGCGTTAGAAGGCGGCGCGGCAGCTCTGGCGCTTTCATCAGGGCAGGCGGCGGAAACGCTGGCGATCACCACCTTGGCCAGCGCGGGCGACGAAATTGTTTCTACGACTTCGCTATATGGCGGCACGTACAATCTGTTCCATTACACGTTGCCGAAATTGGGGATCACGGTGAAATTCGTTGATGCTGAAGACGAAGCAGGCTTGCGCGTTGCCATCAACGACAAAACCAAAGCCATTTACACCGAAACCGTCGGCAACCCCAAACTCGATATCGTGGATATCGAAAAGCTGGCCAAGCTGGCGCACGAGCACGGTTTGCCATTGATCATTGACAACACTACGCCGTCGCCCGCGCTGATTCGTCCCATTGAACACGGTGCGGATATCGTGATTCATTCGCTGACCAAATTTATCGCCGGACACGGTACTTCAATCGGCGGCGCGATTGTGGACGCGGGCAAATTTGATTGGAAAGCGTCAGGTCGTTTCCCGGATTTCACCACGCCTGACCCGTCGTATCACGGCCTTGTCTACACTGACGCGTTTGGCCCGCTGGCTTTCATTTTGAAAGCACGCGTACAAGGCTTGCGTGACACGGGCGCGTGTATTTCGCCGTTTAACGCATTTCTGATTTTGCAGGGCGCTGAGACGTTGCATTTGCGTATGGAACGTCATTCCGAGAATGCGTTGGCCGTGGCCAAATTCCTGCAAACGCACCCGCAGGTCGAATCGGTGAACTATCCCGGTTTGGAATCCAGCCCCTATTACGAACGTACGAAAAAGTATTCACCGACGGGGGCAGGCGCGCTGGTCACGTTTAGCATTCGCGGCGGTTTGGACGCGGGCAAGCAGTTCATCAATTCCGTGAAGTTGTTTAGCTTGTTGGCGAACATCGGCGATGCGAAATCATTGGTCATTCACCCGGCTTCGACCACGCACTCGCAATTGACGGAAGAAGAACAGGCTTCAACTGGTGTGACGCCGGGCTTGATTCGACTGTCAGTCGGCATCGAAGATATTCGCGACATCATTGCCGACCTTGATCAAGCGTTGCGCGCAACGGCGCAAAAATCTGGTGCAGGCGCATAACGCGGCCTTGGGACAAGCAGGCAAAGGGAAATGAGCGATGGGGTGTTGCGAAACAATAGCCCATCGCTCATCGTTGTCTTTCGGGCTAGAATTGGTGACAGGAAACGCGTATGGCCCTTAACTCTGTCAAAACTGATGCACTGATGCCGACTACCGAGGGCGATTTCATTCTTGGGCGGCCATTCACACTGGTGTCTGGGCAAGCCTTGCCTGAGCTCAAATTGCATTATGCCGTGTATGGCAAGGTGAACGAGCAGCGTGACAACGTCATTTTGGTTTGTCACGCGCTGTCTGGTTCGGCGCGCGTCGGTGAATGGTGGCCGCAATTGTTTTTGACGGCAGAGAATCCTGCTGGTGTTTTTGATTTGGCGCGAGATTGTATTGTCTGTGCGAATGTGCCGGGGTCTTGTTACGGCTCGACTGGGCCGCAATCGCTGAATCCGGCGACGGGGAAACTCTATGGTGCAGACTTTCCTTTGGTGACGGTGCGTGATTGGGTGCAAGCGCAAGCGCTTCTGCTGGATCATTTCGGCATTGGCACACTGCGTGCGGTGTTGGGTGGTTCCTTAGGTGGTATGCAAGCCATGCAATGGGCGATTGATCAGCCCCAGCGCGTGCAGCGTTGCATTGCCGTGGGAGCCGCGCCGCTGACTGCGATGGGCCTGGCGCTTAATCATCTGCAACGCCTGGCCATCCGCAATGACAAACATTGGCAGAACGGACAGTACGATTTGACGCAAGCGCCGTTGGCTGGTTTGGCGCTCGCGCGCGCCATCGCCATGTTGTCTTATAAGTCTGAAGAGCTTTTCGCCGAGCGTTATGCGCGCAATCCAAACCGCAATGGCGAAAACCCGTCGCGTTCGCTGACGGAACGTTATGACGTGGGCGGCTATCTGGACTATCAAGGTGAGAGTTTTACGCGGCGGTTTGACGCAAATTCCTATCTGATTCTGACCAAGGCCATGGATGACTTTCACCCTGCGCAAGGTTACGAGTCTGAGGCGGCGGCATTCCGGCGCATTACCGCGCAAGTTTTGTTGGTGGGAATCTCTTCGGATTGGCTGTTTCCGGCAGTAGAAGTAAAAGCTTTGAGCGAGCGCATGCGGCAAGAGGGCGTTCGCGCTGCATATGCCGAACTGGAATCTTCACATGGCCATGATGGGTTTTTGGCGGATGCGGCGGCGTTGGCGCGTTTGTTGCGCGATGCGTTGCACGGCCCGGCGATTTCGCCGTCGTCATTGCACGCACAGTTGCCGTGAATTTTCTGCCAGCCTATTGACGTGATATACCCTGATCTGTAAGATGACGCCTTCTTTTGCAGGGAGTAAATCCCATCATACAAGTTGTTTGCATTTCTATTTTGATTTGCGGCGGGTATAGCTCAGTTGGTTAGAGCGCAAGATTGTGGCTCTTGAGGCCGTGGGTTCGAGACCCACTACCCGCCTTTTCCTTTTCTAGCTCCTCGCTTCTTCCTGACAAGACTTCCACACAATCGGTATGAATATGACGCTTGATTCGTCTGTGCGATGCTATTGGCAAACACGGGCAGGCGGAGGTGTATAACAATGCAGCGACTGTTTTTGGCTTTGGTGTTGGCAGGTTTTTTGTGTGTGGTGCCAGTGGCGTTCACTGCGCCAAAGGAATATGTCTGCTATCGCACAGTCAGTGCCATCAAGGTAGATGGTAAGCTGACTGAAGCGTCTTGGCGTAAAGCGAACGCAACGGACCTTTTCGTTGACATTGAAGGCGACGTGAAACCTCGCCCGCGGTTTGCTACACACGCAAAAATGCTGTGGGACGACCAGTATTTCTATATCGCGGCTGAATTGGTCGAGCCGCATGTGTGGGGAACATTGACCAAACGCGATTCGGTGATCTTTCACGACAATGATTTCGAAGTCTTCATTGATCCCAACGGCGATCGTGATGAGTACTACGAATTGGAAATCAATGCGCTCAATACCGTCTGGGATTTGTTCTTGCCCAAACCGTATCGCGATGGCGGCAAAGCGCAGGACAATTGGGATATCAAAGGCTTGCTGACGGCGGTTCAGGTCAACGGGACATTGAATGATCCGCGAGATCGGGATAAGGGCTGGACGGTCGAAATGGCGATTCCCTGGTCGGTCTTGGGCGAATACGCACACAAAGCAGCTCCGCCCGCCAACGGTGACCAATGGCGCGTGAATTTTTCCCGCGTCGAATGGCAACACGAAATCGTCAATGGCAAGTATCAGAAAGTTCCCAAGACCAAAGAAGACAACTGGGTTTGGTCGCCGCAAGGAGTCGTGGATATGCATCGGCCTGAAATGTGGGGCGTGGTGCGGTTTTCGACTGCTGGTGTTGGAAAGGTGAAGGCGAAGTAAGAGCGGCTGACTGATCACCTGAATGGCGTTTGTGACGCCGAGACGCGCGTGACGGAAAAGGAGAAACACCAAATTCATGCCGGAAGACACAAAAAAACGCGCCAAACTTTCGACTGCCTGGCCTCAGGCAAAAGAGCTGATTGTCGCTGCCCGCTGGCGGTTGTTGCTGGGTGGCGTCCTGATGTTGGTCAATCGGTTGGTTGGCCTGGTGCTGCCCGCGTCGTCAAAATACATCATTGACGAAGTCATCGTTAAACAGCGCGGCGAATTGTTGATGCCGATTGCCGCAGTGGCGGGACTGGCCACCTTGGTGCAGGCTGTCACCTCGTTTTCGCTTTCCCAGGTGCTTGGGGTTGCTGCGCAACGCGCCATCACCGAAATGCGCAAACGCGTGCAAGCCAAAGTCGAACGCCTGCCTATCAGCTATTTCGATTCCACGCAAACCGGCAAGCTGATTTCGCGGATTATGAACGATGCCGAAGGCATTCGGAATTTGGTCGGCACAGGACTCGTCCAGCTAATCGGTAGCTTGATTACCGCAGCCATTGCGATTGGCGTGTTGTTCTATCTGAACTGGCGTTTGACCGCAGTGACCATCGTTGTGTTGGCGACGTTTGGCGGGGCGCTGGCGTATGCGTTCAAAAAGCTGCGTCCGTTGTTTCGTGAACGCGGCGAAATTCAAAGCGAGATTACCGGGCGTCTGGCAGAGTCGCTTGGTGGCATTCGCATCGTGAAATCCTATACCGCGGAAAAACGCGAAGAGCTGACTTTTGCGCGCGGGGCACACAAACTCTTTCGCAATATTGCCAAGTCCATGACCGGCGTTTCAGCGACGACGGCGTTTTCCTCAGTGGTTGTGGGCGCGATTGGTGTGGTCATCATTATGTTCGGCGGACATTCGGTGCTGACTGGACAAATGACGCTGGGTGATTTGTTTATGTATATCTTCTTCACCGGGTTGATGGCGATGCCGGTGATCGAAATCGCTGCCATCGGCACACAAATCACCGAAGCGTTTGCCGGGCTGGATCGCATCCGCGAGATTTTGACCATGCCGACCGAAGACGAAGAAGACGCCCAACGCGAGGCGCTGCCGGAAATGCGTGGCGAAGTCGATTTTGAAAACGTCTGGTTCGAATACAACGAAGGCGTGCCAGTGCTCAAAGGCGTTTCATTTCAAGCACCCGCAGGTTCAACGACGGCGTTGGTTGGTTCCAGCGGTTCTGGCAAAAGCACTTTGATCAGCCTGGTGATGAATTTCAACCAGCCGAAATCCGGTGCCATCAAGATTGATCAGCGTCCTTTGACAAGCGTCAAATTACGCGACTATCGCTCTTATCTGGGCGTCGTGTTGCAAGATAACTTTTTGTTTGATGGCACGGTGGCTGACAACATACGTTTTTCCAAACCGCACGCTACGTTGGAAGAAATCAAAGCCGTCAGCCGCATTGCGCATTGCGACGAATTCGTTACGGGATTTGAAAACGGCTACGAAACGATCGTGGGCGAACGGGGCGTTAAACTCTCTGGCGGTCAGCGGCAACGCATCGCGATCGCACGCGCATTGCTGGCCGATCCGAAAATCCTGATTTTGGATGAAGCGACCTCCAGCCTGGATAGCGAAAGCGAAGCCATGATTCAGGAAGGTTTGCGTCAGTTGCGCCAAGGCCGCACGACGTTTGTCATTGCACACCGGCTATCAACTATTCGCAGCGCGGATCAAATTCTGGTCATGGAAGACGGCCAGATCGTCGAACGCGGTTCGCACGAACAGTTGTTGGCGCTGAACGGTCGGTACAAACAGCTTTACGACAAGCAGTACAAATTCGAGCGCGATCAATTTATCAACCCGGGCGAAGATTTCACGCCGGAATTGCCATCTGTGAAGTTAGAGCGCCCATCAGCGTCGCCGCGAATGACGGCGATTTAATTTGCAGGAGCCCGCATGCCCCAAACCACCCAAACCTATGCCAACCACGTGCGCTATCACGCGCCGTATCATTTCTTTTTGACTCCGGTGTTGACTATTTATCTGGGGTGGACGATTGCCAAACTAGGCAAAGCTCCGACCTGGGATAACCTGTTTTCCTTGCTGATTGCTATCTCGCTGATTGTGTTGATGGCATTGATACGTATTTACGCCTTGCGGGTGCAGGATCGCATCATTCGACTGGAAGAACGGTTGCGTTATCAGCAGGTGCTGACCCCGGAACTGGCGGCCAAAGCGAGCCAAATGCCGACACGTTTTATCGTGGCGTTACGGTTTGCTTCAGATCAGGAATTGCCCGGTTTGGTGCAACGGGTTCTGGCAGGGGAATTTACCAAAGGCGCCGAAGCCAAACGCGCCATCCAAAGTTGGCGTGCGGATTATTTGCGCGTTTGAGCCCTCTTCGATAAAAACTGACCACCCCAAAACTGTCGGAGGAAAAACGATGACTTCATCGCGTTTGAAATGGCGTTGTGTCGCGGCTGCGGTGTTTTTGATCTGCGGGATGGCAGCTGTTGGATTGGCGCAAGCAGACCCGGCAGAGATCAAAATCACATTGTTACAGCTCAATGACGTCTATCAGATTTCTCCCATTGACAGAGGCAAAAACGGCGGACTGGCGCGCGTTGCGACATTGCGCAAAAAGGTGTTGAAAGAATCGCCGAATACACTGTTTTTCCTGGGAGGCGATACGATTTCGCCGTCGGTGGCTTCGACAATTTTTCGCGGTGAACAGATGATCGCTTCGTGGAATGCGCTGGGACTGGATTACGCCGTGTTGGGCAATCACGAATTCGACTTTGGCGATGATGTGCTGCGACAACGCATGCAAGAGTCGAAATTTGTCTGGCTGGGATCGAACGTGTTCGACAAAACCACCGGAAAACCTTTCAACGGCATGCCATCTTATGTCATTCGCGAAATCGCAGGCGTGAAACTGGGCATCATCGGGTTGCTGACGACTGACACGGCCAAAGACTCCAGCCCGAGCAAGAACATACGGTTCGATAATCCGATACAAACACTCAAACGGCTGACACCTGTGTTGCGGCAAAAAGGCGCGACGGTGATTGTTCTTGTTTCGCATTTGACGATGACAGAAGACAAACTCGTCGCCGCAACAGGGTTGGTGGATGTTGTTTTAGGAGGGCACGATCACGAATTCATGCAAGCGCACGCCGGACGCGCGCCGATTTTCAAATGGGGATCAGACGCGCGCATCCTGGGGCGCATTGATCTGCATGTTGACCCTGAATCAAAACGGCTGCAGAGCATTGATTGGGTAGGATTGCCGGTGACTGATGCTGTGACGCCAGATGCCGAGGCCAATGTCGTCATTGGTGAATACGAAAAGAAAATCTCTGCGGCATTGGATGCGCCAATCGGTTCCACGACCGT
>JAEUQO010000479.1 GCA_016789605.1 Acidobacteriota bacterium
GAGTTCGCGGGCGATGGTCAGGGCTTGTTGGTAATAGGCCAGGGCTTGTTGGCTTGCACCCAGGGTAGCGGAAACCACGCCCAAACTGCTCAGGAGAGAGACTTCGGTATTTTGGTCGCCACGTTTGCGGGTCAACTCCAAACACTGATTCCAGGCTGCCCTGGCTTGCTCAAACTCGCTCAAGGAGTAATGCACCTTGCCCACTCCATTGAGCGCCTGAAGCTCCAGTTCCTGATACCCGATGGAGCGCGTCAGCGCCAATACCTGCTGTGCCAGAGGCAGCGCCTCCCGGCTTTCGCTGAGGATTCTTTTGATAATTACGATGGAATACAGTACTTCCGCTTCGCGGCGCTGGTCGTTGGCGGCGCGCCATTCCGGCAACGAGGCCTGAAATTTTGCAAGCGCCTGACGCCGCGATTCCGCTGTCCCTTTTTCGGAAAGCCGCTCGGCTTCGCTCACCATTTGTTGTGCCGAGATGTAATGCCGATCTGCATCGGTGGCGACGCGTGGCGGGCTGATCCACAATTGGTAGCGCCCAGTAGCCACCTTGCCGGACTTGGCGGGGAAATGAACTTCAAGCCGATGGAGCCCGTCTGTCTGTACCAACAGTCCCGCCCCAATTGGCAATGTCGGGTTGTCACGATTTCGCGCGTTAATCAACAAATGATTGTCCGCGTCGTAAACCCTGACCTCAGCGATAATTCCGTTAAAGCCAATTTCTAGTTTCACGAATTGCCCCGCCGCCAGCGTGAGATTGTGCGTTTGGGTTTGTCCGGGAGCAATTTGATATTCGTGGGACTGGGCTAACGCCGGTCTGGCGTTGGCAAGAAGCAGGAAACCAGTCGAGTGGGCGGGCAGAATTAGAAATTGGAGGCAAAAAAGAGACAGTGAAATGAATGAAAAGAACCGTTTCATGACCTTCCCCAAGCGCCAAAATACCCAAAAGTTGACGGAGCCAAAGAGCGCAAGACTAATTTTTCTGAAACCAGGGGCGGAAGTCGCAGTGATAAATTTTATATCAACATCTTGCAGCGGCATCCTAAGCCAGTTGCTTCTTGGGCTCAAGACAAGAGTTGGCGTTTCTATTACTTGGTGATATTTTGCGCCCGCGTTTCATCTTCATTTGGCCCTTTTCTGGGCGAGTTTGGGAGGCCCTTCTTGCTGAAAAAAGCTTTGTTCGGTGTTGTCATTGTGTTGCTTCTGGCGCTGGGGATTGTCTGGTTTGTGGTTCCGGCACAGGTGGAAAAAGGAAAGAACATCACGTTGAATCCGCCGCCATATGCGGCTTCGCCTGCGGCGCAGGAACTGCACCGGAAATTGCTGGTTGCCGATTTGCACGCTGACACCTTGCTATGGAACCGCGATCTGCTTGCGCGCGGCAATTACGGTCACGTAGACGTGCCGCGTTTGGTGGCGGGTAATGTCGCCGTACAGGCGTTTACTGTCGTCACCAAAACGCCAAAAGAGATGAGCATTGAAAGCAACACGGGCGACACTGACAACATTTCATTGTTGGCAATGGTGGAACGCTGGCCGCTGGCTGCCTGGTCAAATTTGACCGAACGCGCGTTGTATCAAGCCCGTCGTTTGCACGACGCCGCTGCCGGTTCAAAGGGCAAGCTGGTCATTCTGAAAAACAAAGGCGACGTGATGCAGTTTCTCGAACGTCGCAAAACCGAACCGGATGTCGTGGCTGGCTGGTTGGGGTTGGAAGGAGCGCATGCGTTGAGCGGCGAGGTCGCCAATTTTGACAAACTGTATGACGCCGGATTTCGCATGATCGGCATCGCGCACTTTTTCGACAACGAAATGGGCGGTTCGGCGCACGGCGCGGCCAAAGGCGGCCTGACTGATAAAGGCCAGGAACTGGTCAAACGCATCCAGGAAAAGAACGCCTTTGTTGATTTGGCGCACGCCTCGCCCAAGGTGATTGACGACGTGCTGCGTCTGGCTACGCGCCCGATCATCGTGTCGCATACAGGCGTCAAAGGCACCTGCAACAACAACCGTAATCTCAGTGATGATCAGCTCAAGCGGATTGCCTTGATGGGTGGTGTGGTGGGGATCGGATTTTGGGAAACTGCCACTTGCGGCAACGACGCCAAAGCCATTGCCCGCGCAATTCGTTACACGGTGGATTTGATCGGTATTGATCACGTTGCGCTGGGATCGGATTTCGATGGCGCGATTACGGCTCCGTTTGATACGACGGGCGTTGTTCAGATTACAGATGCGTTGTTGCAGGAAAAGTTCACCGAGCCTGAAATTCGCAAACTCATGGGCGAAAACGTCATCCGCACGCTGCAATTTTTCTTGCCGTAAGGCGCGACATCTGACTGCCCGCTTGACGGGCTTGACGAAGTGTATATAGTTAACGCTGTTAAGTTGAGTTGGTGATGGGATCAAAAGAACGTCGAGAACGTGCGAAAGAAAACTTACGCGAACAGATCATGGACGCGGCACGCGAGCTGTTTGTCAGTGAAGGATATGAGAGCGTTTCGATGCGCAAGATCGCTGACAAGATCGAATATTCACCGACAACTATTTATCTGTATTTCAAGGACAAAACCGACCTGCTGGTGCAACTGTGCGATGAAACGTTTGCCCGGCTGGGAGAGCGGTTAGAGAGAATCCGCCAGAAACAGGAAGACCCGTTGCTGGCGTTGCGCGAAGCGGCGCGCGCGTATGTCAAATTCGGATTGCAGCATCCGAATCATTACAAGATCGTGTTCATCACGCCTTTGCAGCAGGAAGTCGACGACGAGCGTTATGCTTTTGAAGGTTCGATGGGAGAGCGCACATTCAACTATCTGCGCGAATGTGTCAGCGCCTGTGTTGAGCAAAAGAAATTCCGCCCGGTGGATGTCGAAACCACCAGCCAGGCGTTGTGGGCGGCAATGCACGGCGTGACGTCTTTGTTGGTGGCGCACACCGATTTTCCCTGGGTCAGCCGGGAAAAGCTGATTGACCATGTGATTGACACCATGATCAAAGGATTGGAACCCTAAAATTTTTTGCGCGTATGGTTAACAGTGTTAAGAGAGAAAGTACTGTAAAGCAGGGGCAGGCAACCTGGGAATGGGAGGAAGGTCACAATGCCGTCATTGGCGCTGAAAAACCTGTTGCATGACAAAGTCCGTTTAACGGTGACGCTGGTGGGGATCGTCTTTTCGGTTGTGTTGACGGCGGTTCAGTTGGGGCTGTTTTTCGGATTTGTGCGGGCTACCTCGGATTTAATTGATCATTCGCAAGCGGATTTGTGGATCACGTCGCATGGCGTGACGCACATTGAAACGGCAGTCCCTTTTCCAGAGCAGAAGCTTTATCAGGTTTTGGCGACGCCCGGCGTGACCGCCGTTGAAAAACACATTGTCGGGTTTGGGCAATGGAAAACCCCCAGAGGTGGCGAAGAAGGCATTTTGCTGGTCGGCTTCAATTTGGAAAACCCATTGGGCGGTCCGTGGAATCTGGTTGCAGGCAAAGTGGAGGATTTGAAAGAACCTGACGCCGTGATGGTGGACGAACTGTATCGGGAAAAACTCGGCGTCACGCATTTGGGCCAGACGGTCGAAATTCGCGGGCGGCGTGCGCGCGTCGTCGGATTCACACGCGGCATACGCACGTTCACGACTTCTCCGGCGGTGTTTACCTCTTTCAAAAACGCGCAAGGGTATGCTGGCTTGCGCGAAGACCAGACGTTTTATTTGCTGGTCAAAGCAGCGCCGGGTGTTTCGCCTGTCGCACTCAAGCAAGCGATTGCGTCACGGGTGTCTGACGTTGATGTCTACACACGCGCCGAATTCAGCCGCAAACAGTCTTTCTATTGGATGTTCGGCACGGGCGCTGGCGTCACCGTGCTGATTGCCGCCGCGCTGGGGTTGCTGGTGGGCATCGTGGTCGTCGCGCAAACGATTTACGCTTCGACGATGGATCACATCCGCGAATACGGCACGTTAAAGGCGATGGGCGCGTCCAATGGCTATCTCTATCGCGTGATCATCAAACAGGCCGCCATCAGTGGGCTAATCGGTTATGTCATCGGAATGAGCATGAGCCTGTTTGTTTCGCGTGCGAGTATGCAAGGAACGACGGCCATCATTCTGCCACCGCTGATCATCGCGGCGTTGCTGGTCTTGACGCTGCTGATGTGCATTGGCGCTTCGCTGGTTTCCATCAACAAAGTCACACGGCTTGATCCGGCAATGGTTTTCCGCGGCTAGCGACCGTAAAGAAGGAGGAAGTGTGCAAGCGGCGATTTCAGTTAGTGGCGTGACAAAAGTTTATGGTGCGGGTGCAGCGAGCATACGCGTGCTCGATCAGGTGGATTTTTCAGCGCGCGCGGGCGAGGTCGTGTTTTTGATGGGGCCGTCGGGCAGCGGCAAAACGACGTTGCTTTCGATTATGGGCTGCATTCTGCGCGCGACTTCAGGCAGCGTCAAAATTCGCGGACAAGAAGTCGCACAGTTGCCGGAACGAGAACTGCCGCGCGTGCGCCTGGCGCATATCGGATTCATCTTTCAGGGATTCAACCTGTTTCCTGCCTTGAATGTGCGCGAAAACGTCGCGTTGGCGCTCGACCTGAAACGCATTCGTGGCCGTCAGGCAGACCAACAGGCGATGGAATTGCTGGAGCGCGTCGGGCTGGCGCACAAGGCCAAAGAGTTGCCTGCCAACCTGAGCGGCGGACAAAAACAGCGTGTCGCGATTGCGCGCGCATTGGCAGGCGACCCGGAAATCGTTTTGGCTGATGAACCGACGGCGGCGTTGGACGGCGCCAGCGGACGCGCGGTGTTGGAATTGTTGCGCGAACTGGCGCACGAACGCGGGCGCGCAGTCGTGATCGTCACGCACGACAGCCGCGCGTTGACCTATGCTGATCGCATCGTTCACATCGAAGACGGAAAAATTGAACCTGCCGCGTCGTTGGCGGTGGCTGTTTGAACAAAGGGAGGGATTGGTGGATTACGGACATTTTCATCGTGACCGGCTCAATCTGTGGCTTCATTTGCTGGCTGTGCCGCTGTTTATCAGTGGCGTCCTGTTGTCGTTTGGCGCGTTGTTGACCGCGCGTCTCAGCTTGTCGCTGGCAGGGTTGGGATTGGCGGCGTTTTCGCTCTTTGTGCAAGGGCGCGGACACACACGCGAACAGATTCCAGCGCTGCCGTTTCGTGGTTTGGGGGATTTTTTGTGGCGCATTTTTCGCGAACAGTTTTTTCTCTTTCCACGGTTTGTTTGGTCTGGCGGCTGGCGGCGGCAACTGAGCGGCGCGACCGTCACAACACAGCCTTTGCCCGGAACTGCCAGGCAACGCTAAGCGAATGAGCAAGGAGAAGGAAGACATGCAGCGCAAATACACGATTCTGATCGCGGTTTTGTTGGTGGCAGTTGTGGCTGCCTGGCAATTCAATGCACGGCACAGCGAGCAACCGACATCGCTGGCTTCGGCGGCGACGCCTGCCGCCAAAACGATCAATACCAGCCAGGGGCAGGGAACAGAGCGTTGGATTGCCGCGCCCGGACGCGTCGAACCGATTTCTGAAGAGATCAAGCTTGGCGCGGAACTGAGCGGTAAGCTGAAAGCGGTTTTGGTCGAAGAAGGACAACGCGTGCAGCGTGGGCAGGTGATCGCGCTACTGGAAGACAGCGATTACCGCGCACGCGTGGCTGCGGCAGAAGCGTCGTTGTTATTGCGCGAAGCAGAATTGCGCCGCGTGTTGAACGGCGCACGCGATCAGGAACGCCGTGAAGCGCGTGCGGCGATCAAGGAAGCCGAAGCGTTGCGCGAAAACGCCCGCACGGAATTGGAGCGGCGGCAGTCGCTATACCGCACCGGTGACATCGCACGCGAAGAAGCCGAGCGTGCGCAGCGGCAATACGATGTCGCGTATGCGCGCTATCAAGCCGCCGTCGAACGGCATTCGTTCGTTGATGCCGCTGCGCGTGAGGAAGACCGCGCCCGCGCCGAGGCGGCTGTGGCTTCAGCCAAAGCGCAAATTGCCGAAACGCGTGCCTTGCTCGACAAAACCGTGGTGCGTGCGCCGCTTGGTGGCGTGGTGTTGCGCAAGCATTTGAAGACCGGCGAAAGCGTCAGCAGCGGGCAGATGGGCGGCGGCAGCCAGGCGATCGTGACGTTGGCTGATGATTCCAGATTGCGTGTGCGTGTCGAAGTAGATGAAACCGACATTGGCCGTTTGCAAGTCGGGCAACGCGCGTATGTCAGAGCCGACGCGTATGGCGAGAAACAATTCCAGGGGCAGGTCATTCGCATTGGTGAAGTGTTAGGCCGCAAAGCCGTGTTGACCGATCAACCAGTGGAAAAAGTGGATACCAAAGTGCTTGAGGTGTTGCTGGAACTGGAACCGGGAGAGGGGCCCAAACTTGGTTTGCGCGTGGACGCTTTTATCAATGTGAGCGGCAACACGCCGTGAGCAAGGTTTTGTGCGGGCGCGGCAAATGCTATAGCCAGCGCCCGCAAAACGATTGCGCCCAGTTGTCTGCCTGATGCAACGCTGCAGGTTTTATGTCGCCCGCACGTTGACCGCGCGCCTGACAGGTTGCCAGATAACGTTCTTGTGCGCGTTCAGCGATGCGAAATGCGCGCACCGCAGCCAGTTGCCCGAGTTCGCGGCAATACCGGTAATGAAAATTTTCCTGCAACCCGGTTTCGATATTGGCGGCAAGCTGGCGTAATTGTCTGTCTGCCATCTGTGATGCTTGAATGAAAAGTGTATACGCCGGTGGCGTTAGTGTTCGTTCACAAGCCAGCAGCCAAAATTCCGGCGTCAATTCGCCCAGGACGTTTGTGACGATGTTGCTTACGTGTGCGGCGTTGAGCTTTTCGCCGAACCAATCCACGATGTGATTGGCTTTTCCGACAAACCGCAGCAAAGGGCATTCGCCGTAAAAGCCTGTGACTTCAACCTGATCGTGTAACTGGTAACGATACAGACCTCCGCCGGTTGTCAGCGCCACGGCGTATTGGTTGCCAGCGATCAGTTCGTGGGCGAGTTTGGGTGGCGTGTCGGATTCCTGGGGGGGCAAAAATTCGTAAAAGTGCGACCGCACCGCCAGCGCCGCACCGTTTTTCTTTTCGAGCGGAAACGAGACAAATCCTTCCGTAGCCAGCAACCCTTTACCTTGTATGCGCGCTTGCGGAAACAGCCGCGCCAGCTCTTGTGCATACAACGCCGCGTGCGCATCTGCCCAACAACTGATCACTCGCAACCGCGGCCACAAACGCGCGTGCCGTTCGCCTGGCGCAGTCGTCGCCTGGAAGATGCTCGCCAGTTCGCGAGCTCGTCGCGTATCAGGAACATTTTGTCTGCGAAGCTGTGCGTCAATATCCTCCGCCAGCGGCGTGGGCGTGGTCAGTGTGCCGTGTGCGATATCCGCCGCCAGTTGTGGCCCCCATTCAGCCAGACAGGCGACCAGCAAGCTTAAAAAGGTTGGATTCCAGACAGAGATCAGTCGCAAGCTGGGGCTGCGCAACAAAAAGAGCAGCGTTACATAGCGAAACGATTCTATTTCGCTGATCCAGCGCACCGCAGAAGGAACCGCCAGAATGTGATTGAGCATCGCGTGTTGCCAGCGGCCCAGATATTCGCCGTCTTCTTCAAAACCGATAGGAATGCCGCCTGTTGTTCGTGCATCGCGCCGGACGACAGGCGAGACAGACCAATATGCTTGTCCGCCTAACAGGGTTGGATTGTGCGTAAAGAGGTCGGAAATCCAGACCGCGATAGCACGTTGAAACTCGGCTTTGAGCGATGCCGTGTAGGGGATGAGTTTGGTTGCGGCTGTTGAACCGCTGGTCGGTTCCAATAGCAAGACGGGCTCTGCCGTTAATACTTCGGGCTGGCCGTCACCGACGCGTTCAAGCCAGGGCTGGTAATCTTCATATTGCAACAGCGGCAGACGCGCTTGGAATTCAGCCGTTGTCCGGATCGAAGCAAAATCATATCGTCGGCCAAATTCCGTATTCGCGCTTTGCCGCAATATTTCCAGCAATCGTTGCCGTTGCGCTTGCTCGACATTTCGCACCGCCAGGTGAAAAGCGGCGCTTTGCGGCAACGTGCTTAACATCCATATCCCATTGGCGACGACTGTCGAAACGCGTCTCATCGTTTAACCTTTGTCGTTTGTCAGGTTGCAGACCTCAGCAAGCTGATATTTGCGGCGGAATGCTGCGGGGAGTTTCCATTTGCCACCGCACAATGCTCCTAGAAAATCCTGCTCATAGCTGAGACCTATTTCAAGCTGTTTGCCGCGCAGCTTTTGCGGGTCGACATAGGTTCCAAAGATGCGGTCCCAAACGCTGGCAAAGTTGCCGTAATTACAATTTCCTTCGGTTGCGTGATGCAGAATGTGTTCCTGCGGCGTCGTCAGAAACAACCACCGCAGCGACCGATGAACAACCCAATATCGGCGTAAAAAGAGCGAATGGCTGGCTGAGCCAAGAGAGGTGAACAGCAACATCAGCAGCGGCAGATTCGCCAGATACCAACCAAACAACCAGGGCGCGTTTGTCAGTTTGATTGCCGTGACAGTTGCGGCGCTGGTCCCAGCGTAGGTCAGAAACACCGAGACCGCTGAATATGGTCGTAGTGAGATGCCAGGCATTCCGTTAAATACCACTTTAGGCAGGTGGTGGGATTCGTGCAGAAACCACCACCTGCGATGATGCAACAGCCAGCGATGAATCACGTAATCGAATAGCGCCGCCGTGAAATAGGTGAAAAGCAGGAACAGAGCGACCAGTGCGTAAGACCAGAGGTCTGCAGGTGATGTTTGCGCCACAGTGGGCAGAGCAAGAGTGGCGGCGAAATCCGCCAGCATTGTTTCTGGCGAGGGCATTGCCATTAACAGCAAATTCTGAATCGCAAAATAAGCAACCCAGACATTGAACAGAAAAAACACCAGTCGCCGATGCGCGCGAAGAAAATATGCGAGGTGCGGTTTGCCGCCCGTTCGCCAAAGCTCAAACAAGTCGAGCAGCATAAAGGCCGATTGCACCAGCACAAAGATTTGAAATTGACGCTGATGGCTATTCATTGAAGAAGGCTTTGTGGCGGGCCGACGAAACGCGCGCCAGCCGACGTCAGATTGGCGCGCGAAAGTTCAGCCAGACAGGCTAGTTCGTCGCCGTTCAGGTGACCGGGGTTGGCGGCGGCAAAAAAGGCAATGTGCGGGTCTTTTAATCGTTGTGGTGTAATTTCGGCGACGCCTGCTTGTAACGGCGCCGCCTGTTGAAACCGTATGACGCCGTGTTCTGCGTCATATTCCGCGCCGAATTTTGCACCGCCCAGTTCGTCGAGCAGCTGTTTGATATGCGGCGGCGTTGTTTGTGCGCAGCTTGGATAGAACTCGCGGAAAAACAGTGGCAAGTAACGATAGGTTTTGTAACCCGAACAGATCAGAAACCAGTATACGCGCGCATTGTGAATTTGATCGGCCAGGCTGAACACGTGCTTGCCCCACAAACGCGGCAAGGCCGTTTCGCCCCAGAATTCTCGACGGATGATCGTATCACCGGAAAAGAACACGACCAGCGGTTGCGCGGCAATGGTCAGTGACAAGCGCATCAAGGTCGAAAAACCCTGGATGTTTCCTGTCGCCGTTTCACGCAACAGAATCGCCCATTCTTTTTCTGCCAGGTCTTGCTGGAATTGCCTGCGCGTGGTGTTGGCGAAATAGTGCGCAAGCAAATCGTACATCTGCGTTTGCTCTTCGGCGGAAAGGTCAGCGACGCGCCGCACTTCGCCGGTCAGCCGTGCGCCAGCGTCATCAAAGTGTGGCGATTTCGAGGTAAGGGGCCCGCCCGTCAAGTCGCTCATAAAACTCCTTTCCGTTTTCCCAGGCAGCCAGAAACACGCGGCTGGGATAGGCAATGTGCGGATGCCGTTGCGCAATGGGCAACAGCGGATCACATTCTGTCAGGCCGATCATCAAATACGACTGACCGCGCGCAGCAGCCAGCGCGAGCGTTTGCCGCAACAACGTGTCGAAAACTTCTGCGTCGTCGTCCGCCACACAGACAAAACTCGCATAGGCATAGCGAATCTCTTGTCCGAGTGCGGGCAATAAGGGGCGGCCTGACAACTTGGCTACTGCGTTGTAGAACGGCCGCATCGTGCGCAGCCAACCGGCATAACCGCGCACGACGGTTTGTTTATAGCGCGCCTGATCCCACAGACCGATGATGCCCGCGAGTTGTCCGTTTCTGTAAGCCAGCACGAAATCTTCTGGCTGAAAGTCGCGCGTGGTTTCGCGGTCACTGAAATCGTCGAGCGTATAAGCCGGAAAGAACTGGCGTGTTCGTCCGTGTTGTTGCAGGAAGGCGCTGATTTCGGGCAGCGTTTCTGGTGAGCCGTGCGCCAGTTCCAATGTTGTCGTCGTCGGTTTTGGGCGGCGAACCGGCAACGCAAGCGTAAACAAACGTCCCAGGGCGAAAAACGACGGAAAGTGTTTGCGTCGTCGCTCAATCAACACACCAAACGCCTCGCGATTTTGTTCAATGACCGAAAGCAGATACGCCGGCGCCGGATCGGCATCGTGCAATTGTCGTAACGCCTGAAACCCTTGCGAGACCAGCCAGCGTCCGCGAAAGCGTTCATCCACGCGCAACTGGCCCAGGTAACCAATGTTTGTTGCAACGCCATTCACAAAAAGCGACCGCTGCATACGACAGGCCACGGCGATAACGTCGGCTTCTGAGTGGCGCGCCACCAATACCTGATAACGCGCGCCCATTGTGTTGCAACCGAGGAAGTAGTTTGGCTCGCGTTCATAGGTGATCGTGATGCGACCGGGCACCGCGTTGGCGGCCAGCAAACGCCGCAGCGCCGCATCATCAGTTGCCTTTGCCAGCTCGATCCGCACATTCATGGCAAACGCTCACGCATATGCCAAAGCCTGATTCTCAGCTTCTTTGGGCCGTGAAACCTTGAGCAACTCGCCCGTATAACTTTCATCACCCAGCGGAAAGTCTTTGCGTTGCATGACCTCGCGCCGGAACAGCAGATTGATGAAAAAGAAATTCCACCACATGAATGGGCTGCTGCTGTTGACCTGAAAATCCCAACTGCGGCGCAAAATTGAACCGAGGCTATAAAAGCCTTGTCGCGCATCCAGACAACGCTGTTTCACGTCTTCAGCGGTCAGGCCTTTGGGAGTGAACGGCACCATGCCGTAACGATAGTTGTCATCGAGCCACCAACGGTCAAAGAGCAAACGACCTTCGCGTTTGAGCCGGTCATAGAGCGGCGTGCCGGGAAACGGCGTCAGATGATTGAATGCCACGATGTAAAATTTGTGGCGCAAGGCAAAAGCCAGCGTTTCGCGCATGGTATCTTCGCCGTCATCGTCATAACCAAGCAGAAACGTGACATAGAGCCGTATACCGTGCCGCCGCAGATTTTCGAGCGCCTGTTCATACCCGCCCTTCATCGTGTTGAAGCCTTTTTGCATCTTGCGCAGGTTTTCCGGGTTGAGCGACTCAAAGCCGATCAGCAATCCCTGACAGCCGCTGGCTTTGATCAATTGCAAAAACTCTTCGTCGTGCGCGGCGTTGATACTGGCCTGGCTGACCCAGCGAATTTTCAGCGGAATCAGAGCGCGAAAGAATTCTTTCGCCTGTTCCATATTCGAAGTGATGTTGTCGTCTACAAAAAAGATCAGTGGTTTGTTGAGCTGTTTGATCTCTTCGATGATTTCTTCGGTCGGTCGGCGTGTTTGTGTGCTGCCAAAATAGGATTGAATGGCGCAAAACTCGCAGCGGAAATGGCACCCGCGCCCGGCTTCGACCAGACCGACGGGCAGATAGCGTTTGTCGGCAAAGATCGAACGATCCGGTTTCAGGCCGCATAACGACGGCCGTTGGGTGCTTTTATAGACGCGCTGCAATCGGCCCTGGCGAAAATCTGCGAGCACTTGCGGCCATAAGCTTTCCGCCTCGCCAATGACGATGGCTTCAGCATATTCGCTGGCTTCTTCTGGCATCAGCGTGGGATGAAAACCGCCCATGACAACCGGGACGCCACGCCGCCGGTATTCAGAGGCAATTTGATAGGAGCGTTTGGCGGTATAGGTCTCGACGCTCAGCGCCACCAGATCGGTTGGTTCATCAAACGGGATGCGCTC
>JAEUQO010000005.1 GCA_016789605.1 Acidobacteriota bacterium
TTCGAGCTGGCTGACGAACTGCGGACGTTCAGGGCGTGGCCCGACAACGCTCATCTCTCCGCGCAACACATTGATAAATTGCGGCAGTTCATCAATGCGCAGTTTGCGAATGATGCGGCCGACTTTGGTGACACGTGGATCGTTTTGCAGCGCCCAGACTGCGCCGTTGGCTTCGGCGTCAATACGCATCGAACGAAATTTGACAATGTGAAATGATTTGCCGTGCAGGCCAACACGTTCCTGGGTGTAGAAAATCGGGCCGCGCGATTCCAGACGAACGGCAATGGCGGTCAACAGCATCAACGGCGCTGAAATGATCAGCCCGATAATGGCGCAAATGAAATCAAGCACCGGACGCAGGCGACGATAGAAACGTCCCCAGCGGCTTGATTCGGCAAACACCAGTTGCCCGGGTTGCAAACGATCAGTGCTGATTTTGCCCGTCAACCGTTCAAAGAAGCGCGAGGACTCTTCCACCGAAATTTCATCGCGCACTTTCAGCTTGAGCAGCAAATCCAGCGGCAAACGTCCGCGCCGGTCTGACATCGCAACCACGATGCGGTCAGGGCGATGGTGCAGCACCAAAGATTCCAGCTCGTCCATCAATCCGACGACGCGCGGATTGATCAGGCTCTGACCAACCAACTGCGGATCATCCCCGACAAAGCCGACGACTTCGTAACCGGTTTCACGGCGTTGCAGGACTTCACGCGCCAGATTAACGGCCAGGGCATCTGTGCCCAGGATCAACACGCGTTCAGCGAGCTTGGGATGATTCAGCAGCCAACGCGCCAGAAAACGCCAACTGGTCATCAGCGTCAGCATCAGGCCCAAGGCCACCGCAAATACGCCGCGCCCCAGCATCACCTGCGGCAAGCTGTAAAAGATCAGGGAAAGTGTGATGGCGCTCAGCCCCAGCGATTGCAGAATGCGAATTTGCAGCACGGAGCGTTGGCGGATCATCTTGAAGTCGTAAAGATCAAAGAGGTAAAACGATCCTTGTACGACAACCATCGCCAACAACAGCTTCAACCAGCCACGTTGATCTCCCCAGACAAACGAGGCTTCCTGACCGAACCGCAGCCAGATTGCCGCCACTCCGCAGGCATATATCAAAAGGCCTTCGAAGAGCATCAGGCTCAAAGTTCGTGTGCGTTGTCGCGATCGTATCAGCATTTCACCATCTCCCGGCGCACGGCGTTGTGTCAGAACGACGAAATCGCCAGACTATTTCCCCATTCACCAGCACCAACAGTCATTTAGTTCTTGGTCCGATTGAGCACTACGCCTAACAGCTTTTCTTCGGCCAGTTGGCCAATCGCGCGGCCCATTTCCGACGCCGAAGTGTGCTGTGGGCGAACCACAAGCAATGTCGCATCGGTGTGCAATTCCAGCAGCGTCGCATCGGAAGAGGCGAGCAACGGTGCAGAGTCGAACAGGACGAAGTCGTAATTGGCTTCGAGTTCGTGCACCAGCTTGCTAAAGGCGACGGACGACAATAATTCGGCGGGGTTTTCCACCTGGCTGCGTGTCAGCAACACGTGAAAGTCCACCGGGTTCAGGCGTGTGACTGCCTGATGCAGCCCAAGGTTGTGCGTCAGGGCTTCGACCAGGCCGATTTCAGAATCAATGCCCAGCAATCGGCTGACTGATGGGCGTTGCAAATCTGTGTCAACCACCACGACACGTTTGCGTGTACGGGCCAGCGCCGCAGCCATATTGAGCGTGACGCACGTGCGGCCTTCGGCGTGGTGCGCAGACGCAATCAAAATTCGGCGCAGATTCGGCTGTTTGGCCGCATTGGCCAGCATGGCAATCGCCAGGCGGTTAAATTCGGCGGCCGCGCGCGGTTCGTGTTCGTGCACTGAAACCAGGTGCGGGTCCAACCGCGCTGGCATCAAGGTCAACTCACGTTCCGGGCGCATCAATGGCGCAGACGGTTGCACAGGATGGAGGCGGCGCAACTCACCCGTATCAGGGCGATCATCCGGCAAAGATTTGGTTACCCGGTTGGGGTGTTTGCCGTTGTTTGACTTGTGGCCGTTCTCCTCGCGGCGAATAACGTCCGGCACCAATTCAGTCGCTGCTCTTGGCATATCGTTCTCCGTAAAGTCTGTCAGTTGCATATACCTGTGACTACTTGTTACCCAACATCTGGAAGACGGGGACGACTTTGAACACGGCTATTAGGATCGGCACCAATATAATCGCCAACACCAGCACCAGCATTGCGCGTGTCAGGCTCAATTTCCGAGTCCGGGCACGCTCCGTTGAAGTCAACGTTTCGGGAATCGCGGCTAAGACAGGAGCGCCGAGATAAAATTGAATGTCACGCTCGTCATTCAGCAGGAACAGTCGCGGGAGTTCCGTGGCAAAGGTTACGAGCAACCCAAACGCAAGCGCCAGACCGAGCGCTACGCCTTGCAACAGCAGGCGATTGGGCGCAACCGGATCCTTGGGCAACACCGGCGGATCAATGATTTGAAAGGGCATCAAGCTGGCTGTACCACCGCCGGAAAGCTTGAGCAGCATTTCTTGTTTGTCGAGCAGCCAGTTGTAACGGCTGATCAAGCGGTTGTACTCGTTTTGCGAATCAGAACCGGCAGAGCTCAGCGGCTGGTCCTTGCTGTCAGATTGATCGGTGGATTGGGCCAGTTTTCCCAGCACCGTATTTTTGCGATTGAGTTCACGGCGCGTGATTTCCAACTCACCTTCCAGGCGGGTTACTTCGCGTTGCATCACACGCAGCTCGCGCACTTCCGGCGAGAGGGTCGCAGCTCCACTGACCGTATCGGTACCGCTTTCGAAGCGAGAGATTTGCCGGTCAATTTCCTGTTGCTGACTGCGCAACTGAATCATCTTCGGATGCTTTTCCGTGAATTGTTGCGATGCGTCTTTGATCTGCGCTTCCAACTCGGATTTTCTGATCAGGAGCTGGCCATAAGCGGCGCTGGCTGTGGCGCCGGAACTTGCGCCCGACAGTTTAACGGCGCGTTCTTGCTCGGCAATCTGGCGCTTCTGTTCGGCGATTTGGCGTTCGAGCAAATATTCCTTGTCGCTCAAACTTTCGACAGACGATTCAACCGCGACACGTTGCGTGCGGTTTGATACGTCCTCACGTGCGCTGCGGGCCATTGCTTCCGCGCGCAACAATGTCAAATCGCGTTGCGGACCAATCTCTTTCAGGCGAGCTTCGACCTCGGCGATTTTGCCGGTCAGGCGGCCAGCTTCGTCGCCGGCTGCTTGACGTGCGCTGATGTTGGCTTGCTCATAAGTGTTGAGCAGGTCGGCCGTCACGCGCTGCGTCAATGCTGCATCGCCATAGCGAAAACTGATCGAGATAGTTTCAGGATTGAACGGCGAATAGGGGCGCAGTTTGGTTTCGGTTTTGATCGCCTTGGTCATTGCGCCGACAGCCGCCTCTGTATCTTTGATTTGCGGATACAGGCCGTGACGACGAATGATCTGCATCAGGTTGGCACGGCTGGTCATTTGCTTTTCCAGCTCGGCCAACTGAATCGTGTGGGGCGAGGTGTCATCATTGATTTTGTCGCTGATGACCAACAGGGCGCTCGACTGATATTGATTGGGGATGCGCCGCGCCACAAAGATTGTTGCGATCAACATAGCGGCAGACATCAAAAGAAACAGCCGCTTACGTCGCCAGAAGATTTCTATAAATTCCGAGATTTGACGTGGACGAATGGCTTCCATAATGCTACTTCACTCTTGTGCGCTAGGCCCATAGGTAGACTACGGGGATATTACCTACTGCAAAACACTTCCTTCGTTATCAATTGGCACCAGAGCGTTTTCGTCTGAGCGTTGTTGCGCCCAATAACAGGGCGGTTCCGCTGACCAGCAGCAACAACGGTTCGCGGGAAAGCAACGCAGACACTTCAAGTCTCTGCGTATAGGAGGTGGTTTCGTTTATCGTCGCAGAACCCGCGATTGTGGGAGGGGCGGTGGTTCGTTGTGCGCCTGCGACGTAACTGTAAACCATTAAGGCTGACGTGATTGTGACAAGCAACAGACAGCTACGTAATCTCATGGATACTTCTCTTTCTTCTCGAACTATAAGATGTCAATTAGCGTAAGCCGGGGTTTTTCAGTCAGTTAGTGGGAGATTCGACTTCGTTCCTACAACAGACATAGCTATCCCGTATTCGACAAGCGACATATCACGCTCGTTTCGTGGGACACGAGATATATAGGGGTTGTCTTGATCGTTGTGGATCTCGGTCAAATTTATTGCTGCCTCAGTCACCGCGCAATAAACCGAGGATTAGCTGAAATGGGTCGCAGCGATTGTGATCGCTGCAAGCCTCTAATGAATTTGGGGGGGCACCCCAGTGATCTAACTTTCGTGCAATGGCAAGTCTTTGATACCACCACCCACTATTCATGACATCGTTCGTCACGCCCATTTTTGAAGTTTTATAGAGGGCAAAGAGGGCTTATTAGCTCTTTATGGCACTCATGTGCTAGGGCATATATAGGACATGAGTGTAGGCAAGCAATGTACAAGGTTCCAGGCTGGCTTGTAAGTGCTATTCCTACAAACAGTGAAGGAGGGTCAGTTGGTAGGCTGTATTTTGTGGATAATATTGCAATTCTTCGGTGGTGGCCTTTCAGCGATCTGAATATTAAAGCT
Source organism: Acidobacteriota bacterium (assembly GCA_016789605.1). GTDB lineage: Bacteria > Acidobacteriota > Blastocatellia > RBC074 > RBC074 > RBC074. The sequence goes on from JAEUQO010000005.1 coordinate 4,655, forward strand.
GACCCTGACAGCAATTGTAGGAATCACAATCCTACAGAGAATACCTATCAAGATGGCTTGGGAGAGGGGATTGAAGCAAGTCCGTACCGGTAGGCATAAATCGCTAGTTCAAACCGATCTGACAATCCAAGTTTGGAAAAGATCGAAGATAAGTGATGGCGTACCGTAATGATGCTGATACAAAGGCGATCAGCAATTTGCTGATTGCGTAATCCCTCGCCGATTAATTTGACGACTTCGTGTTCGCGTTCTGTCAGCAAGGCAATTTTGACCATCTCATCTTGTGGGATAGGGATTTCCGTCTGAGGAAGTGTTGTGTTTGTGCCTGAACTGCTTGGGGCGGTTTCGGCGGGTTGAAATTCGGCGGATAATTGAGAGTTCTTTTGCCAGAGTTCATTGAGCAGGCGCGTCATTAGTGTGGTGCCAAGCCACACTTCGCCACTGTGTACCTGACGAATGGCTTTGACCAAAACTTCAGCCGCTTCGATTTTTTGCACCAAGCCCATCGCGCCTTTTCGAATGGCTGTTTGATGAAGCGAGAGGTCGCAAACTCCCGTGAGCACCAAAATTCGCGATTGCGGCGAGGCAGCCAAGAGGGAAGTCAGGCAATCACTCCCCATAGAAGCTCCAAGGTCAAGATCGAGTAGAATGACGTCAGGTTGTTCTCGTTGTACGGCTTCCAGCGCCTGTTTACAGGTTGAGGCTTCAGAGACGACGCGCATGCCTGCCTGGTTTTCCAGCAACATGCGTAAACCTTCGCGGACAATCGCCTGATCATCCACCAATAAAATGCGAATTAGCTGATAGGGAGAGTGTGGGGTCAGTTTCATAGCTTCTTTAAGTGCTCGTGACACGCGTGAGGCGTCCAGGCCGAGAATGGTACAGACAATTCCCAGCAGCCTATTTCGGTGCCCAAACAATAATTGAGTACGCGTTGGACGGAATTTCTGCCGGTACGTATGGTTCAGCGGATGAAGCGTGCAGGCTTCTTGCTGAGGGCCTCTTGTCGGCAATTTGTTTTTGGAAGCTTGGACAGTAAACAGCCGTCACACCACGGAGAGGCAAACGTTCTCCAGCGATTTGGTGCTTATCTAATGTGTTTACTGTCTGTTAGTAGGGGAGACAGCGCGTGTATAGCGCGGAAACGATTTTAGCGTCAAGAGGACCAGGTTATTGAACACGGAACTCATAACAATTTTCTGCTAAAACCTGGCCGCGTTCGTCCCGGATGGTTGCCCACAACGTATATTTGCCCGGTTTTCCCGCCGTAAAGCTGACGTCCGAGAATTGGCGCACTGAATCCGCTGCGAGCGTAAGCCTGTTCGTCGCGTTGCCAGAGTGCACCGTTTGTTTGGAGGAATCTTCCACGCGCCATGACACGCTGGCGTTCGGCACGGCGAACCAATGATCATTGATCAACCACAATTCGGCTTTGACCGTTTCGCCTGTTTGCCAAGTGTCGCGATCATATGCGAATGACGGCAGCACCATCTGAAACGAACGTTGTACGGTATAGAACGCTTTGGTCGGTTGGCGGTAAAAATCCAGCGCCGCCATCGTCACCGAGGGCCACAAATCCAGCGCGTGAAAGTGCAAGATGCCTCCTGACGGCTGATATTTCAGCCGTCGCATACGCTCAATCGCCAGTTGAAACAGCCGTGCAACGTAATCCTGTGTTTGTGGAATGTATTCCTGCAACGTCATCGTGCCCGGTTCGCCCCAGGCGCGCATCGCTTCAAAGATTTGTAGTTTGCGAAAGACCCATTCGTTTTCGTGATCTTTGATTGGCCAGTGATTGGGCAGAAATTTCAATACGCTGTCGTAATTGGGAAGGGCAGTTGCTCCCAGCTCCGAGATGAACTTTTCGTTGACGCGGGTATATGCCCAGATCGTTCCGCCATACCAGCCTTCGTAAACGTGCGCGTCACCGTATCTGCCGGTTGAGCGTTGCACTGGCCGCCGTTGCGGGTCTTGAGCATACAGCCTTGGCTCAAGGTGTTTGGTCAGGTCGCGGTAATTTTCCAGCGACTCTTCGTCACTGGTTGCCCACAAGGCAACCGCCGGATGATTGCGCACATATTTGATATGCGGATCGTAAAGCTGTGCCGCTTTCAGGGAAAAGGCGCGGTCTTCGGGATACCAGGCTTCCAGAAAATCCTGCCAGATCAAGATGCCTTGCTCGTCGCAGACGTCGTAAAACTCCGGATTGCTGAAGTTGCAATGCAAACGAATCATATTGATATTCATCTGCCGCATCAGCCCAATGTCGCGGTCATAATCGCCGCGCCGGACTTCGGATTGAAACAGGTGGTAGTAATAGTTGGTGCCGCGAATGAACATGCGCTTGCCGTTCAGATAAAACTTCCAATCAATATGCTCAATCTCGCGGATGCCAACGGCAAGCGACCGTGCGTCTGATAACGACCCTACCTGTGTGAGTTTTAGAGAGAGGGTGTAAAGGTTGGGTTTGCCGTGATCCCAGGTCCACCACAATGCGGGGTTTTCAACGTGCAGGAGAAAGCGCTGTGTTGTTACACCGGCGGGCAACGATAACGTGGATTTCAGTGCGAGACCGTTCGGCGCGCTGAAGTTTCGTGGCGCGAGCGTCAGCAATATGCTGGTTTCCTGTGCGCTTGTTGTGTTCAGTTCCAGATCAACGATGACATCGGCGCTGCCGTCTTTGTTCAGTCTGGTATCAATTGCGAGATCGTCAATGATCACGCTGCCAGTGACGAGCAGTGAGACCGGGCGCGTGATACCAAGCGGAGTAATATTGTCGGGTTTCTGGTCAACCGCACCGTATGAGCCTTTGACCGTATAAGGTCTGTGCCGCCAGTAATAACTGATCGGCGTCCACACGCGGATAGCCAGAACGTTCTCGCCAGAGCGGTTGAGTTTGCCTGTGACTTCGATCTGGTAAGGATCAATGTACCCTTCGTGACGCGTTAGCAACTGTCCGTTCAGGTAAATGTCTGCGTAATAGTCAGTCGCATCGAATTTCAGCCATACGCGGTTACCGCTTGTGCCATCGGCGTTTTGCGCTGCGGGCGGAGCCGTAAATTTGCGGCGATACCACCATTCTTTGGCGCTGATCCATTCAGCTTCGCGCGTGAAAAACTTAGGCGCTTCCAGAATCTGTGTGTGAACGGTGCCGGGAACTTGTACGGTGCGCCAGTTGGCGTCGTCGAAATCCGCGCGAAAGAATCCCTGGCGCTCGCCGTCGGATTTTTCTGCGTGTTGCAGTTTCCAGGCGCCGTTCAGGCTGTGAGAAAACACTTGTTCTGCGCGAGGCAGTTGGCTGACCGGTTTGCTCTGAACTTGATCATTGCGTTGTGGCAGAGGTTGCCAGCTTTGCGTATTGGGTTCGGATACGGGCGTGACAACTGAGAGAATCGGTTGCAGAAATTTCCGATATTCGGCGCGCGCTTCGAGCACCGTTTCGGTGCCTTTCCAACGCGGAAACGCCAGCGCGATTTCTGTTGCTCGCCGTTCTCGGTCAAGTTCGGTTATGGCGTAAAGCTGCCTGCCTCCCACACCTTTCCATTGCAGATTGGGATCGAGTTCAAGCAAGCCAAACGCGCCATAATTTTCTTCGCGCTGGTAATAAACGACGTGGCGACCCGGCAGGTCGGCGAAATCCTTGGTTGAATCGGGCAAACCAATTTTGTGATCCGGCGGATTGTCGGTTTCCCAGCCGTCTGGGAATTTCAGCTCTACGCCTTCCATCCAGCGATTGAATGGTTCGTACGGCGCAGCCGAAAGCGAAGAAAAGAAAAATCCGTAATTGGCACGAGCAGTGTTCGTCGCGAGCTCGGCACGCCAGTGCAAGACAGGGCTGCCTGCTTGCCAGACAAATTCCCAGGATTCGCGTTGTTCGCCGAAACGCGCGCCGCTGAGTCGTACGCGCGCGCGCAACGGCCCGGCTTCTAAAATCTCTACCTGATCGAACGCGCCATTACGAATTTGCCCGGCCAGAAAACTGCCCCAGCCTGCGCTCTGTTTGCCGTGCGCGAGCGGTTCTTTTACGTCTGGTGACGTGTCAACCAGGTTAAGCATCCGTTGTGGCCCGGCAGTTTTGTTGAACGCGGCCACGAGCGCCGGTTCGGTGTTTTCCAGCCCCAGGTTGAGCATGACGCCAAAGCGGTCGTTGGCCATTTCCACGCGACCGACGCCAATGCGGCGCGCCACGAGCGGATGGGCCGCCGCATTGGCACGCGCCGCTTTTTCCGCCGGTTTGGTTTCGGCGATCAATACATATTCGGGGCGATCACCTGGCACAATCGTCGCCGGGAAGAGCAATTCCGCCGCCTTGAGCGAGCCATCCGCGTGTGTGGTTTGCGGCAACAGTTGCGAGAGGATTTCCTGGCCTGTGGCGGAAAGCACGTGCAATTGATCGGCGCGCGCTTCGCCTGGCTGAAATGTCAGCTTGACGGTGACGATTTCGTTATCGCGACGATAGATGCCAGTGGGTTCTTCCAGCGTGATGCGCCAGGCTTTGGTGAGATTGCTGGCGGCGGTATTGGCCGGGCGTGCAAGGAAAAGAGGAAGCAGGCATAGAGCAAGCAGCAGCAGAGCAAAATAACGGGGGCGGTACAATATTTTCTCCTTGTTTGGCGGGAATCGTCAGTGTTTGCCTTGCATCACGAACGACGCCCAAAAATACGGCGCGCGCCATTTCGGTTCTTTCCAGAGCGAGAGCTGGGCGGCGCGCAATGCCGCCGCTGGTGTCAGGCGGCGTTCTCCCAACATTGCTTGATAGAAGCGTTTCATCAGTTCGGCGGTGGCGGCATCGTTTACCTTCCACAAACTGGCGACCACGCGTTTAGCGCCCGCGTGCATAAAACCGCGCGTCAATCCGATCAAGCCTTCGCCGCGAATTTGCTGGCCTAGCGCCGTTTCACAAGCGCTGAGCACCACCAGTTCCGCAGGCAAATCGAGGTTGTAAATTTCGTCGAGACCGACAAAGCCATTGCGGGTTTCGCCTTCTTCATTCACGGTCGAAAAGAACAGCCCCGACAGATCAGGCCGTTCACTGTGAAAGAAACCGTGCGTGGCAAAGTGGATGATGCGAAATTGACGTAGCTGTGGGCTGAGCGCTAGCTCGCGGTTGGCGTCAAACCCTGTCGCCACGAGCAATTGTGCGGGCTGGATTGTTTGGGCAATGGCGTCGGCTTCGTCACGAGAAAACGGCAAGCGTGTCAGCAAAATCGCTTCTCCTCGTTTGCCTGCTTCCAGCGCGCGTTCCAGGTTGTTCAGGTCTTGGTCTGCGACGTTGGTCAGCGCGGAATTGTCGGCGGGCTTTCTGAGCGCGGCTGACAACCGATCATCGTAACGACCAAAGACCGGGTCAGCCAAAATGGCCAATGATTGGTTGGCCGATGCCTGGGGCTGGGTCTGCCACAAACTCAGCACGCTGGCCGATGGCAACTGAATAATTTCGTGTTTGGCCAACAAGGGAAGCGGAAGCGAACGAGACACGACGCGCCGTTTATTTACCAGGCGAACCTTGGTTGGTGGCGTTTGGTCCGGGGCAGACGGTGTGGGCAAGGCGCTGAAGGGAAGATAATGCAATGCGCCATCCCCAACGACCAGCAAGCGTTGTCCGCGCAATTGTGCGGCTACGGGTTTCAGAATTAACTCGCTCAACGCCGCCCCGGCGGCGATTTCTTCCCCGCCAGTTTTTAAGACGGCACTGCCGGACGTTGCCGGACGTTGGCGCAATTGCTCATACCAACGTTCTGCGGCGGTTTCGATGATTTTGCGGCCTGGCAGCTCATAGCTGGTCAGCGAAGTTTTGCTGACGGCCCACAGATAGCTTTTTTGCTCGCCCAACGAGTATTCCAGCAACAACGAATCGTCATCCAGAAACTGTTGCAAGGCGGCAATGGCCAATGGCTGCGGTTTGAACAGTGCCGCATATTGCGGCGCTTGTTGGCGCAACTCAGTTTCAAGGCGTTGTGTTTCAGTGCGCAAGCGGCTGATCTCGTGATCGAGCTGCTGTAACTCGCCAGGGTTTTCTGTGTCCTGGCTGACGGCGATGCGCCGCTCAATGGCAGCGCTCAACGCTTGTTGCGAAGCTTGTTCGCGTTTGAGCAGGTCGCTAGATACTCCTTGCTGCACTTCTGTGCGCGACGTCGTGAGCAATTCGATCAGGCTGCGGGCACGCGTTTTTTCTGCTGCTTGCAGCGCACGTGCTGCGTATCCCTGACCCGGCCGCCGCCGCTCCTGTTCCATCAACAACGAAACATAAAACTCATACGCTTCGTGAACGCTGTCCAAAAAGCTCAGACGCAATTCCTGCGCGACGATTTGCGCGCGCAACGTTTCCAGCACGTCCAGTGCGGTTTCGACTGTTTGCTGTGCTTTCGCTAAATCGCCGCGTGCGTAATCCAGTCGTGCAAGTTCGTAAAGCGCGGCATATTCCCAAAAGCGGAAGTTGCCAGCGCGGCTCAAGTTCAAAGAGTCCTGCACATAGTTGCGCGCGTGCGAGAAAGCCGCTTGCGCATAATAGGTTTGCCCCAGATATAAGAGCGTTTCGACTTCCTTGTAACGGTGTTTGATGCGACGCGCCAATTTCAGGGCGTCATGCAGGTGGGTAAGTGAGCGCGCATGGTCCTGTCGCTGCTGATAAATTTTGCCGAGCATCATATTGGCCAGCGTTTCCGCCTGAGCCTGACCTGCGCTACGACTAAGTTCCAACCCGCGCAAGGCTTGTGTGAGCGCTTTTTGTTGTTCACCCATCCGCTCATACACGACTCCGATGTTGGTGACGGTTTGTGCCAGCAAGCGCGTGTTGTTACGCGCTTCGCTCATTTGCGCCGAACGCTGAAGGTAATCGAGCGCCTGACGGAACTCGCCCAGACTAAGGTACGTGCCGCCAATGTTGTTGAGCAGCAGGTTCAACATCGCATCGTTGTGCAGCGCCTGACTTAAATCATAGGCTTTCAGGTAATGCGCCAGGCTTTTTTGTTCGTCGCCTGCGTTGAAATAGAAAATGCCGAGTCCGTTGTGAATTTCCGCTTCCAGTTCGGCGTGACCGAGCGTTTGGCCCAGCTTCAGAGCTTCTTGCAGTTGGCCTTCGGCGGCTTGGGAATCGCCTGCATTGCTGCTGATGATTCCTAACCTCCCCAGCAACCGTGCCAGTATGGTGCGGTTATTCGCCGCGCGCAGTTCAGGCAAGGCTTGGTGATACAGGCGCTGCGCTTCCTCTTTATCTCCCAAATCATCCAGACAGCGACCCAGACTGTAGCGCGTGACGGCAGCGCGTTCTGTTTCGTGAGTGGCCAGCCACAACGCCAACGCTTCTCGATAGGCGGCCACCGCCTTGCGCTTTTCGGTGACGGCTGATTGCGTGCGCAATTGATTGGCTTGCTGCATCAGATGCTGGGCGGTGATGCGTTGCGTGTCTTCCGTGGTCGCCGAGCGCAATGCGCGGATTTCGACTTGGCCTTTGATGGGTTGCGCCGGATTAGTCGTCGGGGTCAGGCGGAGCTGATAACGCCCTGAAGTCTCTGCCGTAAACCAAAGCTGCGTGGCGGAAAAGTGGCCGTCAGGTTCTGTAACGGCGGTCAGCGGTGTGCCTGTAGGAGAGAGCAATTCGGCCTTGAGCGGCAAGCCCGTATGCTGAACCGCCAGGTGAACTGTTTGACCCGCGTTCAATGCCAATTCGTAACTGACCGGCTGTGCGTCGCGAAAGCTGAGTGGTGCGCGCTGTTCGTTTGGCGGCGGCACCGCTGCTTGCTGGGCACGCATGCGCGGCGGAAGCGAGAACGCCAGAGATAGCGACAGGCAAACCAGAATGAGGACGGCGGCTGATTTTCGCTCTTGCATCGGCGGTTGAATTCCTCTCTTAACGCGACGTTCAAAAGATTGGCACCAAAAGTAGAGCTTACAGTGTTCACCATTCTGCCGGGGCAAGGGAGGCAGCGGTGATTGGGGTTACTGTTTGGCGAAGCGCAGATTGCGCGTTCGACCGGCTTGCACGGCGAAGCTTAACACACGTTTTTGCGCATCGCGCGTGAAATTAAACCGCATCCCCGACGAGGTGGTAAAGCCATCGGGAAACGTCGGTAGGACCAGCCATTTCAGGCCTGATGTATGGCTAATCGCAAGCTGGCCGTTTTCGATGTTGACGAGATAAGTTGTGTCCAGTTCTTCGCTGTAATAGGAGCCGACGTAGGCTTTGAGCTGTTCCGGTGTCAACGTTGCACTAGGCACTGCTTCGAGCACGTCTGTCCCCAGGCCTGTCCGTTTGACGGTTAGTCGCTTTTGCTGCGGTTGGGAAGTGTCGAAGATCAATTCGTTGATTTGTCCGGGCGCGACGACCAGAAACCGGTCGGCGCTGACAGGTGAAAGCTCGAAGTTATTGGGCGTGAATGGATCGAAACGCAATTTGCCGTCGCGCAAACTGATGCGCAGCAATTCGCCACTGCTTGCGCTGCGATAAAGCCCGACTTTGTCTTGCAATTGCGTTTCGGTCAGGGAAATGGCCGTTGGTTTGTTGGCGGTGGCCGCTGAAGTCGGCGGCGTTTTGAGTTGGTCCGCCAAATACACTTCAGCAACGCGTTGCGCCAACAGTGTCGGATTGGTCGCGGCTGAATTGCAAAGACAGGCCACCGACAATTTTTGTTCAGGGAAGCGCGCCAGTTCTGCGCGATAACCCGCCCACGAACCTCCGTGACTGACCAGGCGCAAACCTTTGTATTCGCCGATAAACAGCCCTGAGGCGTAACTGAGTTTCTCACCGTTGTTGAGCGAGCCGACTTCCTGCATTTGTTTGAGGAATTCCGGGCCACCGACTTTGGGGTCATAAAAATTTTGATCCCAGCGCAACAGGTCTTCGATAGAAGTCTGCACGGCGCCATCGCCCGTTTGCTCAAAGTTGGACATTTCAGTTTGAAACCCGTTACGCCCCGGAGAATAACCGGTTGCACGACGCGGAACGATGCGTTTGTGATTGTCCAAAATCAGCGTGTCTTTCATCCCCAGCGGCATGAAGATGTGCTCCCTGGCAAATTCGGCCAGCGATTTGCCACTGGCGCGTTTCACGATGATGGAAAGCAAAAAGTAGCCGCTGTTGCTATAGAGCCATTGTTCGCCGGGCGGGAAGTTCAATTCGCGTTGCCGCGCGATCAACTGCAACGCATCGTTTTCTGTGGTCGTGTCGTCGAAATTCACGCCCGCCAGGGAAAACAGCGTCAGGTAATCGCGCAAGCCGCTGGTGTGATGAATCAAGTGGCGAATCGTCACCGTTTGCGGAGAGGCGTGCATTTCGGGAACGAATTTCCGTATGTCGTCTGACAGGGAAAGTTTGCCTTGTTGTTGCAGCAGCAGAATGCTGGCGGCGGCGAATTGCTTGGATGTCGAACCGATGTCGTAAACCAGCTTCGGGCCATTCGGAATGCCGTGTTCCAGATTGGCCATTCCATAACCACGCGCATAGATCAATTGGCCGTCTTTGATCACGCCCAAAGCACAACCCGGAACATCAAGCTTGTCATAGGCGGCAAAAATTGCGTCTATCTTGGGGTTGTTGGGAGCTTGTGCAAATGCGTTCAGAGAAAGAAGTGCGGCGCAAAGTAAAAAGTGGGGCAGACGGTAGCTGCTGCACAGCAAATTCATGCGGAACTCCTCGGCGTGAAAACAGACGGTTGCGGGGAACGACGGGCATCATCTTCGCCGGAAGCTGCCGATTGTTCAATAGCCGAACGGCGCTTACTCCGCGCGAGTATTTTCTCGAAATCTCAGCCTGTCGCCGTGATGTTTTGCCTCACGCTGACATGCGTTGACGAGAGAAGTGTCTGAATGCGTCTGCAACGCCGGAAGAAAATTTTTTGAGCTGTGATACTGAATGCGCGCAAATCTCGT
>JAEUQO010000024.1 GCA_016789605.1 Acidobacteriota bacterium
TTCTCGCTAGTTCCGGCACCATAAATTTTACATCAGCTTCATTTTCTGCCTATGGTGGGGAAGGTGAGAGTGGCAGCTTTTTTGGCTGTGGTTTTGTTGTTGGAGCTGGTGGCGGTGGTGCGGGTGGAGCAATTCGAATTGTCGCGACTACAATCTCCGGAAATGTTTCGTTTGCAGTAAATGGTGGCGGGGGGGCTGGCAGCAGTTGCGGACCGAGCTACCCTTCCGGAGGGAATGGTTCAAAAGGCTATGTACGGATCGAGGCCTACAATTACAACAGCTTCACACCTTCTTTTTCCCCGGATAATTCCGTGGCGAGTTTCGGTCTGCCCAGCCCCGTCACGCTTACCCCCAACACCCCGCAAATAACGATCACGTCGGTGGCTGGACAAACGCCCGCCAATCCGCCCACCGGCTCGCTGCACAGCCCGCCGGATGTGCAATTACCTGCCAGTCAGGCTAATCCGATAGCCGTCGCGCTCTCTGCCGCAAACATTCCGGTTGGTACGGTCATTACGGTTACGGTCACGCCGGAAACAGGTGGACAGGTGGCGGTGCAAAGCACTCCGCTCGCAGGGACAACAGCCGCTTCGACCGCCACAGCCAATGTGAACCTGTCCCAGGGAATGAACCTGATCAATGCGGCGGCCATTATTGACTTATCTGCGGGCGGGAACAGGAAAACAGCCTTGCTTATCGAAGGAGAGCGCGTCAAACGCATCGAGGTTTCGGCGAGTTACGGCGGCACTTCCGAACTTACTTACATCACGGAATCTGGGCGGAAGATCAAGCGCAAAGCTGAATGAGTAAGTGGGCGCGGGCGTTCTTGAACAAGACGGATGATCGAACGAGCAAGGGGCAAAGCCATGAAGAGTGAGAGACCCGAATCATCTTCAAACTGGTTGGACAAACGCTGCCAGCCGCTGTTGGTGGCTACACTGAGACCGCACGCCTGTCTGGTCTGGCTGTTGGTGTTGATTCTAATTTGGCCGTTGACGCTCACACCTACGGCGCTGGCTGGGACCGCACGCAACAATGCCAGTGCCAGGGCAAAGAAGCCCAAAGCTGCCTCAAAACGGGCCGCGACCTTGCAGGGCGGAAACTCGATCATTCTTTACGGCCCACAGCGCTTTGACTATCAACCAGGTCCGGCGCGCAATGTTTACGCGCAATTCGCGTTGACCACCGCTACAGGGGGAATGGTGCGCATTCAGAATGGCGCGAACGACGGCAATAACCGGGCGACCGGCGCTGTCATTCAACTCAATGGCACGGTGCTGGCGACTGCGCGCACCTTAGGATTAAATACGCCCTCGCTCGATATACCCGCCAATCTGCTGACATCGAATGCGCTTTCCGTCCGTGTCGTCGGTGCGCCTGGTTCGTATCTGATCCTGACGGTATTCGCCCAGCCGGTGATCACGACGCTGACGCCTGCGGCTGCGCACGCCGGTGACACAATCAATCTCAACGGCAACTACTTCGACGCCAGCAGCCCAGCGCAGAACCTCGTGCGCTTCACCAAAACCGGCGGCGGCCAAACCACAGCGCAAGTCACCGCCGCGACGGCGACGCAGCTTACGGTTGTCGTCCCCAATGATGCAGCAAGCGGCCCCGTCAGCGTGCAGACCGCCGGGGGCACAGCAACCTCGCCGGTCAATTTCGATTTGATCACCGTTTTCCCGGTTATCACCAATTTCAACCCGCAACGCGGACAAGTTGGCGTAACGGTTACGCTGACCGGCACCGATTTGAAATACGGTTTGCCCAACCCCAGCGTGACTTTTGCCGGTGTGAATAACACACGGCTGCCCGCGCTAATCACCTCGGCCACGCCAACTCAGGTGGTCGTGACGGTGCCAAACGCTGCTGTCACTGGGCCGATTCAACTAACGAATCTGGCGGGGATAGCCGCGACCAATGGATCGTTCGTAGTTGATACGCTCCAGGATTTTCAAGTCGCCCTCGCGCCTACAACTGCTGATGCTGTGCAAGGCGGCACAGGAATTTACGTCGCCTCTCTGACCAGTCAGCAAGCCAGCTTCACTCAGATGGCAAGCCTCGCAGTCATGGGCGCCCCGGCAGGCGCGTCGGCCTCGTTCAATCCGCCGCAGATTACGGCGGGAGCAACTTCGACCCTGAGTCTGGTTTTACCTGGCACACTCAGCACGGGCAGCTATTCATTTACTGTGAACGCCACGGCCCGTGTTGACGGCGTTGACATTACCCGCACGGCCAACGCTTCGCTCACTGTATTACCCGCCGGGCAGACGACGCTTGCGGGCCGTGTGCTTTCAACCGACAAAGAGCCAATACCCGGCGCAACTGCTTCGCTGGATGGCAAGACGGCAACCACGAATGCCGCAGGAGCCTTTTTGCTAGTTGGGGTGACTGCTGGGACGGCACGTCCGGTGATGATCAATGGCGGCACCGCTAGCGTGCCCAATCGGACGTACCCCACGATCACGGAGCCTGCCAACATCGTGGCGGGCCAAGCCAATGTCGTCCCATTTGATTTTTACCTGCCGCCGATTGATGTGCAGTACGAGGTGGTGATTGTGCCGGGGCAAAACACCCCGGTCACAAATCCTAGGGTGCCTGGCTTGGTGATGACCATTCCCGCCGGAGCTGGCTTGCGTTCACGCGCGGGCGGGGGGATTGCCCGGGCTTCCATAACGCCGGTGCGCATAGACCGCACTCCAGCCCCGCTGCCAGCCGGAACCGGAGCGGCGCTTGTTTACACCAGCCAACCGGGTGGTACGACGAGCACGATTCCCATTCCTGTTGTTTACCCGAATCTCTCTGGCGCGAATCCTGGCACACGACTCGAACTCTGGAATTTCAATCACGACACTGTACAGTGGTACGTCTATGGTCACGGTGTAGTGAGTGCTGATGGTAAACGAATTGAGCCTGAACCGGGTGTTGGGTTAATGGATTTTTCATGGCATTTCCCGCGGATTACGACACACGATGCGCCGCCGCCGCCGCCGCCACCACCGCCACCGCCACCACCGCCGCCCAAACCCAATCCTTCACCATCTCCATCGCCGCCGTGTGACAGGGCTATTACCTTAACTCCTGTAGAGTTGTCATCGGGGTTGAAGTTGGAAGAGATGACAGATATTTCCTTTGGGGGCGCGCGTGGTGGGCTGACTTTGTCGCGTATCTGGACATCGGATTTAGCCGGCACCTGTCAGAGCTGTCCATTTGGACGTGGCTGGACGCATAGCTTTGCGTATCAATTGAGCGGATTCGGTTGGCAGATCAATCCTCCCCCGCTTTCAAGCTTGGTACTGGCAGGGCGTGTATTTCTACCCGGTGATGTACACGGCAGGCTTTTCGCTCCCAGTCTTCCTATTTTTAACGGGGACAACATTCCGTATGTTTGGAAGGACATCTTTACACCCAGCCAGCTTGGGGATGAAGTGAAGCGGCTAACTAATGGAACATACGTATACAAATATAACAATGGCAATGAAATAAGATTTTCAGGAGGAGACCTCACTCTGCAAAAGCCGATTGCCATGGTTGACCGCAACGGCAATACGACCACGTTGACCTATACTGGCGATAATCTAACGCAGATCACAGATGCCGTTGGACGCTCCATCAACTTGGAGTATTCCGGCACACACATTTCGCGCGTAACCGATCCACTTGGCCGCGCTTGGCAGTATGCCTATGACGGCGGCAACCGGCTGACCACGGTAACCGACCCAGCGGGTAATACGGTTAGTTATGGGTACGACGTCTTGAGCCGGATCATTTCTGTGACGGACAAGCGCGGGAATGTGGCCAAGCAGATTACCTATGGCAGCGATGGGCGGGTCAGCGAAGAGCGCTTTGCAGATGGCGGCATTCAACGTATTGCCTATTCGCTTGCGGGTAACGTCGTCACGGGGGCCACTGTTACTGATACCTTGGGACGCCCCCAGTCGAAAGAGTTCAACGCTAGTGGTTACATCATCGGTATGACTGATGAACTGGGGCAAACCTCGCAGATCAAGCGAGACAATGTTACTAATCAGGCACTCTCTACCACCGGCCCATGCGGTTGCCCGGAAGATCAACGCACCTATGACGAGCGCGGCAACGTTATTTCAGTGACAGACCGGTTAGGGCACACCGTGCGAACTGAGTATGAGACGCTTTTCAATAACGTTACCAAAGAAACAGACAAGCTGGGCAATAACACCTTTTATAGCTATGACGCACGCGGTAATCGGGTTTCGGTCACTAACGCCTTGGGCCAGGTGACCAATTACGCCTATGATGCGTTCGGTCAGCTTACCTTGATTACTGACCCTTTGGGCCACACGACCAGCTTCGAGTACGACACACGTGGTAACCTGACCAAGAGTACTGACGCGTTGGGCAATCAGACTTTGATGGAATATGACTTGATTGGCCGTCGCACAGCAATGATTGACCCGCTGGGCCGTCGCACCAGTCTTGTTTATGACGCACTCGACCGGGTTACTTCGATTACCGATCCTTCTGGTGCCGTCACGACGATTGCCTACGATCCCAATGGCAATCAAATTAGTCTGACCAATGCGCAGGGCAAGACTTGGACTAACCTATACGATGTGAAAAACAGATTGGTCTCAAAGACTGATCCGTTAGGTCGGGTAAATCGGTACGAATACAACACCGAAGGCGAGTTGCTAGCGATGACCTCGCCTTCCGGCCGCGTCACGCGTTACGCTTACGATATACGTGGGCAACGCACACTGATAACTGACCCGCTCAATGGCGTCATCCGATTTAGTTACGATAATCGGGGAAACTTGACGGCGCTCACTGACCAGCGCAATCAGACGACGACCTTCACTTATGACGAGTTGTTCCGCCCGATTAGCAAGCGCGACCCGTTGGGGAAAACCACTTTGACGACTTACGATGCAAACAATAACGTCAAAGAAAGCATTGATCGCTTGAACCGCCGAACCGGACTAAGTTATGACGGCCTAAACCGTGCGATCCAGATTGATTATTCAGATGCAGTTGTTACCTATACCTATGACTCTGCCAACCGGCTAGTACAACTTAACGACACACAGGATGGTGGCATCCAGTGGAACTACGATAACGCCGACCGGGTGTTATCAGAAACCACTACAATCGGTCTCGTGAGTTACACTTATAACCCTGCCAGCCAGCGCACCACGATGACGGCGGCCAATGCGGCTGTGGTGAATTATGCCTATGACACCGCTGGTAGATTGAGCACCATCAATCAAGGGAGCGAGACTTTCACGTATGGCTACGACACCCTCTCACGAATGCAAAGCCTGCAACGTCCGAATGGAGTGACGACCAGTTATCAGTATGATGCGGTTGATCGGCTCATCCGTTTAACACATACCGGTCCCGCAGCCAATCCGATTGAAGATTTTCAGTACGGTTTCAATGAGGACGACGAAATTGAAGTGATGACTTCGCTGGCTTCAGCCACACTCTTACCTGTGGCGAAAACGGCAAATGTTGCTGATGCGGCGAATCGCATTCACCAGTTTGGACAGGCGAGTTACGGCTTCGATCTGGAAGGGCAGACAACTACCAAGAACGATCCGCAAGGTGTTACGACATATAACTGGGATGCACGCGGCAGGTTGGTGAGTGTGGCGCTGCCGGGGGGACAAAATGTCAGCTACAGCTACGATGCGTTGGGGCGCAGAAAGAGCCGCACGGCTGGCGCGGTGACAATCAGTTTCATATACGACGGTGCGGATGTCGTGCGGGATATAGGTAGCGGTATAGTGGATTATGTTAATGGGCCTGGTCTTGATCAGAAACTGCGACAAACCAGCGTTGGCGGGAATAGTTATCTTTTGTTAGATCGTCTGAATAGTACGAGCGCGCTGACGAATGTAGCAGGTAATGTAATGGATCGGGCACAATATGAGGCTTATGGCTCAAATACCGGCAATGCCATTACTCGCTACGGATTTACTGGCAGAGAACAGGACTCACAAACGGGGCTTTTTTACTACCGTGCCCGCTGGTATGACTCGCTGCAAGGAAGATTTTTTCTTGAAGACCCTATAGGGATTAAAGGTGGAATCAATCTATACGCATATGTAAATAATAATCCAATGAGTTTGATTGACCCACTAGGACTTGCAATTTACGACTGCAAACGACCACTTGGAGGGAAACCAGGTGAAGGTACAGGATGGGGACCATTTTACCATCAGTATACTTGTATTTCGTTTCCCAATAGCTCAGGGGGACCTTGTGGGGGCTTAATTCCAACCGGATCGATATTTGGCAGCCCCGGTGGCTCAGGTAATGACTCTTATCACCCTAAATCATGTAATAAGGTATTAGAAGATAGCCCATGTTACGAGAAGTGCTTGATTGATACCTGGGCACAGCCTCGACCATATTATGACATTAGTTTGGGCAGCCCTAATTCACAGAATTGTCAAACTTACGACCTCGTAAATCATATGATATGCAGAAATCAATGCGGGGGCGTAAGGCGTCCGTTACCCTAGCGTTCGTCAGGTCGGCCGTATCGTTCTAACTGGCAACTCCAACTCTATATGGTCGTGCACCTCAACCAAGCTCAGCCAACGCATCGCGATGGTCATCATGAAAGACCGGCGCGCAGCAAAAGACGATGAGGTTAGGGTAGGAATAGAGGCCTTTCTTAGTGTGGCGATTTTGCGTCACAGGGCCGCTGCGGACTATGAAATCTTTTGACCACGCTTGGCAACGTCCACCTTTGGGTTGGCGGTAAAGTTCGGCTACCAGGTTGGTGCAGATGGTGGCGTGGTCCGGGCTGTCACTCACCATCGTGTAAACGTAGCCGTTGAGATAGAGATGCCGCTCTTCGGCCAGGCGTTCTTGTGTGAGGTATTCTTCGACAGAAACTAGCTCGCTTTGAAGTAACGCTGGTGATTGTGCCCTTGATTTGAAACCTCCAAAGCCTATTCACTGATTGGGATGATAGCCGTCACCACACATAGGGAGTCACATCGTGCGAAGCAAAATAATGAAAACCGCGCAGTTATTCGCGCTACTGCTGGCCGCTACCATTGGCGCGTCGGTCTGGCCCGGCAGTAAAAATGCTCGCACCTTGTCGCCGTCTCGGCAGCCACAGGCAATCAAGGCTGCACAATCAAGGCTGCTCGCGGGAATGTCGCTCGCGTTCGTCGAGAATCGCGGTCAGGCGGATGCGCGCGCGGTGTTTCTGGTGCAAGGGCGCGACACGACAGCGTGGTTCGGGGCGCAGGGGCTAACGCTGGCGTTGACACAAGCGGCGAGCGCTAAGAATGCAACGCGGCAGCGCTGGAATCTGAAACTGGCTTTCATCGGCGCGACCCCCTCCGTCAACCCCGTCGGCAAAGCCTTGACGCGCGCGCAAGTCAGTTATTTCAATGGTCCGGCGGAGCAATGGCGCACCGGGATTAAAAGTTACGGGCAGATCGTTTACCCCAACCTCTGGCCGGGGATTGATCTGGTCTACAGCGGCACGACGGAACGGCTGAAATACGAATTCATTGTCCAGCCCGGCGCTGATCCGCAGCAGATCAAGTTGGCCTATCGCGGGACGAATGCGACGCTGACCGTGAATCCACAAGGCCAACTCGCCATCTCGACGCCCTTTGGAGTGATCCACGATGACACGCCTGTGTCCTTTCAAACCAAAGGCAAGAACAAAACCAAACAGATTGAGACTTCCTTCGTGGTGTCCGAACGGGCGGCGGATGGCAGTCAGCAGTATGGCTTTAAGGTGGGTAAATACGACAAGCGCAAACCGCTGGTGATTGATCCGGCGATTCTGGTGTACTCCGGCTTTCTCGGTGGCAGCGGCGATGACGAGGGCCACGCGATTGCCGTAGATGGGAATGGCTTTGCCTACGTCACCGGCGTGACGACTTCGGCGCAGGCGACCTTTCCCGAAGTGGCCGGGCCGGATTTGACCTACAACGGACGCACCGATGCTTTCGTCGCCAAGATCAAAATGGATGGTTCCGGGCTGGTCTATGCCGGGTACATCGGCGGTGATGGTGATGACGCAGGACACAGCATTGCGGTAGATACGAGCGGCAATGCGTATGTGACAGGCTGGACGAATTCGACCCAGACGACCTTTCCAGTGTTGGGCGCGCTGGATGGCACGTTCAACGGCGCGATTGATGCCTTTGTCGCCAAGCTCAATCCGGCAGGCACGGCGCTGACGTATTGCGGCTACCTGGGTGGTGATGACGAAGACGAAGGCTTGGGGATTGCGGTGGATACTTCAGGCCGGGCTTACGTGACGGGGTTGACGGCTTCGACCGAAACGACGTTCCCCAAACTGGTTGGGCCGAGCCTGACCTTCAAAGGCGCGATTGACGCCTTTGTGGCGCGCGTCAAAGCCGATGGTTCAGGGCTGGATTATGCGGGCTACTTGGGCGGCACGGGTGATGATCAGGGACGCAGCATCGCGGTGGATAGTGGCGGAAATGCCTATGTGGCGGGGCTGACGACTTCCTCGGAAAAGTCTTTCAGCATGGTCGGGACGCTCGATGCGGTCTTCAACGGTGGCACGGATGCCTTTGTGGCGAAGGTTAACAGCACCGGCGCAGCGGTGACTTACTCAGGATATATTGGCGGCAGCGGGATTGATGAAGCCTACGGGATTGCGGTGGACGGGGCGGGGAACACCTACGTGACCGGGCGCACGAATTCCACGGAAACGACCTTTCCTGAAACTGTGGGGCCAGACCTGACGGCGAATGGCGGCTTTGACGCCTTCGTCGCCAAAATTAATGCGGCGGGCAGCGCATTGAATTATGCGGGCTTTGTGGGCGGTAGCAGCGATGATGAAGGCTTTGGCATTGCGGTCAATAGCACGGGCAATGCCGTGATTACAGGGCGCACCACGTCCAACGACGCCAGCTTCTCGCCAGCCAACGCCTTTGATCTCACACTGGGCGGCACAGCAGATGGCTTCATCGCCAAGGTGAATCCGGCGGGCAGCGCACTGAATTTCGCCGGGTATCTGGGCGGCAATGGGCTGGAAGAAGGTTTTGGCGTGGCGGTCATCGGCTTGCGCCAGGCTTTTGTCACAGGGCGCAGCACAGAAGCCAGCTTTCCCACCTTGCTGGGACCGAGCCTGATTTTTGGCGGGCTCTCAGACGCCTTTGTCACGCGCGTGGAAGATAACAGTGTGGGTTGTCCGACGATTACCATTGCGCCAGCCTCCTTGCCTGTGGGAGCCGCGAGCACGGTCTATAGCCAGCAACTGACAGCCAGCGGTGGCGCTGGCGGTTATGTGTATAGCTTGCAAAGCGGCAGCTTGCCGACCGGCGTGACGCTCTCTGCGACGGGCTTGCTAGCCGGCACGCCGACCGCGTTTGGCCCCTTCAATTTTACGGTGCGCGCCAAAGACGTAGACAACTGTCTGGTAGATCAACCGTACACCTTAACGATCAATGCGCCGTGTACGCCCGGCGCAATTAGCGTCAACCCCGCAACTTTGCCGAATGGGTTCGTCGGGACAAATTATAGCCAGAGCCTCACCGCAACCGGAGGAACAGCGCCGTACACGTTTATGGTCAGCGCCGGAGCTTTGCCCAATGGGGTGAGTTTGAATGCCAGCACCGGGGCGCTGACTGGCACGCCGACGGCAAGCGGGACATTCAACTTTACGCTCAAAGCGACCGACGCCAACACGTGCGAAGGCACGCGCGCGTATACGGTCATCATCAGCGGCAACGGCTTGCAATTTTTCCCGTTGCCGAGTCCGGTGCGCCTGTTGGATACGCGCGCGGGCGCAACCGCGTGCACGCAGCCCAACGCGCCGATTGCGGGTGGGACTTCGCTGCCGCAAGCCGGGCGCAATCTGTGCACGATTCCGGCGAATGCTGTGGCTTTGACCGGCAACATCACGACGGTGAATTCGGGCGGCGGGTTCCTGACGCTGTATCCCAGCAACGCGACGCAGCCGACGGTGGCGAGCACGAATTACGGGCCGAACGAGATCATCAACAACGTCTTTACCGTAGGCCTTGGCGGCGACGGCGCGTTCAAAATCTTTGCCGCCACCACCACCGATGTCGTCGTAGACGTGACGGGCTACTACGCGCCGCCTGCGACCGGCGGGCTTTTCTTCCATCCGCTGCCCGCGCCCGTGCGACTGCTGGAAACACGCGCAGGCCAGCCCATCGGCTGCGTCTTGCCGGGCGCGCCGCTCGCGGGCAACAGCGAGTCTACGCAACAAGCGATTAGCGCCTGCACCGGCATTCCCGCCGCAGCTCGCGCCATCGTCGGCAACGCGACAACCGTAGCCCCGCAAGGCGGCGGCTTCCTGACGATCTTCCCGGCGGATGCGACGCGGCCGTTAGTCGCCTCTTCCAACTACAATCCCGGGCAAGTCGTGAACGGGCCGTTCAGTGTCGGGCTCACTGCGGCAGGACAATTCAAAATCTTCACGACCGCGACGACGGATTTGGTGGTGGATGTGCTCGGCTACTACAGCTCCGAAGCCACCGACGTCAACGGCGCAGGCCTGCTGCTGACACCGCTGGCGCATCCGATTCGCTTGCTCGAAACGCGCGCCACGCAAACGGTCGGCTGCTTCAAACCGGGGGCGCCCTTAGCAGGAGGCTCTGAAACGCCGCAACCCGCACGCGGCCTCTGCGACGGCATCACCATCCCCACGAACGCACTCAGCGTAGTCGGCAACGCCACCGTCGTATTTCCCGCCGGACCGGGCTTCGTCACGCTCTGGCCGAGCACGGCAACACGGCCTACGGTAGCGACGCTGAACTACAACCCCGGCGACGTCGGCAACCGCCACTTCATCGTCGGCTTAGGCAGCGGGGACGGCGCATTCAAAATCTTCACTGCCGCGACGACGGAACTGGTGATTGATCTGTCGGGGTACTTTGCGCCGTAATCGAATTGGCAAGGGTGGTGTGGTTAACGTTTATCAGTCGGGTTGCAATGTCCGCCCAGGTTTCTGGCAATGCGGGCGGCTGGCTCGACTACAAGCCCAACCGTCTTAGCAACGCTTGAAAACGCGGGTCGTCGCACACCAGTTCAAAGGCGGGTTCCGTTTTGAGGTTGACTAAATCAATGTCACGGTTAGCAGCTGACTTTTCGAGAAGCGCGAAAGTTTGGTCGGCCTCACCCAAAAGCGCGAACGTGCGCGCCTGACAATGCGGGCAAACATACGCGCCCCGGGCGCTGGCCAGGGCGTGCGCCAGTTCGTTGAGGGCTTCAGCGCGGCGTCCCGCCTGGGCATAGGCGGCGCTAAGGTTCAGCAACGGGACGGTTTGTTTGCTCTGTGCGTTTTGCCGCAGCAGTTCCAGCGCCGGTTCGTACTGTTTTTTTCCCAAATACGCTTGCGCCAGGTAATAGCGCCAGCCGCCATCGGAACCAAACCGCTCCAACATGGACTGCGTGTGCGTCAGTAGTTGGTCGTATTGGCGAGCGCGCCAATACATTGTCGCCTGTAAGCGTTCGGCACGTTTCGACACCGGTTCCAATTGCAGTTGGCGCGCGAGCAAGGTTTGCGCCTCAGTGAAGCGCCCGTGCTGCAACAGGAACAGGACGTAATTCTCATAAAGGTCAGGCTCATCCGGGGCCAGTTCGATCGCGCGCTTGAATTCACGCTCCGCCTCCGCCGGTTGCCAGTCGTAGCGGTGATAAAGCTCGGCCAGCGCCAAATGGGCATAGGGCAAGTTGTCATCGAATGCCAGCGCCCGCAAAGCGGCGGCTTTGGTGCGTTCCGCCCGTGTAGCTGACGGCAGGTTCATCAATTGCGAAGAGGCTCGTGCCAAGCCGGCATAGGCTGGCGCATAGTTGGGGTCAAGCGCGATAGCCTGGTCAAAAAAGGCAATGGCTTCGTTGATAATCGCATCCAGCGTCGGCAGTTGCTTGAGCACGTGCGTGCCTTTGAGGTAAGCCTCATAAGCGGCAGGCGTAGTCTCATAAGTGGCCGTGCCCAACGCGGCTTGCGGGCCGCGCAAGCGCCCCACGACGGCCTTCACCATTTCGCGCTGGATGCTTTGCAACTCGGCGGCGGGGCGTTCGTATTGCGTGCCCCACAATTGCGCCCGTTGCGCAACATCCACCAATTCGGCCTGGATATTGAGCAGCTCCCCGACTCGCCGGATGCGCCCGGTCAACACCGCCTGGCTGCCCAGCGCACGACCCGCCTCAAACAGATCGGCTTGCGGCCCTTTGTATTTGAAACTGAGACTGCGCGGCGCCACCCGCAGGCTGCGAATTTGCGCCAGATTGTTAATCAGCGTTTCGGTCAAGCCTTCCGCCAAATAGTCGTTGGCGGCTTCGCCATTCACATTGGCAAAGGGCAGCACGGCCAATGAATCGAGCGTTGGTGTGCGCCGCTGCATTTGCCAATACCACAGGCCGACGGCGGCGGCCAAAAACACGCCCAACACCCCAAGCCACCACATTTGTTTGGGTCCGGTCGGCGCGACAGCCAGTTGCTGCGCGGCGACGGGCGACGGTTCTGCGGTTGGGGTCAGGATTTCCTCTTCGGTGACGGTTTGCGCCAGCGTCACCCGTTCGACCAGCAATTCGCCATCGTTAGGCAAGGCCACCCCCTCGGCGTGCTGAAGCAGCGCGTGCCGGGTCTGCGCCTGCACTCGCACCTCGCCGACGAAGCGGTAACCCAGTTTCGGCACGGTCTCGATGTAGCGCGTCCCCGCGGCCTCTTCATCGAGCACCTTGCGCAACCGCGAGATGTTGCGGGTCAGGTTGGCTTCTTCGACCACCGCATCCGGCCAGAGGCGGGCCAGCAGTTGTTCCTTTTCGAGCACATGCCCGGCGTTTTCCAGCAACAGCAAGAGTAGTTCAAACACCTTCGGCGTCACGGTCAACGGCTCACCCGCGCGCTCCATCATGCGCTCCGCCGGGTCAAGGCGAAAGGGTCCGAACTCATATAACTGTTTGAATTGCTGCGACATCGCCCACAGAGAGATTTTTGTCCGAAAAAAAGGAGGTTGGCGGACAGGATTTTTACCACCACCTTGTTTAGCATGTGCCCGCTTGCAGCGCGCAGCGACGCGGTCACGATAGCCGCGTCACTTCTATTTGTCCAGCCGCCCGGTTGGGCTTTGTGCAAGCACAGTTATCAGTGCGTGGATCAATCTATGACCAGAACCATTCGACGCATCGTCACGACCGTCCTGGCACGTGAAACCTGGCGACTGACCAACGCACCTGACTCGCCCACGGGCTTTATCTATTGGTGCGAAGCGTGCCAGGCCGAGCGCGAGTTTGTCGAACCGGAAAGCGCCGCCGTGCGCTGGGGCGTCACCCGCCGCGCCGTTTACCGCGCGGTCGAGGCTGGCACAGTGCATTACATCGAAACGGCGGAAGGCGCATTGTGGCTGTGCAGTACTTTGGGCGCAACCGCCAAAATGGGCATAGCGAAGGCAGATCAGGAATCGCCGACCTGAACCTTAAGCGACAACCGCTGGCTTCCTTCAACACCGGACGGGGCCAACCCCTTTTTAATCCACATTCAATCAGCAGCGACCCAGTGCTGCTTCATCAGGAGTGACTATGCAATACACATCCACGCGCACTTTGATCTTCTCAATCATCCTGTTCCTGACAGCGGGCTGGCTGTGGCGCAGCCAATTGGTGAGCCAAGCGGCTGTCACCAACAAGGCAACAGTGCCCTTTGCCACTTGCACTTGGGACGGCACAAGCGGCGATTGGACGAACACGGCCAAATGGTCGTGCGGGGCAGTGCCCGGCCCCGGCGACACCGCCACCATCAACGGCGGCACGGTTACGGTTTCCGCGCTGGAAAGCGTCGGCACTCTCACGCTCAACGGCGGCAACGTCAGCATCAACGCCGCGCAAACGCTGACCGCCGCGAACTGCACACTGGGAAACGGCAACCTCACGGGCGCGGGCGATGTCACCATCACCAGCGCGTTGGATTGGACAGGCGCGGGAGATCAGTCGGGCGCGGGTACAACGACGATTGCCGTCGGAGCGACGCTGAACCTCTCCGGCACCGGCAGCAAAGACATTTTTCAGCGCACGCTCAACAACTTCGGCACAACCAACGTGACGACCGCGGGCAGCGGGCATCTCTTCCTGCAAGGGTCGGCCACGTTCAACAATCAGGCGGGCGCGCTCTTTCACCAGCAAACCGACACCGACATCACCAACAGCGGCGGCGGCGGCACGTTCGCTTTCAACAATGCCGGCACCTTCCGCCGCAGCGGCACGGGCGACAGCCTGGTCGGCGTCCCCTTCAACCACAGCGGGTCGGTCGAGGTGCAAAGCGGTTCGGTCTCGCTGTTCGGCAGCGGCATGTCCAACAGTCCAATGACGGTCAGCAGCGGCGCGACGCTCGCCTTCACCGGCGGCGCGTACACGCTCAACAACGGCGCGGCGCTCGACGGCGCGGGCGCCTATCTGCTCAGCGACGCCAACCTCGGCGGCACGTTGCTCAACGTGGCGGGCACCGTCGCCACCGCCGCCACCAGCACGTTCACGCACGCCGAAGGTTCGGTGGGCGGCACGGGCAACCTGATCGTCAACGGCGTTTACAACTGGTCGGGCTTTGGCGATCAAACCGGAACAGGCACGACGACGATTGCCGTCGGAGCGACGCTGAACCTTTCCGGCACCGGCAGCAAAGATATTTTTCAGCGCACGCTCAACAACTTCGGCACGACCAACGTCACGACCACGGGCAGCGGGCACCTCTTCCTGCAACTGCTGGCCACGTTCAACAATCAGGCGGGCGCGCTCTTTCACCAGCAAACCGACACCGACATCACCAACAGCGGCGGCGCAGCCCCGAACAATTTCAACAACGCCGGCACCTTCCGCAGAACCGGCACGGGAGATTGTCAGGTAGGAACCGGGAGCGGGGGCGGCAGCGCCCTGATTTTCAACAACACCGGCCTGGTGGAGGTTTTGTCAGGCTCTTTATCGCTCGCCAACAATGGGACGAGTACAAGCACAATGACCACCAGTGCCGGAGCGACACTGGCAATTGTGGCTGGGACTTACAACCTCAACACGGGCGCGGCGCTCAACGGGACGGGGACCTATCTGGTCAGCATCGGGACGTTGAGCGTGTTGAGCACGGTGAACGTTGCCGCCACCGCCACGTTCAACCATACCGAGGGCGTTGTCGGCGGCACGGGCAATTTGATCGTCAACGGCGTTTACAACTGGTCGGGGGCGGGCGATCAAACCGGAACAGGTACGACGACGATTGCCGTGGGAGCGACGTTGAACCTCTCCGGCACGGGCGATAAACAAATCTTCCAGCGCACGCTCAATAACTTCGGCACGACCAATGTTACGACCACCGGCAACGGGCATCTCACCCTGCGTGACCAGGCCACGTTCAACAATCAGGCGGGCGCGCTCTTTCACCAACAAACCGACACCGACATCCTGCACAGTGCCGGCCCGAACAATTTCAACAACGCCGGCACCTTCCGTAAAACCGGCGCCGGAGATTGTATGGTGGGAGCGCCCGGAAACGGCCTGACTTTCAACAATACCGGCTTGATGGAGCTGCTGGGCGGCTCAGTGACTGTCAGCGGACCGATCCAATTCATCCATACGGCGGGCACCACTTTGCTCAACGGCGGCGGATTGGTGTTTGGCGCAACCGGGCAATTTCAGGGCGGCCTGTTGACCGGTGTCGGAACGATTACCGGCAACGTCAACAACAGCGGCGCCACGGTCGCGCCCGGACTTTCGCCCGGCGGATTGACCATCACAGGCAACTACACGCAAGGCGCGAATGGCACGCTGGCGCTGGAATTGGGCGGCCTGACCGCGCTCACCGAATTCGACCGGTTGGCCGTCAACGGCGCGGCCACGCTCAACGGCACGCTGGCGCTGACCGGCGTCAACGGCTTTGCGCCCACGGTCGGCAATACTTTCCAAGTGGTCAATTACGGCTCGCGCACGGGCACGTTTGCCAACCTCAGCGTCAACAATCTGGGCGCGGTGGGTTTACAGCAAAACTACAACGCGGCCAACCTGACCTTGCAGACAATCGCTTGCGACTTCGCCATCGCGCCCACGGCGGCGGCCTACAGTTCACAGGCCGGCGCGGGCAATGTTGCCGTCACCGCCGCTGCCGGCTGCAACTGGACAGCCGTCAGCAACGACGCCTGGCTGACCGTCACAGGCGGTGCAAGCGGCACGGGCAACGGCACAGTGACTTACAGCGTTGCCGCCAACCTCGGCCCGCCGCGTATGGGCACGCTGACCATTGCCGGGTTGACGCACACCGTCACGCAAAACGGCAGCACACAGGCTTGCGCGCCGCTGCCAACCAACGCGCTGGCGTGGTGGACGGCCAACAACACGGCTAATGACAGAGTGGGCACAAATCACGGCACGCTGATGGGCGGCGCGAGCTTCACGACGTTGGCGGGCGGCTTTGTCAACCAGGCGTTCAGCTTCGACGGCGTCAACGATCATGTGGGGCTGAATTCGACAGGCATTGTCAAAGGCCAGAGCGCAGCTACAGTTGATGCATGGGTGCGGCCCACAGGCGCACACGGTGCGCCCAGCGGCACCGGCGCGGTCTGGTTTGAGGCAACTTCCGCAGGCGGCAGCATCACCCGTTTCGGCTTGTTCGTCCTTAGCAACGGGCGCGTGCAAGTAGCCGGGCGGGACTCCGAAAACGGCGCGGTCAGTAGCCTGAATTCGGTCGCCACCATTCCGCTCAATCAATGGACACACATTGCAGGTTCCTGGCAAGCGGGAGTTGGGCTTAAGGTCTACATCAACGGTTTACTTAACAACCAGGCGGTGCTTCCAGGGCTGGGCGCGTTCACCAATTCCAACAGCCAGAATGTACTGATCGGGGCGAGCCTCTCGAGCAGCAGTAACGATAATTTCAACGGCCAACTCGATGAAGTCGAAGTCTTCAATCGCGCCCTAAGCGCCGCTGAAATTCAGGCTATCTTCAACGCCGACCGTACCGGCAACTGCCTTTGCCCCACGATCACGGTGAATCCGGCGACTTTGCCTAACGGCGTGATGGGGCAGGGTTATAACCAAATGCTGTCGGCAACGGGCAGCACGTCGTCGTATACCTTTGCCATAACCTCCGGGGTGCTGCCCACTGGTGTGACGCTTTCGACGGGCGGCGTTTTATCCGGCACAACCACCGTCGCGGGGACGTTCAATTTCACCGTTATGGCGACCGATGCCAGCAATTGCAGTGGGACACGCGCGTACACCCTGAACATCATCAACTGCCCAACCCTTACTGTAAATCCAGCCGCCTTGATGAATGGCTTCGCTGGTACGCTGTATGGCCAACCCCTGACCGCGTCCGGCGGGACGGCGCCGTATACGTTCAATGTCACTACAGGCAGTTTGCCGGGCGGCTTGACGCTGGCGAGCGGCGGGGCGTTGACAGGGACGCCGACAACGAGCGGGACGTTCAGCTTTACGGTCACGGCGACGGATAGCACGGGCTGCACCGGAACACGCAGCTACACGGTCATCATCAGCGGCAATGGCCTGCAGTTCTTCCCGTTGCCGAGTCCGGTGCGCCTGTTGGATACGCGCGCAGGCGCAACCGCGTGCACGCAGCCCAACGCGCCGATTGCGGGTGGGACTTCGCTGCCGCAAGCCGGGCGCAGTCTGTGCACGATTCCGGCGAATGCTGTGGCGTTGACCGGCAACATCACGACGGTGAATTCGGGCGGCGGCTTTCTGACGTTGTATCCGAGCAACGCGACGCAGCCGACGGTGGCGAGCACGAACTACGGGCCGAACGAGATCATCAACAACGTCTTTACCGTAGGCCTCGGCGCGGATGGCGCGTTCAGAATCTTTGCCGCCACCACCACCGATGTCGTCGTAGACGTGACGGGCTACTACGCGCCACCTGCGACCGGCGGATTGTTCTTCCATCCGCTGCCTGCGCCGGTGCGACTGCTGGAAACGCGCGCAGGTCAGCCCATCGGCTGCGTCTTGCCGGGCGCGCCGCTCGCGGGCAACAGCGAGTCTACGCAACAAGCCATCAGCGCCTGTACCGGTATTCCCGCCGCAGCCCGCGCGATTGTCGGCAACGCGACAACCGTAGCCCCCCAAGGCGGTGGCTTCCTGACGATCTTCCCGGCGGACGCGACGCGGCCGTTGGTAGCGTCCTCGAATTACAACCCCGGGCAAGTCGTCAACGGACCGTTCAGCGTCGGTTTAACCGCGACAGGCCAATTCAAAATCTTCACGACGGCGACGACGGATTTGGTCGTAGATGTGCTCGGCTACTACAGCACCGAAGCGACCGACGCCAATGGCGCAGGCCTGCTGCTGACGCCACTGGCGCATCCGATTCGTTTGCTCGAAACGCGTGCAAACCAAGCAGTCGGCTGCTTCAAACCGGGCGCGCCACTGGCAGGAGGCTCCGAAACGACGCAACCGGCACGCGGCCTCTGTGACGGCATCACCATCCCCGCGAACGCGCTCGGCGTTGTCGGTAATGCCACCGTCGTGTTTCCCGCCGGACCGGGCTTCGTCACGTTGTGGCCCAGCACGGCAACACGGCCTACGGTCGCGACGCTGAACTACAACACAGGCGACGTCGGCAACCGCCACTTCATCGTCGGCTTAGGCAGCGGGGATGGCGCGTTCAAGGTCTTCACTGCCGCGACGACGGAACTGGTGATTGATCTGTCGGGCTATTTCGCGCCGTAAGGAATGGCTTGCAAATAATCAGGCCAAACCACGGGGAACCCGTGAACCCTGTAGTTAATTTGGCAGAGGTATTCCCGGTTCATTCCTAAGCTCGACTTTATCCATTCACGCCGCATAACAAACGGCGTCAGTTAGGCGCTCGAACAACGAGCGCGGGACTTTTACAATGTCGGCTTCTGATTCCGACGTTTGAAAATGGCAACTGCTCCACAGACAACGTCTTACCATG
>JAEUQO010000025.1 GCA_016789605.1 Acidobacteriota bacterium
TGCTCTCGACCGTGATGACGATCTCTCGCTTTTTCAATTCGGTCTTCAGAACACGGACTTCGGGCAAATCCAGCGGAAACTCAATCATCGGCGGCATAGATCAGTACCTTCAAAAGAGGATTGGTGCGACCTCAGCCTGCCGCAACTTCAACCACGCTCCAAGATCACAAGATATTGGGGGTTATCCGGCAATTCCCAGAGAGCCATAATTTACCCTTTGCTAACAACTTCTCTGCCTGCTGCATTGAGGCGAGCTTAACTAAACAGGAGACTCATGTTGAAGCAAAACACCCTCATTTTTAAGCTGTTGATCACAGGTATTTTCGGACTTGTACTGGCTTATGCACTTCCATTTCATCAAGCGAGCGCACAAAGCAAACAAAAGGGAAATGTTCGCCCCAGACCGGCCCCTAATGCCAAAGATTCGCAATCGACTAGCACAAAAGCAAAGTGGGAGCTTTTTCGATATGAGAAGTTAGGCTTTGAGGTTTCTTTTCCGGCCACTCCGTCTGACATAATTACTCGATCTATTCACAGAGGCGTTGGGGTTTCCCAGAATAATCATACCTTTGTTGTATTAGTATCGGATCCGCCGCCGGTACGGACCTGGACGCCTCAGTTCACTGAATCATTCCTTGCAGCACGCAAGAGCAGTGGGTTTGACATAGAATCATTCACAAAGATTTCAGACATAATGGTTATTGTTAAGGGATTGATGCCAGCACCTGACGGCACCAAAAGAAGTTTTGTGTCAATGATCATCATACGGCCATCCGATGGCCGTGATTACGAAGTATCGGTACGTGCGCCGGAAGGCAAGCTGGATCCTAAAATGGTCGAGCGATTCCATAAAGGGTTCAACTTTATTTAGCCCATTGGCAACTTTACGGGTTCAGCCAAATGACCATTCGGAATACATGGAATGTAGAACCAACAAAAAGGCCGTCTTTGCAGACACAATAACTTCCATCACATATTTGCTCGTGCCGATACTGTCGGTTCCGCATGGCGCGCGCGCGGTGGAGTTCTACAGGTCGGCATTCGGGGCGGTGGAGGTTTTCAAGATTGAATCTTCCAGACGGTGCGGTGGTGGTTTGGCTTACCGATTAAGCCGTGCGGTTGTCTCCTTTGGCCATGACAAGGAGATTTACCATCCGCTGGCGTCGTCGTCGGAGTAAGCTCGCTGTTGGCAGGATCACCGTGAATCAGCAAAAGAAAAAGCGCGTTGATAATTGTTGCTATCAACGCGCTTTTGTTTTCCGAGTGCCGAAGGGGGGACTCGACCCCCCAGCGGCTGTCACATCGTGTGACAACGCGTAACCAAATTAGCTAACAAATCATGGGTTTACGGCCTTCTGCGATACGCTTTTGTCGACGCTTACCGATAAATAAGAAAAAGTTTTGTCACATTCTTGTCACAAGATTCGTGGTCGCTCGCTTGGGGTGCAAGAGGCCCCCAGTTCAAATCCGGGCGTCCCGACTTTTAGATTCAACAACTTACAGGCGTCTTCGCGACGCCTGTTCTTTTTTTTCGGACATTCGGACATATTGATATTATTAACTACCTTGCTTGGGCTTATGATCAATGGAATGCATTTGTCAAAGTGCACGATGTTCCCATCTTGTTCAATTTCGACTGTCTCACTTTTCTTCACAAATTTGCGGAAAGGTTGTTTCGGCGAAGTTTTGTCAAAGCTGCACAATGCACATCTTCAACACGATTGCGCCCAGCGTGACGAATACCGAGTGACCGCGCAACCCCCTTACTCGTTGTAAATTGTAGTTTTAGCATCAAAATATAGCCGCTCAGGTGCAGTACTGGGGACATAGCACCAAACTCAATTCTACACTCGAGCAAAGAAACTCGGCGCGCTCCCCTGCGGCCCTATCGCGCTTGGATAGATAGTTTTGCTTTAGCCCTTCGAATCACCACAATATGGATTGGATGAAAGTATAAAGCTGAGGTCTTGGCTTAAGGGGACAGCAAGGGTGACCAAAGCGCCGACCCAACCAGAAAGCAATCTCTGCTGTTGCTCGCGCGACGTGCCCTATGGATATACAGTCGCAGTGTCTTCTTGGTCGTAATGTAGGGACTAGCAACCAGCCCGACCGCTTCGTCGTAAATGAGGGGCAGGTCGTCGGAAGCTTCGTTAGGGACTTAGAAGCAGTAGGATGGGGAGCGGTGTCGTTCGGCCGCTAGCTAAATTGTTCGTTGTTCTAAACCAAATCAAAGCCCTACAGCACCGGCTCTACACTCCACGGCACAAACTCTTTGTGCACCATCAACTCGCTCTTCGTCCGCTCGCCTTCGCGCGCGGTTGAGCTGACCAATAGAGAAATAGAAGTGTTGCGCTGGCTGGCCAAAGGTAAATCCACGGCGGCGATTGCCCAACAAATGCACGTCAGCCGCACCACGGTTAACAACCACACCCAGCACTTGATGCAAAAGCTCGGAGCGCACATGCGACTGGAAACCATTCGCCGGGCTCAGCGCGCGGAACTAATCTGAGCTTGAGGCCAATTTACCAAGCGGCGTATGAGGTGTTGCGCTACCACCTTCACGCATAACAACTAGCCAGCACGCCCCGGCAAAGAGCGCCAATAAAAAGAAACCCGGGGCAAAAGAACCCGTACTTTGTTTGACTACGCCCAGTACGAGCGGCGGAAAAAAACCACCTAAACCGCCAGCCGCGCCAACGAGACCGGTGACGGCACCGACTGTTTGGGGAAAGTATTCGGGGACTAGCTTGAAGACGGCTCCGTTGCCGATGCCAATTGCTGTGGCCATCGCCAAGGCTCCGATGGTAAAGGGCACAATCTGAGGAATCATCATCAAACAAGCCATCACCATTGTGAGTGGGAAAACCCATATCAGCACTTTGCGCCCTCCGATAAGATCGGCCAACTTGCCGCCATAAGGGCGTACCGCAACTGCCAAAGCCACGAAACCGGCGGTGCGCAAACCTGCGTCTTGTGGCGTCAACTTGAACAAATCCGTCAAAAAAATGGGCAAATAGATGCCCATCGCGACGAAGCCGCCAAAGGTAAGGAAGTAATATAAACTCAGTACCCAGCTCATACGTTCGCGCATCGGCGCCAGCATTTCTTTGAGGCTTTTGACTGGCGCACGGCGCGGGGCGTTTTCGGCTTTCCACCAGAACAGTCCTAACCAGATAATCAGCAAGATGCCGAACGTCCAAAAGCCCCAGCGAACCCCTAAGCCACTAGCAATTATGGGCGCGAACATTGCGGCCAGCGATTGTCCGCCCGTGCCAATGCCGTATAAGCCTAGCGCGTACCCTTGTTGTTCGGGTGGATACCATCCGCTGACAAAACTGACGCCGACCGAAAACACCGCCAACGCGATGCCAATGAAAAAGCCGCACAAAATCAGTTGGGTGTAATCGCTGACCAAGCCCATTAGGAACGCCGGAACAATCGAGCACAACATAACCAGCGAAAAGATTAAGCGTCCGCCGTAACGGTCAGTCAGCATTCCCAAAGGAATGCGTCCGAGTGATCCGAGTAAGACCGGGACAGCGATGGCTAAACTGACCTGAAAGGCATTGAGACCTAAGCTCTTTTTGAGCAACGGCATCAACGCTGAAACCGAACCGAAAACCGCGAAGCAAATGGCGAACGCGCCAGTTGCTAAGGTCAATTGCAATGGATTACCAGAAGCTTTGGTTGCCATAATTTATTTTGTTTCCAGGTTGTAGAGGTATTTAAGCAAGCCCGCATTGAGCGTGAAACAGACGAGGCTGACTAGCGCCGCCGGCCAAATGACTGTCGCGTCCCCGCCGAGAAAGGCATTCATCGTCGCAGTCAACAACCAGAGTTGCAGGATAACCAGCATGACGATGAAACAAAGCATGCCGTAAATGATCGTTTGTTTTTGCACGCGCGTGAAGTGGCGTTTCATACGGCGCGTTCCTCCACGCCGGTGGCGTAAAGCGTGCCGTTGACAATTTCGAGGGTGATGCGCGGCAACGGACGGCGTGGCGGGCCTTGCAACGGGTTGCCTGTTTCGAGATCAAACGCACCGTTATGGCAGGGGCAATGAAATCGTCTTTGTTCAAATTGCGGCACAACGGCGCAGGAAAGGTGCGTGCATTTCTGGCTAAACGCGGCGAAGCGCTGCTCGCCCGTGCGTATCACGATGCAGGCATCGTGCGGATTGGGATAATCAAAGGTCAACGATTTTCCGACGGACAATTTATCGAGCGGCGCGATGGCTTGCATCGCGGGTTTGCCGCGCCTTTCGCGCAACCAATTTTGCGCGACGATCCAGAATTGTCCAGCCGCGAAAGCAAAGCTCGTCAGCACCATGAACTTGGTGAAATCACGCCGCGCCACGTAATGATCCTGCGGCCAGTCAATTGGGAAATCTTGCCGCCAGCGTGGTTGTGCTTCGTGTGGTTGACCGTCGGGTGCGATAGAAAGATGTTCGCGTTCAGTCATAAGCCTCCTGCAATATGTTCAAAGTGATTTCTTTGCCGATGGTCGTTTCGTTCAGGGCCGCGGTCACGTAAATATATTCGGCCTTGCCCGTTTTGGGCACCAGCATGTTGACCTTGGTCGTGATCGTTTGCGCGCCGAATTGAAACTGATTGACGGGCGTCGAACGCGGGCGCAGTTGTTCGAGCTGTTCGCGCGTGCCGAAAAACAGCGCCTGGCTGGGGCACACGGTCGCGCACATCGGCTTTTTACCGACTGAGGTGCGGTCATAACACATGTCGCATTTCATCATCATTTTGAGCTCGACTTTAACTTCCGGCACACCGAACGGGCACGCCAGCACGCAATTGCTGCACGCGATGCAACGCGGCTTGCGCGCGGTTTGCACGACTCCGTCGGCGGTGCGCTTGATCGCGTCGGCGGGGCAAACCTCGGCGCACGTCGGCTGATCGCAATGCATGCAAACGACCGGCGCGGTTTGCACCGAGGTCGCGCGATCCACGTATTCGAGATGAATCATCGAATGCCCTTTGTGGGTGTCGCATTCGCTGCACGCTTGCACGCACGACTGGCAGCCGATGCAGCGATTGGGGTCAATAAAAAATTCCATCATAGGTGGTCAGTTGTCAGTCGTCGTTCGTTAGTCGTTGGTTGGCGCTTCGCTCTTGCGCAATTTCACGGCGCAAACTTTGTATTCAGGGATTTTTGAAATCGGGTCTTGCGCGGCAATCGTCAGGCGATTGGCACTCTTGCGACCCGGCCAGTGATAGGGAATAAAAATCGTATCAGGCCGAATCGTCGTGACGACGCTGGCTTGCAACGTAATCGCACCACGCCGCGTTTCCGCCGTCGCCCAATCGCCATCCTTGATGCCGAGTTTTTCAGCCAGTTGCGGATGCAATTCGATGCGCGGCTCGGGGTATTGATTGACGAGCGGGCCGATGCGGCGCGTTTGCGTACCCGAAAGAAACTGGCTCACGACGCGACCAGTCGTCAGCATCAGCGGATACTCGTCATCGGTGTCTTCGGTGGGCGGCGTATAAGGCGCGACGTTGAAACGCGCTTTGCCGTCGGGGAAATAAAACGGCCCTGCGCCTTTGGCGATGGGATTCCATGAGTTCGGTTCAAACAGACGCTCGGTTCCCTTGTGGTCGTTGTCAGGACAAGGCCAAAAGACTCCGCCTTGCGCTTCGATCTTTTCATAAGTGATGCCGCTGTAATCAGCGATGCCGCCTTTCGACGCAACGCGCAACTCGTCCAAAATTTCGCGCGGCTCAGTGAACGTAAAGCCGCGCTCTCGTCCCATCGCTTTGGATATATCTTGAATAATGCGCCAGTCCTGTTTGGCTTCGCCGGGCGGGTCAATGGCCTTATTGATTTTGATGACGCGGCCTTCGATTTGGGTGACGATGCCTTCGTCTTCTTCGTGCAACGAACCAGGCAGCACGATGTCTGCGTGATATGCCGATTCGTTCAGGAAAAAATCAATCACGCAATAAAATTCGAGCTTGTCGAGCATGCGCGCGACATATTCGTTGTCGGGCAGCGACACGACCGGATTGAAACAGAGCGACAACAAGCCTTTGATTTCGCCGCGTTCGATCTTGCGAATGAGTTCATAAGCGTCTACGCCCGCGCCGGGCATTTCTTTTTCGTCAATGCCCCAGACGCCCGCGATATAAGCGCGATGCTCAGGATTCGTAATGTCACGCGCGCCGGGAAGTTGATCGCATTTCTGCCCGTGTTCGCGTCCGCCCTGCCCGTTGCCCTGCCCGGTGATCGTTGCGTAACCGCAACCATCTCTTCCAATACGTCCCGAAGCCAGCACGATATTGATCGCGCCCAACACGTTTTGTACGCCGTGCGAATGATGCTCAATGCCGCGCGCGTGCAGCAGAAACGACGATTTAGCCTGTCCCCACATTTCAGCGGCCTGACGAATCGCGCGTTCGGTGATGCCAGTGGCTTCGGCAGTGTGGCGCGGCGTCCATTGCTTGACGTGTTTGGCGAGCGCGTCAAATCCGACGCTGTGGTTGTTGATGAATTCGTGATCGAGCCAATCGTTCTCGATCATCAAATGCAGGATGCCGTTAAAGAGCGCGATGTCGCGTCCCGGCTTGATCGGCAGAAACAAATCGCAAGTGCGCGCAATGGGCGTGATGCGCGGGTCTACGACAATGATCTTGGCTCCGCGTTCACGGGCTTGCCAGACATAGTTCGTCGTGATCGGCGCGCATTCGGCGACGTTCGCGCCCGCGATCCAAATGACTTCAGACGAAAGCATGTCCGCCCACGGATTGGCCGCGCGATCAATGCCAAAGGCTTTCTTGTTGCCCGCCGCCGCGCTGACCATGCAAAGCCGTCCGTTGTAATCAATGTTCGGCGTTTTCAAAGCGACGCGCGCGAACTTGCCCATCAGATAGGCTTTTTCAATCGTCAGACTCGCGCCGCTCAGAATGCCAAAGGCTTCGTTACCATAGGTGGATTGAATGCGCTGAATCTCGCTGGCGACACGCTGAATGGCTGTGTCATAGCCGAGGGGGCGAAAGCCGGCCGCTGCCTTTTCGTCGCGCTCGAGCGCTGTCGTCAGCCGGTCGGGATGCGCGCCTTGCAAATAACGCTTGACGCCTTTGGGGCAAAGCATGCCTTGATTAAACGGAAAGTCTTCCCACGGCTCAAAGCCGATGACTTGATTATCTTTGACCTTGAGCTGAATGCCGCATTGCTGCCCGCAAAAGCAACAATGGGTTTTGACGACCTTGTCGGGCTCTACGCCGGTTGCAAGCCGAACGCCTGTGTTGAAGGTCAAATGCGGGCCATATCGTTGCGTGATGCTGTCGAGTTGATTAGGTAGTGTTGCCATAAGGTTTATCCGTGCCAAAGCCTTCCTTGTGCGATTGCCAACAACGAGCGACGACAACGCGGACAGATGCGTTGATAGTGTTCCGCTTCGTTTTGCAATTCATAACGAAAGCCGAGTTGGCGTTCGACTTCGATCAAATCGTTGACGTGCATTTGCGAGGCGTAAGGTTCGTTGCAACGACGGCAGTGTGCCTGGGCTTCGCGTTCGCCTACGTCTTGATAAAAGGCAACGCCCAGTTGCGCCGGACGCTGGAAAATGTGGAAGAACTTCCCGAACGGCAGCCACAGCAATGTGAAAATCACTGTCAGCGCATGCAAGATAGCAAGAAAATCAAAGGCGTACCCTTTCATCCACGTATAACTCGCCGTCAACATCAAGCCCGTCACGCTGATGGCAAACAGCAACACCAGCGGTAGAATGTCTTCGCCGAATTGTTGCACCGCCGCTGCGCCGTGATCGCGCATACGCCTACGCATCGCAATCATTACGCCCGCGATGACAAGAATGGCTGCCCACACGAGGCCGTGAAAAACCATAAAGCCGAACAGCGAATGAATCGGAAAGCTGAAGATCGGAAAGCCGAAGACATAAGCGCGATACCAATTCATATCGCCGGGCAATGTTTCGAAATGCACCCAACCAAAGACCAGAGGGAACGTAATCGCAATGGCAATGAGGCAGCCCCACATAATCAACCAGTGCGCTCCCCAACGCGTCTTGCCGCGTTTAAAGATGAAGGTATTGAACGCAAAGTCTTGCGTAACGCGCGCGAACCAAACGCCAACGTTGCGCAGAATGTGTTGCGGACGCATAAACACTTGCCAGCCGCGTTTGAAATACATCGCCGTCGGCGGGCGTTGCAGCCACATCGCATAACGATAAGTAATGCCAAACACGGCAAATAATGTCGCAAACGTATAAGCCACCAGCGCCGCATCAAAATGTGCCAGATTGCGCGAGCCAAAGACGATTAGAATCGCTAACGCAATCGTCACCAGTGTGCCCCAGCAGGCGGCCTTGATTGATTCTATTGGTAAGTTCATTGAGTCAGTAATCCTCTCAACCGCGCTGCTCCGCAGTCTGTGCCCTGCCTTTGCTACAGCACTCTTTTACGCGCCGCCCTCAAGTGCAATTGCGCGTGGGAAAAGCAGGTTGTTTTCAAGATGAATGTGTTGATGCAAATCGGCTTCTAATTCCTGCAAGCCCTGGTAGAGTGCGCGAAAACTGCCGCAGGCGTCAGCTGGCAAGGCGTATTCATTCGTGATGTGCCGCAATTCGCGTAACAATTCCCCCGCCGTATCGTGTTCTAGCGACATCATGCGAATCGGGTTGCGTACTGTCCCGAACACAGGAACTGGCGCGGGTTTCCCCGCAGCAAGAGCCGCTTCGAGGGCTGTGATATAGGGAAACAAAACCCGCTCTTCTTTCACCAGATGCTGGGAAAGGTCTTGTTGTAAAGAATGCAGGACAGCTTCGGCTTTGACTAATTCGGGGTGGCGAACGCCATGCACGCCGCGCACCTTGTCCATCAGTTTTTCCAAACGCGCCAACTCGGTGCGAGTAAATATATGGTGCGTATCAAGCAGGTGTTGAACCAAGTCGCCTAAGGGTAGCGTTATCCAGTCAGGTTGCACGCTTGGCAAGTCTTGAACTTGTTCCAAAGCCTCAAGCAGTGCAACGGGCGCAAGATTGGCTTTTTCACAAGCCGCCGAGAGTGTCTGCGCTCCGCCGCAGCAATAATCCAGTCCGAACTTTTCAAATACCCGGGTCGAACCGGGTAACGTCACCGCGATCTCTTTCAACGTGTTTTGCATCGCTATTTGCATAAATAAACTCCATGGAAAATTCCCCAGTAAAAAGATGTATCAGCGATATTGCAATTCGCGTGGCAGCGAAAATAGCGCAGTTAAACGCGTAAATTTCCGCAATTTAACTCACATAAGCCAGGTTCAGGTCAGGCGTTAAAATTCCGTTGAGTATTTTCACCCACCTTAGCTCGACTTTATCCATTCACGCCGCATAACAAACGGCGTCAGTTAGGCGCTCGAACAACGAGCGCGGGACTTTTACAATGTCGGCTTCTGATTCCGACGTTTGAAAATGGCAACTGCTCCACAGACAACGTCTTACCATG
>JAEUQO010000039.1 GCA_016789605.1 Acidobacteriota bacterium
ACCCATCAAATCGCAGATTGGCCAGGAACGAATTGTCATCACACGGCGGAGAGATTTGCAGCCCGTTCAAGGCGGCTGCGGCGTCCGCTGTCAGATTGGCTTGATGGCCAGTCGCAAACTTCACATATTCATCTCCCATCAGCGCATTGAAGATGGTCGGACAACCACGTTGATCCACCGCGACAGCGATGACAAAACCTGTTGTGCCCGGATCAAATTCCGCCGCGACAAACGACGCCGTTTGGTTTTCCGTTAAACAGACAAACAAATCTGCGACGTTGCAATTAGAGCCATCAACAAAAAACAGATGGACATACGCTGATTTCCGCGTATCGGCATTGGTGATGTTGATGCGCGTGTTTTGTAGTGCAGGCGATGTCGCGCTGGAAGTATAGATAGGATAGAACAAAACAGAGCCTGTCTTGTTGTCACTTGTTTCCGCCAAATGCGCGAACCGCGTTCCCGGTCCGCCAAGGTCCGGCAGTGGAATTGATGGCGTCGGCGTCGGCGTCGGCGTCGGCGTCGGCGTTGGTGTCGGAGTAGGCGTCGGCGTCGGTGTCGGAGTAGGTGTCGGCGTCGGCGTTGGCGTTGGCGTTGGCGTCGGCGTTGGCGTTGGCGTTGGCGTCGGAGTTGGCGTTGGCGTTGGCGTTGGCGTTGGCGTCGGAGTTGGCGTTGGCGTCGGAGTTGGCGTCGGCGTCGGCGTCGGCGTTGGTGTCGGCGTTGGTGTAGGCGTAGGCGTAGGCGTCGGAGTTGGTGTCGGCGTCGGCGTTACCGTGGGTTTCGGTGAAGGCGTTGGCGTTGGCGTCGGCGTCGGCGTTGTGATTCCAGATGTGACGACCAAGCATCTAGACAGCGCAGAAGTACGGCTGACCTGATTCGTCGCTTGCGCCGCAACAAAATTGCCTACCGTCAGCGCAGGTGTAATCAACGCATTAAAGCTGGATTTGCCACTGGCATTGGTCGTGACCTGAAGCGCTCCTAACGATCGCCCGGAAACCAACGCGCCATTGGTGCATTTTTCAGACGTGAAAAATTCGACGCGGTGAATGGTGCTGGGCTGACCTTCGATGGCGGTTTGAACAGTGGTGCGAGTTAGCGTGGACGTTGCGGATGTTAGCGTAATGTTCACATCGGCCTGCGTGGCCAACGCGCTTGAAATTATCAAGGGCGATGAGGAAGAAAACGCTTCCAACGGTTCCAGAGTGATTTCACTGGGCAACACATGGGAATGCATCGCCGAAAGTGAGTCTTCGGCGCCTGCAGCTTGGTTGGGGCGGCTCGCATAAAGCGAGAACAAAGAAAGAGCAAGTGTCACCAGCAGGGACACAGAGGTATACCTGTAAGAAGCGCGCATCACGAACCTCTCTTGATTTTAAATAGCGAACTCTAAAAGGGTTAGATCTGTGAGGTGGAAGCTTTTTCAGGGGGCTGCTTGTCCATTCCACGTTCAGGCTGTCGGTCACCATCCGCAACTGGGATACCCGGCATCAACACGCGCGCTCTGATGTCCAAAGGGGAGTTCTGGTTGGCTAAAGCCAATGTATTTAATGAATAGTGAAAAGATAGTCAGTCTGAGTTGCGGTTGTCCGTTTTGTTTCACCTCGTGCAAAATCTCTGCTGATGAGGGACTGATTCATGTTGGAACAGAAACAGAAAGTCTATTTGTTAGGCGAATTCGTGCTTGATGTCGCACAGCGCAGCCTGAGTTTGCAAGGAGCGCGAGTCCATCTTTCACATTTGCCCTTTCAGGTTTTGCTTCATTTGTTGGAGCACCGCGACCGCGTGGTCACGCGCGACGAATTGTTGGATTTGTTTTGGGAGGGGCGCGATGTGTATCAGGACGCATTGCGCAAAAGTGTGAGCGCGATTCGCAAGGCATTGGGCGACCGCAAAGACAATCCGCGCTTTATTGAAACGCGTTGGACGGAAGGATACCGTTATATCGGGCCGCTGGCTGAAAAGAGCAGCGATGAATTGATCAAGGAAGAGAGCACGCCGTTATCTCTGTCGGCAGTGAGCCCGGCGGATTTCACCTCCAGCATTACACCGGCACAGATTTCATCACTCAAGCGTTACCGTTTAGCCATTCCTCGTCGGTTTTCGTGGGTCTTCGTCGGGCTATTTAGTGTGCTGTTGTTATTGGTTTTCGGGGCAGCCTTTTATCACAATCGTCGCCCAGATTTGCGCCCGGCGCATCCGAGAGCGCGTTCGCTGGCCATCTTGCCCTTGAAAAATCTGACTGGCGACGCCAGCCAAGATTATTTCAGTGATGGCGTCACCGAAAGCTTGATCAACGAAATAGCAAAGGTACGCGAGTTGAAAGTCATCGCGCGAAATTCTGCATTTGCTTTCAAAGGGAAAGAAGTTGATGTGCGCGAAATCGGGCGGCGGCTGGGGGTAGCCAATGTGCTCGAGGGCAATTTACGTCGAGATGCAGATTCCGTACGCGTCACGGTGCGATTGGTTAGCACGGAAGATGGGCGCGTCATCTGGACAGGGGACATTACTCGTTCTTTGGATGAGATCACCAGTATTCAGGATGATATTGGCTGCGGCGTGGCTGAAAGTCTGCAAGCCGTTCTGTGCCGTGAACCGAATTATAAGCGCGGGACTAACAACCTGGTTGCTTATGATGCGTATCTGAAAGGGCGCGACCGGCGTGTGAAAGGGGATGCAAAAGCAGCCGCAGAGTTTTTTCAGCAAGCTATTAATGCTGATCCGAATTATGCGTTGGGTTGGGCGGGCTTGGCTGAAGCCTACACGGTGATGGAGGTCAATTCGCTCGTGCCGCCGCGTTCGGTCGCGCCAAAAGCCAAAGAGTGCGCCTTCAAAGCCATCGCACTCGATGGCTCGTTGGCCGCGCCTTATGCGGCGTTGGGGTTGCTCACGGCCTTCAGCGACCGCCAATGGACAGAGGGTAACCGCTATCTGCAACAAGCGCTCGCCAATCATCCCAACTATGCCATCGCCCATTCCTGGTATGGCAACACCTTGATGGTGCAGGGAAAATTCGCCGAAGCCGAAGCCGCGTATTTGCGTGCGAACGAGCTCGACCCCTTGAATCCAGGCTTTCACAACAGTCTGGCAGAAACTTATTATTACTGGCGCAAACCCGATCTTTGTCTGGCACAGGCCGCCAAAGCTTTGGAACTGCAACCCGGCAACGACTGGGGCCAATTCAATCAAGTGAAATGCTTGGCGCTAACAGGCCGCTACGAAGATGCTTTGCAGGTTCCACTTGCTCGTGAATTTCAAAACCTGACGCGGTGTAACGTCCTGGCTCTGGCGGGCCGCCAAGCCGAGGCGCGCAAGTTGCTCCCGCTCGTAACCAAAGATTGGGGGCACACCTCGCCTTATGTAGTAGCCGCATCGTATGTGTTGCTTGGAGAGAAAGACACAGCCTTTGCCTGGCTACAAAAAGCCGCCGACCAACAACAAGCTGATTTGGTTTCGCTGAAGGTTGAGCCGTCCTTTGACGGTTTGCGCGCCGATCCGCGCTATGCGGAATTGCTGCGGCGCGTGGGCTTGG
Organism: Acidobacteriota bacterium; assembly: GCA_016789605.1. Taxonomy (GTDB): domain Bacteria; phylum Acidobacteriota; class Blastocatellia; order RBC074; family RBC074; genus RBC074. The sequence continues at coordinate 3,530 of JAEUQO010000039.1, forward strand.
CACCATAGCCGTTGACGATTGCCGTTTCACAGTCCTGCCAAACCGCCTCCTAGTTTGGTCGAATTGGCATTGATCGTATCTCGTAATTTGTTGTATTCGTCGCCTAATTTCTTCAACGTGTCATTCACCGGCCTCTCAAATGGAGAGGTAGGGTCTGTCATTTTCCTGACGATTTCCGCAGCTTTCAGCAATTCGTCAATCGCCTTTCTGATCTCCTCATCGCACTTCCCTTTCAGTTGTTTCACCAGGTCTTTGATGCGGTCGGCAATCCAATTCAGCAGTGCGGTGATGACGTCATTTTTTGAAGGTTTGAGCAGACCGGTCGGATCAATCTGGTTGAGAGGATCGCTGCCCGCATATTCATACAGGTTCATTGCTCCACCGCCGAAAAGTATCGGGTCTTTCGCTGTCCATCGTCCTGCCTCAGCATCGTAATCGCGCGCGCCGAAGCGCGTCAGATTAGTCTGCGTGTCATACAGTCCGCCTGCAAAACCAAACGGTTGAAAGCCCGGATTGCTGTCAAACGTCACGGCGCCGAATTCGTCGTAATCCAGCCGTTGCGCAATCGTTCCCGTTGCCACATCCACTACCAACCGTATGCTGCCGACTTGATCGGTCAGCAAGCGATAAGTCACACCGCCTTTGATCATGTATTCAGGCGCATTGACGCGGCTGCCGTAAACGAATCGGCTGACCACGTTGTTCGCGCCATCGAGTTCTGCCACCGGTTTGAGCTGATCCTGATAAAGCCAGCCTTGCGTCAGCACGCCGTTGACGCGCTTGCCGATGCGCCGGTTCTGCCCGTCAATTTCGTAAGCGATCTGCGTCCCGCCGGGCAATGTCACCGTGCGCAGATTGCCCAACACATCGTAGCCGTATTGCGTGACGTTCGCGCCGACCGTCTTGCTCAATAATTCGCCGTTCGCGGTGTAGGTGTATGTCGCCGCGCCATACGCCATCATTCGATCTTGGTTGTCATACGTGCCGTTGGTGATGACGCCGCTGCGATTGAGGCTCGCGCGGTTGTTGTTGCTGTCGTAACTGTACGTGTCAAACAACACGCCATTGCGGGTGACAGTTTGCAAACGTCCAGCCAGGTCATAGCCGTAATCATTCGTTGTCGTAACACCGCCAACGGTTTCGATTTTCTGCGTGATGCGGCCCAGCTTGTCGTAGGTGAATTGCAGGTCATACAGCGTCGTCGCATTGAACTTGGCGTTGTAGCCAGTCAGTTCGGCGAAGCCATTGTAAGCGCGCGTGTCAGTGACGTTGCTCAAAGTAGTGTTGCTGACCAGACCAGTCTGCGCGTTGCGCGTGAACGTGAGCGCGCCCGCGCCAGTGAGCAAGTCGTCGTTGTCATAAGTGAAATTAACCGTGTTCGTGTTGTTGATGCTTTGCGTGGCGACGCGGAAGTTGTTGTTGAAAGTTTGCGCGACGTTCCCCGCCACCGCGCCTGTCCAGGTTTGCGCCTTCGGCAGGAAACCGTCGTACTGATAGGCCAGCACGCTTCCGCCCGGCGCAGTGACGCTGGTCAACTGCCCCGTCGTCGCGTTGTAGGCGTAAGCATAATTGCCATTCGGCACGGTCAACGTTTGCAAGCGTCCGGCGCTGTCATACGCAAAGTTGAGTTGCAATGCATCAGGCCGCGTAATGTTCGTCAGGTCGCGGTCAAGGTTGTAACTATAAGTCGTCGTGACATTGCCGGGCGCGACGTAGGATTGCACGAGGTCAACTGCGTTGTATGTGAACGTATGCGCCGGACGCCCCGGCGGCGTCAGTGAATTTAGATTGCCCGCCGCGTCATAGCCAAAGCCGATGACGCGAGCGTCAGGCAGGGTCTGTTGTGTCACACGTCCGGCATTGTCGTAACTGAACCCGGTTACGCGCGCGAGGGCATCGGTGAACGAAGACAAGAAGCCCGCCGCGTTGTAAGCGTACGTGCTGGTGCGCGCCGTCAAGCCCGTGCCAAAGACGGTGGTTGCCAAACGTCCGCGCACGTCATAAGTCGCCGCCAACGGATTGAGAGTGGAAACTTGCAGACTAGTCAGACGGCCTTGCGTGTCAATCACGCGCGTCGTTTGTCTGCCCTGTGGCGTCGCGTCAGTGAAGGTGCGTGTCGCGGCGTTGAAAACTGACGTGTAAGTACGGCTATTGACGACCAACGTATCAGTTTGCGTAGCCAGACTTAGCGGATCGCTTGGATTGGCGAGCGAGACTGTGCGCCCAAAGGTAGAGCTGTAATGCAACGCGCCAGGCGTCGTGACATTCGTGCTGATCGTCAGCGGCGCTTGCATTTGCCAGCGCGGGTCGCCGCCCAGTTGCGTATTGGTGATCGTGCCGTCGGGCGCGGTTTGTACGGTACTTCCGTTTTGCCGCTCCAACAAAACTTCCTGCACACCGCTGGCCGTAGTGAGGGTGCGCTGTTGATCACCCAAGGCAGTTTGTTGCACCTGATAGGTGGTCGCGCGGTTGAGCGCCGTGTTATGCGTGACCGTGAAATTCAGTCCCGCCGCAGCGCGCGCCAATGTCTGGAAACCAGTAGCCGCATCGTCGTCGCGCGTCAACCGTCCCTGCGCGTCATAAGTGAACGTGTTCTGGTTGTTGCGCGGGTCTTTTTTCAGTGTCAGCAAACCGCCACTGTTGTAGGTAAATTGATATTGCTCGTTCGCCGGATTGGTGATTGTGGCGAAGTAGCCATTGGCGTCGAGCGTGAAGGTTGTCAGTTGATTGTACGGACTGAGAATGCCAGTCGGCGCGCCGCTGCCATTGCGTTGAATCGTCGTGACATTGTTGTCACCGTCAGTGATGGTGGCCAAACGCCCTGCGCCATCGTAAGTGAACGCATACTTTACCGCGCCGGTCAGGGTGTTGATGGTTTGCAGATGGCGGCCCGCGCTATTGAATTTATAGAGTTCCGTGCCGTCGCTCGCAGGCACGGCAATGTCGCTATCGTTGAAGCCAGGCAAGGGGGCGAAGACTTTGCGGATGCGATGATTATTGGCTTCACCGAGGTAGAGCGCGCCGTCCGTGCCTACCGTTACATCAATCGTTTGGCGAATCTTTGCGGCTTGTGCCGGGCCGCCATCGCCACTGAAACCAACCGTGCCGGTGCCGATGTAATTTGTGATGATGCCGGTCGCATCAATCCGGCGAATGCGCGCATTGAACCAATCGGAAAAATACAATGAACCGTCAGGACCCGACGCAATACCGTGCGGATTGCAAATTTTGGCGTTCGTGGCCGGGCCGCCGTCGCCGGTGTTGCCACACGTGCCATCGCCCGCGACCACGCGAATCAATCCGTCCGCCGTTACGCGGAAGATTTGATGCAATTCAAAATCGGTGAAGTAAACCGAACCGTCCGCGCGCGCCGTGATGCCCAGCGGATCGTCGAGACAGGCATTCGCAGCGTTGACAGCTGTCGTGCCCACCACTGTGCAACCGCCTTGTGCAGGCGTGCGTCCATTGCCCGCAATGGTCGAAATAATGCCGTCGGGGCCAACACGTCGAACACGATGATTGCCTGCATCTGTCAGGTACAGCGCACCATCGAGTGCAACATCCAGGTTGTAGCGGCAACATAGGGCCGTCACGCTTAGCTCTGCCTGTGTCGCCGGGCCGTTGTCGCCACAACCGCCGGTCGGGTCCTGACAGGTTTGGCCATTGCCTACAACGGTTGTGATGACACCGTTGGGCATGACTTTGCGCACGCGCGCCGACTGCGCGTCGAAAATGTAAAAGCTGCCGTCCTGGGCAAACGCAATATCGGTGGGGAACGCCAATTGCGCATTTATGGCCTGCCCACCATCGCCGCAGGCTTGTGTGGGAATACAGCTTGCGCCTGTACCGACAACCGTTGTGACGACACCATTCAATGCGATTTTGCGAATGCGCCGGTTCAGGCTGTCGGCAACATACAGCTCACCGTTGGGAGCCGTCGCCGCGCTGAAGGGGAAAAAGAACGATGCATTGGTGGCTTGCCCGTTGTCTCCGCTAAAGCTTCCCACGCCATTGCCCGCGACGGTCGTGATGCCCGCATTGATTGTTTGCACACTGCGCCGCTTGCCGTTGCCTTCGTACAGGACGTGGTCGGTTGGATCGTAAAAGTGATGCACGTCCAGCGACCACCCGCCCAGGGCCAGCATCCGATCATCAAAGACGCCAAGTTCACGCACAAATTTTTGCGACAGCGTGATTTCTCCTCGCGCCAGATCGCCAGAAACAGGAATGCCATTGCCGTTGTAACCGAAACGCGGCGTTTGTTGATACACGCCGTCGTAGACGTAACCGATGTCAATATTCGTCGTTTGCTTGCCTTGCACCGGACGCCCATATGCATCCAACCCGTCCCAGGTAAAAGTGGTGGTTTGATTGGTTTGCGCCGGGAAGCTTTGGGTAAATGTGCGCCCGGCCAAGGCCACAGTCAGGTCAATGCGTTTGAGCGAAGCGGGAACAGTTGCACCGCTCAGGCTCAGCGTCAGCGATCGTGCTGCTGTGCGACCCGTTTTGCGTTCGCTGCTGTAACGCAGTTGAAAAGGAGTACCAATCAGATTGAGTTCTTCGCCTAGAGTTTGATTGCCGTATCCGATGACGCAACCTGCGCCTTCACAGTCGTCGTCCAGTCAGGTATCGCATTGCGGCGGTGGATTACTGGGCGGCTCGGAGTTCGGCGGCGGGCTAATCGGCCAATTGGAATCCCACGGTGAAAAGTGAATAACCGGCACACGCCACAGGCTTTGATTGATGGCGTAAAGCGTCGCCAACGTTTGCCGTTCAGCGACATTGATGTCGAGCGCGTCATATTGTGCCTGCGTTGCCGGTTGGCCGCTGCCCGTTACATCCAGGTTCGCCGTGCCGCTGGTAATCGAAAGGATTTTGACCACTCGCCCACTGGCTGAGGCGATCCATTGTCCCGTTGTGCGGTCATACGCGCCGGAAGGGATATCTACTCCGACAGGGAAATTCAGAAAGTTTTCGTTGTATTGCGCCACCGGCTGGCTAAACGTTGTCTCAAGCGCGCCAGCCGCGACGGCTTCGTCAATGCTGTATTCCACTGCATATGTGTACGCGCTGTTCGCGGGCAATGTGCCCGGCATCGTATTGAGACCGTTCGCCCCGACGGTGAATTCCGTCGCGCGTACGTGCAGCTTGTCTAGGCCGGCCATTGCGCCGCCGGGCAATTTCATCGTCGCCGTCGTTCCTTGCTTGAAGAGCAACGTCGTGCGCCGTGTGCCAGCAGTGTCGGTGCTGAGGCTGCTTTGTGCGATTTGAACGGGCGTGCTGGCGAGCAGATCAACCCGCGTTACGTTTGCGTCGTAACCGATGAGAACTGCATCGGGAATGCCGCCGTAATCCTGCCAAGGAACATTATTGGTGCGTTGCAACGTCTGATAGCCAAGCTTTTCGTATTGCACCGTCAACACGTTGCCGCCGTTGACCGCCAGGTCGAATTTGCCATCCGCACGGCTAAACGTCTGGCCGAATTCAGGATGATTCAACACCGTGATTTTCACCAGCGAAAGCGGCTGGTTATTTTTGTCCAGCACGCGTCCGCGCAGCACTGCGGCGCGCACGGGATTGATGACGCCGGGGGCAACGCCTGTTTGAATCGGATTGGCTCCCGTGTAAAGGAAAGACGTGGCTGTGCCGATGGTCGTGGCCACGGTCAGGTCTAACACTGGTGCGACTGTCGCAGGATTCGGCGGCGGCGGTGTCGGGTCAGCATTGACCGTGACTTGTACATCGTCGTTGACAGTGCCTTGCGTGTCGGTCGCTGATAACCGCAAGACATACACGCCGTTTGCGCCGATGATGGCGGTGGTCGTTGTCGCGCTGGCATTGCTAAACAACACCGTGCCCGGCCCACTCAATTTGCTCCAGCTTGTCGTCACCAGACCGTTGCCGCCGGTGACCGTTCCCAACAGGAATGTTGTGCTGGGCAAGGTCACGACTTGATCGCTGCCAGCATTAACCGCCAGCGGGCCGCCGTTGACAGTGATGGTCAATTCATCCTGGGCAGAAAGCAGAGAATCATTGGCAGTCAGCCGTAACACATACACGCCTGATTGGCTGAAGGTCGCCGTCGTCGCGATCTGGTTGGCGTTGCCAAACGTGACCAGACCGGGGCCGCTAACCTGGCTCCAGGTAACGGTAAGTGTGTTGAGGGGCAAGCCATCGTCGCTGACGGCGCCCGTCAGCAAAGCTATGTCACTTAGTGCGATGGTTTGATCTGCGCCCGCGTCCGCCGTCGGAGCCAGGTTCGTTGCTGACGGAGCAAAAAATCCTGAGACATCCACAATTGCTTCGAGCGTTCTTTCGGCGAATACGCGGTATTGTCCTGTGCTGGCGTTCAAGCCAACGACAAAGGCGTTTGAGAGAATCTGGCCGGGAAAGTAAACCATATTCGCCGCCAACGGTTGGGCCACACCGTCAGGATACAGCGTCAAAAATCCTGCTTGGGCGGTTTGGTTGATGACGGTCACATTGCCCAACACGGTTTGTGCGGTTGCCGGAATCGTCAAGCCTTCACAGGTAAGACGTCCAGGGGCGGCAATTGAGGTTCCGGCTGTGATTGGTGTGCCCACAGAATCGCAATTTCCCTGGCTGGCGCGTGTGTCGAGAATGCGCAATGGGCGAGGCAGGGGATTGAACAGCAAGCCCGCGCCATTCGCATCGTTGGCTTCAGTGCTGTAATACCCGGCGACATCCACCACCATATCAATTGTGCGTTCGCCGAAGATATTGAATTTGCCGTCATTGCTTAGCCCTACGGTAAAGGCGTTCGACAGAATGTTGCCGGGGAAATACACCAGGTTGGCCGCCAGCGGCGCAGTTACGCCATCGGGGAAAATCGTCAAATAGCCTGTCTGACCAGACCCGTTGATGACAGTGGCATTCCCGACAATGGCTTGGGCGGCGGCGGGGATCGTCACCCCTTCACAGGTCGCACGCGCCAGCGTCGTCAGGCTTGTGCCTGCCGCAATGGGGGCTGCGATGTTGTCGCAATTGCCTTGGCTGGGGCGCGTATCGAGCAGGCGAACCGGTTTTGCCAGCGGGTGATAATAGAGGCCGCCCGTACCTGGCGGCGCGTAATAGCCGCTGATGTCCACTATGACGTCAATCGTCCGTTCGCCGAAAATGCTGAACTCGCCGTTGCCGCTCAGCCCCACGGTGAAATTGTTGGCCAGAATGCCGCTCGGCCCATAAATCATATTGGCGGCCAGTGGCAGCGAAACGCCTGTTGGGTACAGAGTCAAAAATCCGGTTTGCGCAGTTTGGTTGATGACAGTGATGTTGCCGACGACGGCTTGCGCCTGGGTTGGGATGGTGATGCCTTCGCAATTCATACGTGCCAGCGTTGCCAGTGAAGTTCCAGCGGCAATCGGTGCGTTGACGGAATCGCAATTCCCTTGGCCAGGACGTGTGTCTAACAAACGCACTGGGCGCGGCAATGGATAAAATTGCAGCGCCAGCGTTCCTGCATCCTGATTTACGGTAAAACTTTGCCCGGCAATCGTCAGCGTTCCCGAGCGCGTTGCCGTCGTCGGGTTAAGTGCGACCGTATATGAAACTGTGCCGTTGCCTGTTCCCGAAGCTCCCGCCGAAATCGTGACCCAGGGGACATTGCTTGTCGCTGTCCAAGCGCAAGAGCTCTCTGATGTCGTGACCTTTACACTACCTAATCCCGCGCCGCTGGCAAAATTTCTGCTTGTGGTCGAAAGCGAATAGCTGCAGACAGCAGCGCTGCTGAACGATTGGAGTGGCAGCGATGACCAGCTCGCGAAAAATGAAAAGATCAAAAAACTTAGACCACAGAGCAACGCGAACCGGGAAGCAATAGAAACTTTCATAGCAGGCTCTAAAGGCGGTTAAGGTTGCAGGGCAAATGTCTGAACGCGTTATTAGACGGTGCAGCAATTGCTCTGATTATTGGTTGAAGCGTTTCGGGAGAAAGAAGGTGGGCAGATACGCGTCCGCCTATCCACAGGCAGAGTAGGGAGTTCGCGGCAGGAAATCTGGAAAAAAACGTGAAGTATTTCGGAAAAGTGCTGTAAACAAACCTGCGAGGCAGTCATAACGTGGCTGCCTCGCAGGAAAGTGTGGGGATTTGCGCTTACGGTGCGAAATAGCCCGAAACGTCAACGATGGCCTCAAGCGTTCGTTCGGCATAAATGCGGTACTGTCCGTCTGTTCCATTCAGACCGACAACGAACGCGTTTGAGAGCACCTTGCCAGGGAAATAGACCAGGTTGGCGGTCACGGGCAGTGATTGGCCATCAGGGTACATCGTCAGGAATCCGGTTTGGCCGCTCAAGTTAATGATCGTGACATTTCCCAACACGGTTTGCGCGGTATTGGGAATCGTCAGGCTTTCGCAAGTCAGGCGCCCAGGAGCTGCGATAGACGTATCGCCTGTGATCGGCGCCGCGACATTGTCGCAATTGCCCTGACTGGCGCGGGTGTCCAGAATGCGCAAGGGGCGCGAAAGCGGATTGAGCAGCAAGCCTGCGCCATTCACATCTGAAATTTCCGTGCTGTAATACCCGGCGATATCCACGACCATATCAATCGTTCTTTCGGCAAAGATGTTGAACTTCCCGTCGTTGCTCAGGCCGACCGTGAAGGCATTCGACAGCACATTGCCAGGGAAGTACACAATGTTGGCCGCCAGCGGTGCTGATACGCCATCCGGGTAGATTGTCAGATAACCGGTTTGCCCGGAACCGTTGATGACCGTGGCATTGCCGACGATGGCTTTGGCGGATGCCGGGATGGTCAATCCTTCACAGGTTGTGCGCGCCAGCGTGGTCAACGACGTGCCTGTTTGGATCGGTGTCGAGATGTTGTCGCAGTTCCCAAAGCTGCGCGTGTCTAGCAGGCGAACAGGTTTGGGAAGTGGGTGATAAAACAACGCGCCGGTATCGGGAGGAGCGAAATAGCCGCTGATGTCTACGATGACGTCAATCGTACGTTCACCGAAGATGTTGAACTTGCCATCATTGCTTAGGCCGACCGTGAAGTTGTTGGCCAGAATTTGTCCTGGCTCGTAAATCAGATTGGCCGCCAGCGGAACCTGTTGCCCATCCGGGTAAATGGTCAGATAGCCCAGTTGCGCCGTTTGATTAATCACGGTGATGTTGCCCACCACAGCCTTGGCGGTGGACGGTATTGTGATGCTTTCACAGGTTGTACGCGCCAATGTCGTGATGGAAGTTCCGGCGGCAATGGGAGCCGCCACATTGTCGCAATTGCCTTGGCCAGGGCGTGTGTCGAGCAACCGCACCGGACGTGCCAATGGATAAAACTGCAATCCGCTGCCGCTGATTATCACGGTATAACTGCGCTCTCCGAAACAGCCATTTTGATCCGTGGCACGAATCGTAAAGGCAAATGTACCGGCGGTCGTTGGCAGGCCAGCCAGGACGCCGGTTTGCGAATTCAGCGCCAGGCCGTTTGGCAAGGTTCCGCTATGACTCCAGGTGATTGTGCCAATGCCGGAAGTTTGCGAGAACGATTGTGAGTAATTGCTGCCAACAAACCCGTTCGTTGCCGTAGAGGGATTCACGGCGATGGATTGGCAGGAAATCTGTAGCGTGTAATCGCGCATACCAGCACAGCCATTGCTGTCAGTGGCTTTGATCGTGATGGGGAAAGAGCCAGCCTGTGTCGGGATACCCGATAGCGTATTGCCCACTAAGTTCAGACCCGCAGGAAGCGTGCCAATCACACTGAACGTGACTGATCCGACACCGTTCGCTTGAGAGAACATTTCGCTATAAGACGTTCCCGCCACCCCGGCGCTGATACTGGGTGGGCCAACGGAAATCGTTTGGCAATTGATCACCAGAGTGTAATTACTCATTCCGGTGCAACCAAAGCTATCCGTCGCTTTGACCGTTATTGGGAAGCTGCCCGATTGACTGGGCACACCGGACAATGTGTTGCCTGAGAAGGTCACACCCGTCGGAAGCGTCCCCAGCACACTCAATGTGACAGAGCCAAGTCCGCCCGATTGCGAAAATGTTTCGGTGTAAAAATTGCCGACGACGCCAGCGGAAATGGTTCCCGGGTTGACAGTGATCAGGGGGCAGTTGACCACAAGCGTGTAATCACGCATCCCGGTACAACCGTTAGCGTCGGTGGCTTTGACCGTGATCGGAAAGCTGCCTGATTGCGTCGGCGTACCCGAAAGAATATTGTCGGCGAGTGACAACCCTGAGGGCAGTGCGCCCATTAAGCTGAACGTGACCGCGCCAATGCCTCCTGTTTGTGAAAAGGTTTGGCTGTAAAAGCTGTTGACGACACCGGTCGCGATATTGGTGGGGCCGACGTCAATAGCCTGACAATTGACGGTTAGCGTGTAATTCCGACTGCCGCTGCATCCATAAAAGTCTGTCGCATTGATCGTGATCGGGAAGCTACCCGGCTGGGATGGCGTACCCGAAAGTGTGGCGTTTGCGAATGACATGCCGGTCGGCAAAGCACCCGTTAAGCTCACGTTGTAAGGCGCGATGCCGCCTGAAACCGTGAAGTTTTGATTGGTATAGGCTGTGCCAACTGTTCCCGCAGCGATTGAGTTGGGCGAAATCGTAAACGGCATACAGCCACTGCAGCCGTTAAGCAAAACTGTGATCGTGTCGTCACCACCGTCAGGTGTCGCTACGTCTGGTTTGTTGTCTTCGTTTAGATCGGCAACGGCAATGTGCGTTGGCAGCCGCCCCTTGGTGAGTAAATAGCTTTGCCCAAAGGTGCCATCTCCGTTACCGAGGCGAACCGTTGTGTTGGCAGAGTTCTCGTTTGAGACCGCAATGTCCTGCTTGCCATCCAAATTCAAATCGCCCACTGCCACGCCCATTGGCGCGGCTCCCACGCTATATGGCGATCCTGACGGTTGGCTGAATCCGCCATTTCCGTTGCCCAACAGAATGATCATGTTGTTACTGACACGATTGGTCACCGCCATATCAATGTTGGCGTCTGCATTGAAATGACCCAATGCGATGTACGACGTGAATTGCCCCGAACTGATCGCCGAACCAAATTGTGTGAACCCGCCGTTGCCATCGCCCAGATAAATTCTGACGGTGCCTTCGCCGATGTTCGCGACTGCCAGATCGAAATGGTTATCGTTGTTAAACTTCGCCACGACGGTTTGAAACGGCGCGCCGCCGCCGGCCAACGGCGACCCGCTCGCCGGGCTGAAGGTTCCGTTGCCGTTGCCCAACAAGATGGAAAGATTGTTTGATCCTCCATTGCTAACTGCCAGGTCGAGATTGTTGTCGCCGTTAAAGTAGCCTTTCACCACAGCACGCGGGGACGACCCGACCGTGATCGGGGAACCGGAAGCGTTGCTAAAAGTTCCGTCGCCGTTGCCCAGCAAAATGTGCATGTTGTTGCTGATCTGATTGGTAACGGCCAGGTCCTGTTTGGTGTCGTTGTTGTAATCACCAATTTCCGCGGTTACTGGCTGCGTCCCTACCGTAATTGCCGGGCCAGTTACGGTGAAACTGCCGGTGCCGTTGCCCAGCAGGATAGAGATGGTTCCTGCGTCATAATTCGTCGTCACCATGTCTATGTGTGTGTCGGCATTGAGATATCCAAGCGCGACGTAGTGCGGATTGTCTCCGACCGTAATCGGAGAATTCGGGCCATTGTTGAATGTTGGTGTCGAGCAACCGGCGAGGGGAGCATTGATCTCTTTGGGTGTGGTCGCCGAAGGAGCAAGCCAGGTCTTGGTTGTGTCAGTGGTTTGAAGAGACAGCCCGGACGGAGCGATCCCTTCAGGCCCCTCAGGCCCCTCGGGGTGGGCGCTGGCTTGCGCCGCCAGTTGGTTGGTGGCTGTTGAGGCATTTCCCGCGCGCGCCAAAAAATTAAACTTCGCGGGTAACGAGATTATCACCAGCAACAACAGCACCAATGCAAAAAATGCCTGTGTTTTCAACTTCATCAATGGAGTTCCTCCTAAAGACAGTCTTCCCCCCGCACGGCAAGGTGGCGTGGGAAAGCATCCCGCCGTGTGTCGGTTACCTTTTGCGTTCAGATTCCTAAATTGTAGATGTCCTGCCCTTATAGGCAGCCTAGCGCCGGATACTAGGTTTCAAAGGGATTCTTTATACGGGGTCGGAATGTGGCTGGCTTGTTGTTACAAACACACGTTGTGATCAAAGATGTGCGTGATTCCAGTGAGGTTTCAGCCAATTGTGGGATGTGGCTTGCTAACGCCACAAACTGGCTGTAATCGAGCAATGGCTCAATGTAAGAGATCAATCACCACATCACAAATCTCGAATGCTGTGAGCGTCATTTTGCCCTTTCACCATCGCCAACCCAACCCAAAGACAAAACGTTGTTCGAAATTTGCAGACGAGCTTATACCATAGCCTTAGTCATAATGTCCTAGGGAGAGTGACAGGATGTCCTACTTTTTTTGTCGGAAAATCGGAGAGTGGCACAGATGTTAGAACTTTGGGTGAGAATTTTGCTGAAATTTGCTGGTTGGCAAATGCTGAAGGGGGTTAACCGTGGGCATGATGACCCGGCGAGTTGTTCACTTCTTTTCAGTCGGGCGGATAGTGGCAAATGCCTCTATCCGCCCACGAATGGGATTTCCGATCAGGAGGTTGGTTAGCGCACTGGCTTCAGTTATTTGCCCACGTTGAGCGGAAGCTTTACCAGTAAGGGGCGTCCCGGTTTGGCTGCGACGCGAAAGACAGTTTGCGGCAAGGGATCGGCATTGGTCAGGCGTTGTTTGCGCGTTCCGGCGGCCAGTTCACGCGAAGAATACAATTGACCTGCGCCGCCTTCGAGTTCAGCTTGTTCGACTTGTGTCGCCCATTGTTTTTCCCACTCTTCGACCTGAGCGCGGGGCAACAGGATCGGTTCGTAATCCCCTTCGGCATTGCGCGTCGCTTTCGGAAGGTCTTTCAATGGCGTAGGCGTAACGAGCACGGTTAACAATTCAGCCACTTGCCGAGATTTCCCGGTCGTGTCCAGCGGTTGCACTTCGAAATAGGGGTCTTCGCCCACCTTGGGAATTTCGATGACGCGGCCTTTGCTGACGCGATTGTCATCCGCGACTGGATCGAGCGGATAGATCAGATACGGATCGCTAAAGCTGCCGTCTTCGTATTGCTCGCGATCAATCACATACAAAAAGCCGGAGCGCGGAACTTCCAGGCTCAAGCGGACTTTTTGACCGGGAGAGAACTTGGTTGACGCCTCGACGCGCTTGGCGATGAGGTTGGTCTTTTTGCCGGTTTTGGGCACCAGAATGCGTTCGCCTTCTTGCTCTTTGGGATTATTGGCCGCAGGCGGTGTGACCAGCCAGATGGTGATGCCCAAGACAGAATCGTTTGCGGCGACTGTTTCAGACAAGGCCGGAGACGTGCGGCGATAGCGTATGGCGACAGGTTTGGGTTTGCTTGGTTTAGCTGCGGGAGGCCTGAAATTCGGTGGCCAGAAACGGCGCGCGGTATCTTCGTCTTGAGTTTGGGCAAATGCGTTGGGCGCTAGCAGCGCCGCCAGACAAACAGCCAGTGCGAAAAACGCCTTCTGAAGATTTGACCTGCACATCTTGGGTTCTCCTTCTGCTTGATGCTGGTGCTTGATGTTGACTGAGCAAGGGCGGGCATAGTTTGCCCGAAGGCCAGGGCAAATCAAAGCCCAATCAACGATCACGCGTTCAATACAAACTGAAGCCGAACTCGATATTCAACCGCACGGAAACAAACGCGCCGTCTTTGACCGCAGGCAAAAACAGGATTTGCTTGGCCGCTTCAATGGCGGTTTCCGTCAAACCATCCGGCAAGCCCCTGACCACGCGCAAAGTGCTGACGGTTCCATCGGCTTGAAACACGGCAGAGAGCAACACGTTGCCTTGAATTTTGTTTTGCCGAGCTTCTTCGGTGTAAAGCGCTTTGATGCGGCGTACGACGACGGGCCGCAGTTTGCTGTCGGTCAGCGGAATGCGTGGCGAATCGCCTGGGGCGCTATGCAGTACAGCAAGATAGTCGCGGCCTGTGTGGACGACATCGTCGGTTAATTTGGCGCGATCGTCGTCTGACAGCAGAAATTTCTTATTGTTGGTTCGATAGCGCATTTCGGCGTCGGCCTTGAAGGCTTCTTCTTTGCGCAATTGCGCGGCAGTTGCGGTGCGGCCTGCCTGGCGTAATTTTTCCCACCATTGACAGACTTCGGGCGCGCATTCGGCAGTGGCGGCAGGGATTTCAAAATGCGCAGGGATCGTTTGTGGCGCTGGAGGAATTTGCGCGAACGCACTGGCAGGCAAAAAGAGCAAGCCAAAAAGAGTGAACACGCGTGCAAAACGGCTGAGGTTGCTGCGCATAAGAGTTTTCCTTTCTGCGGATGAGTTACTGAGTGTGGCGAATGGTCAACGCCATTCGCCTTGTAAGCTGAACGCCGCCCAGAAATACGGCGCTTGCCATTGTTTCTGTTGCAAAAGCTGCAATTGCGCGCTGCGCAGGGCAGTGGCAGGGCGTTCACTCTTAACAAGGAGCGACTGATAGAAAGCTTTCATCAGATCGGCTGTGGCACGGTCGCTGACATTCCACAAACTGACGACGACGCGCGGCGCGCCAGCGTACATAAATCCGCGCGTCAACCCGACCATTCCTTCACCGCGTATTTCTTTGCCCAAGCCTGTCTGACAAGCGCTGAGCACGACCAAATCCGTGGCGGGCAATTTCAGGTTGTAGATTTCCGGCGCGAGCAAATAGCCGTTTTGCGGTTTGCCTTGTTCATCCACAAGCGCGAGCACCAAGCCGGAAAGCTCCGGGTTCAGGCTGTTCAAAAAGCCGTGCGTGGCGAAATGCAGCAGCCGATATTGCCCCAGATCGTCAGCGCTGATGGCTGTGCGGTTGGCAGCGAAATCGAAGGCCGCGCGACTTTGGTCTTTTTCGGTCAGCGCCAGAATGGCTTCGGCTTCTTTGCGCGTGAAAGGCAAGCGCGGAATGCGCAGCTCGCGGTCAGCCGCGCCGCTGTCTTTGGCGGATTTGTAAAGCAGCAGGCGTGACGGTTCGGTTGGGACAGTGGGCGTGCTGACCGGTTTTTCCTTGTCGGTCGCGGCAGCGGAGGGCGCTTTGAGCGAGACGGTTTTGACGCGCTCGTCTTTGGCTTCAAACACGGGGTCGGCAAAGACGGCGACAGTTTTTCTGGCTGGCGCGATTGCCGCAGCACGTTGCGCCTGTTCATGGCGCAAGGTCGCCAGGGTTGACGCGGACGGCAAGCTGACAAGTTCGTGAGTTGCCAACAACGGTTTGAGCGCAGGCAGCGGTTTGTCCGAAGGCGAGGTTGCCGCCGTTGGCGCTGGCAGCGCGGCAAACGGGACGTATTGCAATCCGCCATCGCTGACGATGAGCAATCGTTTGTTTCCCAACAGCGACCCGGCAGGACTTAGTAGCCAGCGGCTGAGTTGCGCGCCGGTTTGACGGCTAACGGCATCAGCTTGTGCGATGCGATTGCGTTTTTGCTCGGCGGATTCGTTGCTCACTGGTTGGTTGCGCGCTGTCAGCGATTCGTAAAACCGCCGGGCGGTCTCTTCGATGAGGGCGCGTTTGGGCAAGGTGAAGCTTTGCACCGACGTTGCGCTAACCACCCAAAGATAGCTGCGTTCTTCGCCGAGGGCGTATTCAAGCAACAACGTTTTGGCATCGAGCAGTGATTGCAAGTCGCGCACGGTCAGCGGTTGTGGCTGTGTCAGTGCGGCATAACGCGGGCTGTGCTGACGAATTTGCGTTTGCACGTCGCGCAATTCGGTGCTGAGTTGTGCCAGTTCTTTGCTTAGCGCTGCGACTTGTTCCGCTTTGGCGCGTCCGCCGAGCAAGCGGATTTGCTCCGCCGTACGGTCATTGAGTTGTTCTTGCAAGGCGCGTTCGCGTTCGACCAGCGCGGCGTCAACACCTTGGCGAATATCGGCGCTGCTTTCGCCCAGCAATTCGAGCAGGCTGCGTGCGCGCGCTTGTTCGCTG
Source organism: Acidobacteriota bacterium (assembly GCA_016789605.1). GTDB lineage: Bacteria > Acidobacteriota > Blastocatellia > RBC074 > RBC074 > RBC074. The sequence goes on from JAEUQO010000039.1 coordinate 19,516, forward strand.
ACTTGCAGCGCTTCCGCGACAAATTTGCTGCGTGGCGCACGTTTGCCCAGGCGCATCAACACGTCAATGTACAGGTCATAGTATTGCTGAACCGAAGCGCGAAATTCGGCGCGCAATTCCGGGCTGGTCAGTTTGGCGCGCTGCGATTCCGTGAGCTTGATGGTTTTTTCAAGCTGCTCGCGCGCCTGTGGCAAACGATTGCTGCGACTTTCCAGGCGCGCCAGACCATAACGAACGCGCGCCTCGCGACGGCGGTCGGCGACTTCCTGACTCAAGGCTAAGGCCTGTTGCTGGCTGCTACGTGCTTTGTCAGTTTCACCGACGGCTTCGTAGGCAAAGCCAAGATTGTTGAGCAAGGCCGCTTCGCCGTTGCGGTTGCCGACTTCGCGTAACAGCGGCAACGCCTGTTCGTAATAGGACAAGGCGCGTCGTTGGTCGCCTTGCGATGAATATACGCGACCGTAATTGTTCAGAATGGCTGCTTCAGTTGCGCGCGCTTTGAGCTCTTGCGCAATGGGTAACGCCTGCGCCAGCGTGTTGAGCGCTTTGGCGTATTCTTCCGACGACCAATACGCCAGGGCCATCGAATTCAAAATGTCGGCTTCGACCTGTCGGTTTTTGGCTGTGCGCGCCGCCGTCAACGCCTGTTCGTAATAGTTCAGCGCTTCGTTGGGCATGCCCAACAGGTAATAGGCGCGTCCGGTCAGGTTTAGCGTAGTCGCCGACCGTTGCAGGTTCAGCGCCTGTGCAAACAGATCAAGCGCTTTCTGGTGTTCGCCAATGTCGGAATAGACCAATGCCAGGTCTGTCAGTGAAGTGGCTTCGCCCGCACGATCGCGAAGCGTGCGGCGAATGCGCAGCGCTTCTTCGTGCGTTTTGATGGCTTTGCGTTTGTCGCCCAGATCGCGATACGCGCGCCCCAGGTTGGCCAACGTGATGGCTTTCGCGCGCGGTTCGCGGCGCAAGGGAACCGCCTGTTCAAAGACTTCACGGGCTTGCTGTTTGTCGCCCAGATCGGAATAGGCTGCGCCCAGGTTATTCAACACAGAGCCTTCGCCATCGCGATCACCCAACGTGCGGCGCAGTTCGAGAGCTTGTTGAAACGGAGTCAGCGCCGCGTCTTTCCGGTTCAAAAAATAGTGACATTGCCCGATGGCGACCAGCAGCTCAGCTTGTTCGCGTCGTTCGTTGCTGGCTTGCCGAATTTGCAACGCCTGATTGAAAGCTTCGATGGCTTTGGCATACGCGCCGACGCGCATTTGGGTGTCGCCTGCGCCATAGAGCGCAGCCGCTGTCAGGCTGAGTTCGCCAGCGTCACGCCAACGTTGTGCGGCTTGTTCGTATTGGGTGACGGCTGCACGTTTGACGTCCGCCGCGCGATCTTCTGCTTGCTTGGCTGCGGCCAAATATTCCTGTTGCGCGGTGAAGCAGGCCCGGTCAATTTCGGTGGGCGAACGTAGCGCCGTCAGGGTGATGCGCGCTTTGCCACGAGTTGTTTTGTCGGCATTGGTAACCTCAAGCCGATGCTGGCCGCCGCTTTCAGACAGCCACACCATCGTTTCTTTTCCTTCAAACCCGGCAAAATCCACTTCCGCCAATTCTTTACCATCTGCCGCCAGAAGTTTGAACGAAACGTCCACCGCCGTCGGTTCTACCTGTATACGAAAGAATTGCCCGGCTGAGGTTGTGATGCCATACCGCTGCGTTTGTCCACCGTTCAGAGGCATGTCCAGCGACTGATTCAGCGTCAACGGAGCCGGAGATTGAGTTTGGGCGGATGCTTTTTGACCAAGTAACAACTGCCAGGAAAGCAGGCAAAACGACGCGATAAGTAAACGGCGACTCATGGCAACTCCTCACAAAAAATGGCCTTGGTGATGTAAGGAGGCGATGATGCGTCGGTTCAGGTGCAATGGCAAGCGTCAGCGGCAGGATTACCTGGCGAGAAAGAGCGCTGCTTGCCGAGCGAATCGCGAGCGCTCTTGCTCGCCCCTTTGTTTTGCGCCTAGCACGAAGGAGGAAACACCGGCACGGTAATCACTGCGCTGGGCAGTAAGCGCAGGACGTGCAGGTTATGTCCGCCTTCGAATGCGCCGGACGTACTGGTCGAATTGTCGTTGCGATTATGCATGGCCCCGACGATGGCGGCTTCACTGGCAGTCCAAAGCTTCATCCAGCCGCTGCGCCCGGCGGGAATGATGTTCTCAAAGCGAGGCGTTGTGCGCGGGAAGTTATTGTTGAGCGAAGAACGCAACAGGCACGTGCCGACATTCAGGTTGAAGCTGAAGACGTTTTCCGCATCGTCATATAGCAAGCCAAACACCGTTCCGATGGGGCGAATGCCGGTGGCCCAATTGCCATCCACACGCGCCAGCATCAAAAACGTATCGTTGCCTTCGGCGCGGCTGGGAATGTTGTCGAGCGCCAACACACGCGGCAATTGGTTGAATCCGCGCGGGCTGCCATCGAAATACAGTTCGGCGAAAGGATCGTTGGGGTTGCAGGTCGGCACGGGGCTGCCGAATTCTGACGCGACGGATTCTGTTTCCAGATCAATGTCCCGACGCGGCGACGCCGTGAATTTGATGTTGGCGTTGCCGATCAGATAGTTAAAGCTGATCGGGCAACCGGTGTTGTGACCGCCAGCGAATCCGGCAGGGCCATCAACGGCCAGCGCCATCATATAACCTGTCGTGCCGGGGTCGACGTCGGACATAAAGAAGCTGGTTGTCTGGTTCGCCGTCAGGCAAAGAAACGAATCGGCCACTGCGCACGTCGCGCCATCCACAAAAAACAAATGCACCACGACGTTCAACGTCGGGTGTACGTTGGTCAGATTGACGCGCGTATTGTTCTGATTGGTGTCGCCGGTGGCCGCAGAAGAGAATAATCCGGCGAACATGACCGAACCGGGTTTCGAACTGCTGATGGACGATTGCGCTGGCACACAAGCGCCTGGGCCAAGATTGGCCAGCAGCACATTGATCGTTGTTGTCGCGGAATTATTTGCCGCTACGGGATCGGATAAACAGGCGCTGGACGCTACAGACGCGGTGTTGACCGCCGTCGCCAGCTGGCAGGTTTCGGGCACATGCGTTTGAATCGTGATCTTGACCGATTGGCCCGCTGGCAGCAGTCCGAGAGCGCAGTTCACCGTCCCGGAACCTACACCGGTGCAACTGCCTTGTGACGCTGTGATGGCTTCTGCCATAAATGATGCGGGCAACAGATCGTTGAACTGTGTGTTGGGGCTGTCTGACGGACCGCGATTACTGACGACAAACGAATAGACCACTGTGGTATCAGGAACTGCGGACGCGGGAGCTCCGCTCGCAGTGACGCTCAAATCGGCTAGGGTTAGCGCAGTAGTTTGTACGGTGGAAATGTTATTCGTCGTATTGGGGTCCACTGTGGCAGCGGTGATGGTTGCAGTTGAAATCAGCGGTCTATCGCAAGTGATGTTGGGGGCAAGGCGTACTGAAAAAACAAAGCTTTCACCTGTGCCGCTGGCCAGCGATATCATGGTGCAACTGATGTTGCCTCCGGCATTGAGTGCAGGTGTGGAGCACGTCATGCCATTGCCGGGCGTAAATGACGTCAGGGTTGTGCCCGTCGGCAACGTGGCCGTGATGGTCAGGGTTCGCGCCGTGCTGGGCCCCAGATTGACGAACGAGACGGAATAGTCGGCGATTGTTCCCGCAACAGCGGTGACTGGCCCGCTGTTGGAAATCACCAGGTCCGCAGAGGTTGTGCCAACGGGGACGACGTTGACCGTCGCCGAGGCTGACGTGCTGGCAAAGTTTTCACCCGTGAGCACGGCAGAGTTGACCAGCGCCGAATTGGCCGCGACGGTTGTTGCAACATTGACCACGATCGTGATGATGGCAGATGTCTGAGCTGCCATTGTTTGAGCTAGGCAATTAACTGCGCCGGTATTGCCTGTGCCGGGATTTGTACAGTTCCAGCCACTAGGAGCGCTCACAGAGACAAAAGTCGTTGCCGTGGGCAAAGTATCGGAAAGGTTCAGGAAAGAGGCGATTTCTGTCCCAGTGTTACTGACCGTCAGCGTATAGGTGATGCTTCCGCCTGGCGTGACCTGATTGACAGACGCCGATTTGGCCAGCGACACGGTTGCCGCTGCGCGCGCGGCCGTCGCCGTCTGAATCAGCCCAGGTGGTGTTTGCGTGCGCAAACACCATGCGAACAGCACACACGACGCGGCCAGCAAAAAGAGCGAACGGAATAAATTAAGTTTGCGCAAAGTTTTCATAACCAACACATTCCAGCCTCTCAACGGCTGCCAAACTACTGCCAGACAGTCAGCGGATGCCGGTGTTTAGAATCAATTGATTGTAGGGAGGAATCGTTTGTTTGTTTGCTACGCGCAAGAGGGGACAGACAGAAAGACGTGCGCGCTGGGTTGTCGTTCCGATGCCGGGCAAAGCTTACAAGCGCAATTGAGGACTGTCAATTTTGTGTGCGGACAACGCGGGGGAAAACGACGATAGGCAGTGGAGGATGAATCTCATCCCTCACTGCCTATCTGTTTGAATGCTTGTTGAAAACGCTACTGGGTTAGCGGAACGTTATGCCGACGCGAAAGCCCAGGACGTGAAAGTCTGGAGTTTGTGGCGGCACGTGATCACGAAATTCAAAGCGCAAACCAGTACGTTCCTTGAACCAATAATTGACGCCAGCGCCAAAATTGACGGCGTTCAACGAGTCGCTGCGAAAGAACAGGGAATACCCACCTGTCACAAACGGGACGACCTTGCCTGATTTGCTCGCCTTCAAAAAGTGATATTGCCCGTCTACGGACAAGATGCCGAATCCGTCGCCCAGAGAGCGGGCAGGAGCGACATAGCCGATTTCGCCGCCGACGCCCAGGCCTTTGTAGAGCAGGCCTTCGCCGCCTGCGCCGAAATGCAGTGTGGTCACGGGATAATCGCTATATGCGCCGGGCGCGGCAAACGCGTATCCGTGTGCCCGATATTCTTTGTTGCTGGGTGTTGGTTGTGGCGTTTGTGCTGCCAGTACTGCGGGCAGCGCAACGAGCAGGGCAGCAATCAAAAATAGTCTTTTCATCTCTTTCTCCTTCTTGATGGTGAAGTTGTGTTTCTTGACGGAAGGAGTAAGGGCAAGACGAGTGCCAGCAGAGGCGAAACTGCGCGGCCCGCAGAAAAAGAGGAACTGCCACAGAATCAACCGGTTAGAAACCGTTCGTGCGCAGGGGAGACGCCATGGGGAGCGGAATTATGGCGCAACCTGCCAGCCGGATGCGTCTATGGTCAGATTTATCTGGCAGGCGTTAGCGGTGCTCCAGTTTGATGGGATAGATCAACACGCCGTCTTTGCCGCCGCGCAAATTCTTTTGATTTTCATCCAGCTCAACGGTCGGTTTGGTGGTCGGGTATTGTTGCGAAAGGAACTGTTGTACGGCGGTGATTTGCGTTTTGTCTTTGATCTCCCCGCCGTGTTCCGGCGAAATCCATTTCCGCACCGCTTCCAGTTCCGGAATTGGGCGTTCGCTCCACACCAGCCAAAAGGTTTCCGTGCCTTTTTCCTTGTCTACTACCAACCAATTGGCAGGGCCGCCATCGGGTACGGAACGCGACTGACCAGCGTTGATCGTTGGGGCGTTGGTGGCGGAAATTTCCGGCGCAGGGAAAATTGCGTTGTAGCTGGGCAAGCCGTCCTGCGGTTTTGGGCCTTCGTTGATGAGGTAAAGGAAACCGTTTTGCGTGCTGTTGAAGACAAAGCAAAGTTGGTCGCCCGGCGTAAAGACGATTTCCTGATTGAACTGTTTGGGTGGTTCGTTGGGGGAGGATTTGGCCAGCACCCGCAGCGAATAGCTGAGATTGCGTGTCGCGGTCGTCGCTGTCGTGGGCGTGGTTTGCGACGAAGTCGTTGGGTCTGGTTGGCGACTGCGCCACCACCAAAGTCCCAGGCCAACGATGGCCAGCAACGCAACCGCCGCCAACCAGAGTTTGGTCTGCGAACCGGTTGCGATCGTGACCGGTTCGCGGCGGACTTCGGCGGTTAGTGTGGATTGATCTACCTGCGTTTGCGCGCTGTGTGTGGCAACCGTATTCGGCCCAAGACGCGCTGAGTTGGTGTTGGCATTCACGGGCGCGACTTCGCCGGTGAAACTGCCCGAGAGACGCTCTGCCCCGGTGAGGGCGCGGGCCAGGTCTTCGCCCAGGTCTTTGGCACGCGCGTAACGTTGTTGTGGATCGAAGGCAAGCGCTTTCAAGATGACGCTTTCGGCGGTGGACGGCAAATCTTCGCGCAAGCGCGAGGGAGGGATTTGTGGTCCGCGTTGTTGCAGTTCGTGCAATTGCACGAGCGTGTCGGCGTAATACGGCATGCGTCCGGTGAGCATTTCATACGCCATGACGCCAAGCGCCCACACATCTGACGACACGTCCGGCTGTCCGCGCAATTGTTCGGGAGCCATATAGGGCAAAGCGCCGGCGACTTTGGTTTTTTCCGCTTGGGTCGCGACTTGCGAGTCTTTGACCGTCGCAATGCCAAAATCAATCAGCTTGATTTGCTCTTCGTCATCGCCCAGCCGCTGCAACATGATGTTTTCGGGTTTCAGGTCGCGATGGATGATGCCTCGGTCGTGAGCAGAACTAAGCGCATTGCCGATCTGGCGCAGCATGTTGCCGATCTGGCCAAGGCTGAGCGGCTGTTCTTTCATCAGCGAACGCAGCGTAACGCCTTCGACATATTGCATGACGAAGAATTCTTTGCCGTCGGGCATGGTGCCCACATCCAACACGCCGACAATGCCGGGGTGATCCAAGCGCACCAGGGCTTCGATTTCCTGCTCAAATTTTTTCTTGAACCACGGCGTGTGCAACGACTGCCCGGCGTCCTGCAACAAGACTTTGATGACGACGCGCCGGTTCAGCAATTGCGTATCACGCGCCAGATACACCACGCCAATGCCGCCCCGTCCCAATTCGCCTTCGATTTGATAGCGGTCTTTTAATAACGCGCCGTCATATTGCGTTTGCTTCAAGGTTGGTGGCGCGGGGATCGGCGCCGTGCCAAACGGGGTAACGGGTTGTGTCGTATTGCCGGAAATGTTTTTGGTTTCCATCGCGGTTTCCAGGTGAATCTGTTCGTCAGGCATTGTTAACGGCGTGCGGCGTGAATATTACCACTGTGCCCGGAATTGCGACTAGGCTGGCATTCGGTCCGCTTCGCAAAAAGATAAATTGATTCACCTGACGCTGACAGGCAACATGACTCTGTGAGCGGTTGGCGCTGGCTGACCGGCGAAAATTTTAGGAGGGACGTACGAGAAATGAGTGAACAATTGATCAAACGGATTTGCGTGTTTTGTGGCTCCAGTCTGGGAACGCGCGAAATTTATGGGCAGCAAGCGCAGCAATTGGGGCAGGCGTTTGTCGCACGCGGCATTGAGCTGGTTTATGGCGGCGGCGGCATTGGCGTGATGGGCGCGGTGGCTGGTGCTGTCATCAACGGCGGCGGGAAAGTGATCGGCGTCATGCCTTATGCGTTGGCGACCAAAGAGCGCGCCTTGACCAATGAAAACAGCCACACGGAATTGCGCGTGGTCAACACCATGCACGAACGCAAGGCGCTGATGGCCGAACTCTCTGACGCGTTCATTGCCTTGCCCGGCGGCTTTGGCACTTTTGACGAATTGTTTGAGATCATTACCTGGGGCCAGCTTGGCATCCACCAAAAACCGATTGGCTTGCTCAATATAGACGGCTATTTCGATCCGTTGCTGGCGATGATTGACCGTGCAGTGACAGACGGATTTGTGCAACCGCAGTATCGCGGCTTGTTTGTGATTTCCGATTCCATCTCGGAACTCTTGACACAAATACACGATTACCAGCCGCTGAAAAGCATTGTGCAATGGATTGAGATGAGTGAGACTTAAACGCGCAAGATCATTCCTTCGATGAGAAAGTCTCTTTTATGGCTGCGACCACACCCCCCAAACCGACGGCTTCGCGTACGCCGCAAAGTGGCGGTTCGGTGATTCAAGGTTCGTTTCCGCACGGTTTGCCGGTGTTTCCCGCGCGTGGGATTGCCACGCAAGCGCGCGCGGTTCCGCCGCCAGCAGCCGCTCTGTCAGGAGCGCGCGGGCAGGTTCGGGCTGCGCAAGCGACTGCCTTGCAACCGCGTTTGGTCGCTCCGCGTGCGCCGCAACACGCCGTCTTGCAAAGAAAAGGCCAAGACACCGCATTGCAACTGCCTGCCCACCTGACGCAGTTTGGACGCGGCGGCGGCCAACCATTACCGCCGCCCGTTCGAGCGCGCATGGAGTCTTTTTTCGGCGCAAGTTTCTCTGATGTGCGAGTTCACGTGGGGCCGCACGCGCCCGCCATCGGAGCCGTCGCGTTTACACACGGCTCGAACATTTATTTCGCGCCAGGACAGTACAATCCGGACAGCGCCCGCGGTCAGCAATTGATCGGACACGAATTGGCGCACGTGATTCAACAACGAAGCGGTCGCGTGCGGAATCCGTTTGGGGCAGGCGTCGCGGTGGTGCAGGATCGCATGCTGGAAGCCGAAGCCGAACGCGCCGGACAATCGTTTGCCCAGTCGCAATTGTTGATTCAGGCAAAGATGCCGCGCGTGCCAACGCCGCGTGCGCCGGTTCGAAAACCTGCTGCGCTGCAGTTGAAGCGCAATCGCGCATTCGTAATCCAGCGCATGCAGGGACCACAATACGTAGAGGAACGAAATGCCGGGGACGTTAAAGAAGCTCTGAATATGTTTCCCCGAATCAGTGACGGCGTCACGGCCGGTGTGGATCGCGGGCCAGCGGGCAGGTTTGTGCGGGGACGAGTGAATTTCAACTCGTTGCCAGTCAAAGTCAAGACTATGATCCTCGAAATCAACGCATCCGACGACCCCTTGTGGGCTTCAGCGGGAGTCGCCGAATCCGGGCTGCGAGACTTTCACGCGAATTTTGGCGGGCATTTGCCAGAATCAGACCCCGCCGGAGTGGTTGGAGCAAAAGCACAGAATTACCGGCAAGTCGCTACGGATTCATATTCTGATCGGATAGATAAACGAGGACGACAAGCGCAATATGCTGAATTCCATATCAATACGTCAGGATTGGGAAAGGCATTCCGCCTGCTTTACGATTACGTCAACAACACGTTTTATATCAGTATCAGCCATTACAACATCTGGCGAGGGCCTGACGGAGCCGAACGAAATCCCTTTTTTGAAGTAATTGGTATTCCTTAGCCAGGCCAGAAGCCAAGTTAGATGATTTGCGCGGAGCGCAGTTGCGCCAACTCTTCCGCCGACCAACCTAAATCTTGCAGCACTTCGTCTGTGTGTTCACCCAGCGTCGGAGCGCGATGTCGGATGCCGCCCGGGGTTTCCGACAACCGCGTGGCGGTTTCTGCGGCGGGCACGGCTTTTTCCGCGCCGGGATACTCCATAAAGTTGAACAGCTTGCGTGCTTGCACCTGTGGATCAGCGAACACTTCGCCCAACGAATGCACTTTTCCGCAGGGCACGCGCGCGGCTTCCAGTTGCTGGATGGCTTCTTCGGTCGTTCGTTCAGCGGCCCAGACGTTCATCGCTTCGTTGATGATCGGGTGATTGTTAGCGCGCGTGATGTCGTCTACACAACGTGCGTCCTCGATCAGGTCAGGGCGACCGACCAGATTGGCCCAGCGTTTGAACATCGGTTGGCCAATCACCTGCACGATGAGCCAGCCGTCTTTGGTTTGGTACACGTCGTTTGGCGCCGCGTGATATCCGGTGTTGCCTTGTTGTTGGCGTACCAGATCAAGCACATGGCGTTCAGCCAGCAGAGCTTGCATAAATGTCGCGCCAGTGGCGAGCAGCGAGGCATCCACGATTTGCCCTTTGCCGCTGCGTGCACGTTCAAACAGCGCGACCATTGTGCCAAATGCCGCGTGCAACGCTGTTCCGTAATCCGCAAAGTTGACGACGCTGCGCAGCGGTGGGCCAGGGAAGCCCGTCAGACTCATTGCGCCAGACATTGCCTGCACAACCGAATCAAAACCGACGCGGTTGGCATAGGGCCCTTCGTGTCCAAAGGTCGAAATGCGCGTCAGGATGATGTCGGGTTTGATGGCGGTCAGCGATTCGTAATCCAGGCCGGTTTTGGCCAGCACGTCCAACGGTAAATTGGCGACCACCACATCGGCAGAGACAATCAGCCGCCGTTTGATTTCGGCGCTGTCAGGATGCCCCAGGTTGAGCGTGACGCTTTTTTTGTTCCGGTTGAGCGTGATGAACATCGGGCCTTCGCCCTGTTCGGTGATCGGCGCGACATAACGGTCTTCGCCGCCTTCACGCCGTTCCACGCGAATCACTTCCGCGCCGAAATCGGCCAGCAACATCGCGCAATACGGCCCGGCGATATAACGGCCAAAATCCAGCACCCGAATTCCTGCCAGAGGTAATGACATAATGAGGTAACGAACGAATTCTGTAACTAAATCGTAACAGCCGTCATCAGAACACGCGACGCTGAAACATTCCGATGAATCTTGGCGTCCTGACTTTGCCGTGTACCAATGTCGCGTGTTCTGATTTAGCCAATGTAACTCTCTCGGTCATCGCTCACCGCGCTTAACGCGGGATCACCGGCAACACGATGGCTGACGGATGTTCAGCGTCGTGATAGATGGTTTGTTTGGCTTTGTTGCTTTTCGATCCGCCGAGCGTCGCTTCGCCGGTGTTCAGGTTGCGGTTGAAGCGTGGAAAGTTGCTGCTCGACACGTATACGCGAATGCGGTGGCCCGCTTTGAAAACGTTGCTCGTTGACCACAAATCAATGGTGTATTTGTAGATTTTGCCCGGTTCAATCGGTTCGGCGCGTTCCGTGGAGTTGCGATAGCGCGCGCGAATGATGCCGTCCGTCAGAAAGCGCGCATAACCAGAAGCGTCTACATCGGCGATCAACGCCGTGAAATCGGTGTCAGGCGCGGAACTGGCGGCAAACAGTTCGACCGAGAGGTTGCCGGTTACTTCCAGATCGCGTGTGAGCGGCGGCGTGGAAAATACCAGCACATCCTGGCGCGTTTCGTTGGGCTGTTGGCTAAACGGTCCCGGCAATGTGCCGCCGCAACAAAGACGACCGCCAATGGTGGGCACGGGGTTTTGCGGGTCGTATTCGTACGTGTCAGGCGTTTCCTTGCCAGGAGTTTGGGTAGAAAGCTGACCGTCGCCGCTTACGGAATTGGCTCCCTTGTTCGTGTGAAAGTAATACTTGGTGTATTGCGTACGAGCCAGCGGAAATTCTTTTTCGTCGCGCCAGACGTTGTCACCCATCACAAAAATGCGCACTGGCGCATCGCTGGCAAATTCGTTTTTGATGCCTTTCAGCGCGTAATCAAACCATTTCAGGATGGTGCCGTTCATGTCCAGCACGGCCTGTTTGCCAAATGTCACGTCGCCAATTTTGCCTTCGGGCGAAGTCGCCGCGTGCGCCCACGGGCCGACCAGCAGTCGTTGTCCGGCGCGGGCTTCCGCCGTGGCTGCACTTTTGCGCATTGCGACGTAATTGCCGATGGAGCCTTTCAAAAAGATGTCGTGCCAGCCACCGGAATGCAGCGCCTTGATGTCGAGCTGGCTGTAATGATCCGAAATTTTCCAGCGCTTCCAGTAATCGTCGTTGCGTTCGTGTTCGATCCAATCGCGAAAGTACGGCGCGACATCGGCAACCGTCGGCAGTCCGATCAGCTTGTAATCTTCGACCGGCAACTGAGTCAGCCATTCGTTGAATTTCGACATTCCGCCAGCTTTGCGACGCAACGTGTCTTGCGCCAGACCGGTCGTCCAGGTGCTGGAAAACGCCTGCATCCAGGCGCCGCCTTGATAGGTCCAGCCTTCGTAATATTCCGAAGCGGTCACATATGGGAAAATCGCTTTCAGGTGCGGCGGTTTGGCGATGGCGGCCAGCATCTGCGTTGCGCCTACGTATGATCCGCCGTAGGTGCCCACCATGCCGTTGGAGTATTCCAAACCGGCAGCCCATTCGACGGTGTCGTAGCCGTCGTTCATTTCATACTTGAAGGGATAGAACTCACCCTCGGAATCGAAACGCCCGCGTGTGTCCTGTTGCACCACAACATAACCACGCGCCGCCAGAAACATCCCCGTCGCCGGATCACGCCGGTTGTATGGCGTACGCGTCAACAACACGGGAAATTTGCCCGAAGCTTTGGGGCGGTAAATGTCCGCGACCAGCGACACGCCGTCACGCATTTTTACCCGCACGCCGGAATGTACGATGACGGCATATTCTTCGCTGGCGGGAGCAGTCGCTTGCGCAAACGAAATCGTGCTATACGCGCTGACCGCCAGCCACAGGCTCAGCGAGAACAGCAGAAAATGAGACAGACCGCGAGGAGTTCTTTGCATAAGTTGGGCTCGATTCTTTGGGATTGGTTTTGCCGAAAAGCGGCGCGATGGTACTGGATTCCGGGCAGAGCGTCTAGCGCCTGGAATCAACTTTACCCGAAGCCTTGCGGGGTGGTATTTAGCTTCCACCCTGTCGCTGTTTCAGAACGCAACCGCATCTGGTTCTTTATAGGAGGCTGGTTATGAAACTGTTCCGATTCTCGTTGCTGTTGTTGGTTGGGTGTCTGTCGCTGGTTTCTGTCGTCGCCTATGGCGGAAAAAAGACGCCTGACCGATCGGCTTCGGCCCCCGCCGCAGCGCTCCTTGGCAGACTCAACGAATTTGTGCTCGATGGCACGGAATCCTGTGTGGAAATCAGAAAGGGAAGTAGCGCCATTCGGCCAGCGCTTACGGCGGTGACCAATGCCGCCAATTACATCAACCGCATTGCGCCGGGCGGATTGGCCGTGGTGTGGGGCGAACGGTTTTCTGATCCGGGCGAAGAATATATCGCCACGCGTGCGCCGTATGCGCGGTCGCTGGGCAGAGTGCAAGTGCTATGGCGGGCTGCTGATTGGGATGGAATGATTTCCGGCTCACGAAACCGTTGCGGCTGGCGCGCTGCGCCACTGTTGTATGTCGGCCCGAACCAGATCAACTTTCAAGTGCCGATGTTTTACTACAAACCGTTTAGCGAAGAAGAAGGCGATGGTTACGCGCAGTTTTCAAACTTCGAGGGACGGGAATACGAGTTCATTGTGTTGCAGGTGTTGCGCGACGGCGTGACCAAGGTCAGTTCGAATACGTTCAGGCTGAAGATCAATTCGCACGCGCCGGAATTTTTCGGCAATTCGTTTTTCAATTTCCCGTCATGGGAGCAACCGGCTGAGGTGGCTCCGGGACAAACGTTTGTGACGTACCTAACGGGGCTGGGCAAGATTTCAGATCACGAACCAGAAGGTTATTTGCCGCCGCAACCGCCCTGGACGACGGCGTATCCGACGGTCATCGAATACCGCACAGTTCACGGCATTCGTTTGTTGCGCGCGCCATTTCTGTTTGCCGGACGTGCGCCTGGGTTTGTGGGCGTAGATCAAGTCAACTTTACTTTGCCCAGCTTGCCGTTGGTTTCAGGGCAAGGCGTTTCAATTCACGTTTGCACCGGGTCAGACAATGCCGACCGTTGCAGTGAAAGGGGCGTCCCCTTGATTTACCGCACGCCCTGACCTCAGGGCTTTTCCAGCGCATAAACAAAGTGCTGATAGCCGCGCCAGAAGATTTCCTTTTCGATCTGCAAGCCGTTGCGCTCGGCGACGCGGCGCGAAGGCAAATTTTCCGGGCGAATCATGGAGATGATTCGTTTGCGTCCTAACTGTGCAAACGCAAAGTCCATACAGGCGCGCGCGGCTTCGGTTGCATAACCCTGGCCCCAGTGCTGAGGGTTGAAGTGATACAACACCTCAAGCTCTTCCACGCCCTCCACTTCCTGAAAATACAGCCCGCAATCACCAACGAATTGCCCGTTTTGTTTTTCGATCACAGCACAAACGCCAAAGCCGCATTGCTCATAGCGGGCGAGAACGCGTTCGATCCAGGCTTTCATTTCGTCGCGGTCGAGCGTTTTCGGAAAAAAACGCATCGCGTCAGGATTGCCCCAGATGGCCAGCAGGTCTGTCAGATCATCTGGCGTAATCGGGCGTAACAGTAAGCGAGTGGTTTCAAGTGTCATCGTCTGCCTCACCCCCTCAACATAGATCGGTTTTCAACTCGCTTTACGGATTGGCCACAGAGCCACGGAGGCTCAGAGAAATACTTAAAACCTTTGTGGCTCTGTGCCTCTGTGGCAAAACCCATACGCCAAAATGAAATCTGATCTAGATAGATAAAGTTCGGATTTGCGCCGCGATTCTCTTGGCGATTTGCCTTGGGCGCAAGCTGTTTGTCACGGAAATGATGGACAAGCGCGAGCGCATCGCGTATACCCTGACCATACTAGTAAAGCTGGTAAAGAAGTTGCCAACGCCGCTCCGGCGTTGGCATCGCTACTCACTGACATCGTGTTGAAAGAGACCATGAAAGCCTGGCTTGTCTGCGTCTCCGTCTTGGTTTTGTGGGGCGTGATTGCTTTGGCGCAAGCGCCGTCACGACCGGCCAGACCCTTGCGTCTGGCTGAGATTCAGTACCAGATCGGCGACCGTCAGACTCTTGCGTCATTTTTTCAGGAGCATTTTGGCGCGCGCGCACTGCCCGCACCAGGCAATCCTGATGCTGTTGCGCGGGTAGATTTGCGCGCAGGCGAAAGTGTGATTCACCTGCTGCGCCAGGCTGCAGGAACGCGCGGTTCTGCGGATACGCCTGGTCCGGGGTATGGCGTGTACTGGTTGGGATTGCGCACGGCGAATTTGCCGCAAACGCTCACCCGATTGGAAATCGGTGGCGTACGCGTACGTGAACGCGTGCTCGATCTGCCGCATGATGTGTTGACGCGGGCGGCATTGATCGAAGGTCCGGGAGATAGTTTGATCGCCCTGGTTTTGCGCAAAGACCGGCGCATCGCAAACCGGCGTGACCCGGCTCCGCAATGGGGCGATTTTGGGTTGGATCACCTTTTCTTGTTAGTCAAAAGTGCCAAAGACAACGAGACCTTCTTTCGCGACGTGTTTGCCGGACGCGTGGTGAAAAGCCGTCCGCATTTAACGCTGATGAATGTCGGTGGCGTGACATTGGTGTTGGCAGAACCGGAAGTGCTTGGGCTGCGGCGTGAGCAAATGCACGCGCCAACAGAGCCTTCAGTTCGTGGTGGGGTGTTGCGTTTGGGGTTTTCGTCTCATGACGTGACCAAAGCGATCGCGACCGCGAAACGGCGTGGCGACCGTTTGTTACAACCGGCAGCAGACACCGCCAGTGTGGCCAGCAGTACCGATTCGGCGGCGGCGGTCATTCTCAGCCCGGACGGATTGCCCTGTGCGTTGTTGCAGGAACGAGCGCCCGGGAATGACAAAACGCGTCGGTGACGAGGATGAAGGCCGCTGACGTTTGTAATTTGAAACGAGGATTTTTTTCTATGGAGATCAATCGCCGAGAGATGATCAAAAGCGGCGCTGCGGCGGGTGTCGGATTGACGTTGGGCAAGCTGACTGGTTTGGCTGCGGATTATGCCAGCTATGATGCGTTGGGATTGGCTGGTTTGGTCGCCAAAAAACAGGTCACGCCGCAGGAATTGCTGGACGCCGTGCGTCA
>JAEUQO010000048.1 GCA_016789605.1 Acidobacteriota bacterium
CCAACCGCTGCCGCAGGACAAGCCTGGGATCAATCCCTGGAATTGGCGGTCAACTTTGAGCTGGCGCGCATTGACGATATGCGCTATCGGCGGCCCTATGTCGCCGTGTGGGTCGAAGACAAAGACCGCTTCCCCGTGCGCACGCTGGCGCTGTGGTATCAAAAACCGCGTTGGTTGCCTGACCTCAGAGCGTGGTCGCGTGCTGACCGTTTGCGCAATATGGCGGAAGGGTCAGACATCACCGCTTCTGTGTCGAGTGCGACGCGCCCGGCGGGCAAATACACGCTCAAATGGGATGGCAAAGACACGCAGGGCAAACTGGTCAAGCCCGGCAAATACACGGTCTATATCGAAGCCGCCCGCGAACACGGAACCTACCAACTGATGCGTCAGGAAGTGGACTTCAACGGCGCACCCAAACAGTTCAATCTGACCGGCAATACCGAAATCGCTTCTGCTTCAATCGAGTATCGCAAGAAAGGCCACTGAGTTCGCAGTTGTCAGGTTCCCTACCTGATAGAACGTCAGCGGACTGGCAAACCCACTGCGGGGTGCGGACATTGCGCCGCGCCCCGCTTTCATTCCACGCAAGGAGAACCAATGGAACGAAAGCAAGCCTCTGATTACCCGCAAGAGCTGTTAGACCTTTTCCACGAATACCAACACGGCGACATGGATCGCCGCACGTTTATTGATCATCTGGGCAGATTTGCCACTGGCGGTCTGACCGCGATGGCGATTCTGGAAAGCCTGACACCGAATTACGCCTGGGCCCAGCAAGTGCCGCCTGACGACAAACGCATCAAAGTTGGTTATGAAACCGTGCCCTCGCCTGCGGGCAACGGCTCGATCAAAGGCTATCTGGCGCGCCCGGCCAAAAGCGGAAAATATCCAGTGGTGCTCGTCATCCACGAAAATCGCGGCCTCAATCCCTATATCGAAGACGTTGCGCGTCGTCTCGCCACGGAAAACTTCATCGCCTTTTCGCCAGATGGATTGACTTCGGTGGGCGGCTATCCGGGCAACGAACAGGATGCGGCCACCGCGTTTCGCAAAGTGGACGGCGCAAAAATGACGGAAGATTTTGTCGCGGCGGCTAAATGGCTAAAAGCGCGTTCCGATTCTACCGGCAAGTTGGGCGCGGTCGGTTTCTGTTTCGGCGGCGGCATGGTGAATCAACTGGCCGTGCTGCTGGGCAAGGATTTGAATGCCGGCGTGGCGTTTTACGGACGACAAGCGGGCGTAGCCGATGTGCCCAAAATCTCTGCGCCGCTCTTGTTGCAATACGCAGGCAATGACCAGCGCATCAATGACGGCATTCCGGCATACGAAGAAGCGCTCAAGGCGAACAAGAAGGTTTACGCGGTTCACGTGTATGACGGCAAACAGCATGGCTTTCATAACGACACGACACCTCGTTATGACGCCGACGCCGCCAAACTGGCCTGGACGCGCACGCTCGAATTTTTCAACAAACACCTGCGCTAACGCCTGCCAACCAGAAATCAACCTGATTCAGGACGCGATGTACAAACATTGCGTCTTGAATCACTGAGCTCAATCCCCCAACGCCCAACAGACGATTTACCTTTCTCAAACTTTCATGAAATCGCCGCAAGCCCCCTTGATGAATGCCAGCCTGGCGCCTGACAAAGCCGTTGCGACAGACGCGCACAAACGGCTGGTCCTGAAACGCCATCTCGCCTCGCTGTCGCGCTGGTTGCACATTTATCTTTCGATGGCGAGTTTCGTCATTCTGCTGTTCTTTGCCGTGACCGGGCTGACCCTTAATCACGCGGAACGTTTCAGCGCACAACCGCGCATCACACAGCTCAAAGGCAAGCTGGAACTCAACTGGGTCAAAGCCGAAGACGCCGCCGTGGATAAGCTGGCCATCGTCGAACATTTGCGCCAGACATACGGCATCAAAGGCGCGCTCAGCGATTTCCGTCTCGATGAAGCTCAGGCCTCGGTGTCGTTCAAAGGGCCAGGTTATGCGGCGGACGCATTCATCAACCGCGAAACAGGCGAATATGAGGTAACCGAAACACGCAACGGCTTTGTGGCGATCATCAACGACCTGCACAAAGGACGCGACACCGGCAGCGCCTGGTTTTGGCTGATTGACGTCTCGGCAGGGTTGATGACGCTGGTTTCGCTCACGGGATTGGTCTTGCTCTGGTTCGTCAAACGGCGGCGGCTGAGCGGACTGGTATTGGCGGGCGTCTGTGGCGTGGCTTGTTATCTGATTTACGTGCTGCTGATTCCGTAAAACGACGCCCTGCACTTTCATACGCTGAAAAGTTCCCGCGCCAGCGAAAACAAAAATGCCTTTCTTGTGACAGAGCTTTTGCGCAAGCCTTGTCATAAGAAAGGCAAATCTGAATCTGCAGAACCTGAGCGCTGGCTTATTGTCCGGCTTTGGCGGCGCTGCCTGCGGCTGTCGGCACTTTCTTCAGATACTTGTCATACCAACCAAGATATCGTTCATAACGATCACGCACATAACTGGGCCGACGAATGCCGTGGTTTTCGTTGGGATAGATGACCAGTTGCGTTTCTACGCCCAAACTGCGCAAGGCTTGGTACATCTGCTCGCTGCCCGCCACCGGCACGTTGAAATCTTTTTCGCCGCACAAAAACAAGGTTGGCGTTTTAATGCGGTCGGCGTGCAAAAACGGATAAGAAAGCTTCTGGTAAGTTTCCCAGGCTTTCGGATTCCACGGCGGCCCGATTTCGTTGTCGTATTGAATGATGTACTGATCCGCGCCGTAATACGAAACCGTGAACGCCGTGCCCGCGCCGCTGGTCGCCGCTTTGAAGCGCGTATCGCTGGCGATCAGGTAATCGGTCAGAATGCCGCCGTAACTCCAACCACCAACGCCCAGCCGTTCGGGATCAGCAACGCCCAGCTTGATGACGTGATCCACACCGGCCAGCAAATCTTCAACTTCGTAATGCCCCCAGTCGGCAAAAATCGCGCGCGAAAACTTCTGCCCGCGTCCGGCGCTGCCGCGATAGTTCACCGCCAGCACGGCGTAACCGTTGGCGGCAAAAAACTGGCGCTCGACGCTGAACGAGTGTTGATCCTGTCCGTTCGGCCCACCGTGAATGCGCAACAACAGCGGCACTTTGGTCCCTTTGACGTAACCAACCGGATAGGTCAGCAATCCGTGAACTTCGGTGCCGTCCTTGCTTTTGAACGCGACGTCTTCTGTTTGCCCCAAATCCAATTCGGCAAACAACGCATCGTTTTGCCGCGTCAATTGGCGTAATGCGCCATTTTCAAAGGCGTAAATTTCGGCGTATTTCGTGTCACCTCCGGCCATCACGCAGGAGCACTTGCCCGCCGTTTCCCAGTTTGAAACCATCACGGGCGGCGTCAGCAACCGCTCGACTTTGCCGTTGGCCAGTGTGACTTGCGCCGGGTATACAGAACGATCATCCGTGACGCTGAAGCGAATGGCTTTGCCGTCAGTCGTGAATTGCGGGCTGGAAACGCTGCGATCCAGCGCGTCAACTGCCGCAACACGCGCGGGGGCGCTGCTGCCATCCACAGCCACGAGCATCAAATGATCCATGTTGTATGCGCCGTATTTTCGCTCGTCGCCTTCCAGAAAAGTGATCCATTTGCCGTCAGGACTCCATTCGGGGCGACCGCGTCCCGCGCGGTTGGCGGTTGGCGTCAGAGCCTTTTCGGTTGCGCCAGGTTTGGCTTCGGCCAGGAAAATCTGATTGGCGGGTTCGCGATCAGGGTCTGCCGCGCGGTTGCTGACAAACGCGATGTATTTGCCATCCGGCGACCACGACGGCGAAGCTTCGTCCCATTTTCCGCTCGTCAACCGATCCAGTTTTTTCGTTTCCAGGTCAAACAGGTAAACGTAACTGTGGCGTCCTGAAAGCAGATACCCTTGCCCGTCCTGTTTGAACTTGTACCGGTCAATGACGATCGGTTTGGGCGCTTTGGGCCGCGCACCAGCGGCGTCGCCGGTCCCAGCGGCAGGCCCATTGGCTTCGGCATCAGGGTCAGGATCGCCAATGACCAACGCCAGACGTTTGCCATCCGGCGACCATTCATAGCTCTGTAAACGGCCTTTCAATTCGGTCAATTGAAAGGCTTCGCCACCGCTACGATCCAGCAACCAGATTTGATTGCCTTTGGCTTTGCCCGGACGCGCAGACATAAACGACAGATATTTGCCGTCCGGGCTCCAGCGCGGCGACGATTCGCTGTCCTGGCTGGATGTGATCTGACGTTCGTTTTTGCCGTCAAAGCCGATCATCCAGATATGCGAATTGCTTTTGTCTTCTTTGGCGTCGGTGGTCGAAACGACATAGGCCACCCACTGTCCGTCGGGTGAACATTGCGCATCACGGACTTCGCGCAAGCGCGGCAGATCGTCCAGTTTCAACGGGCGTTTGGCGGTTTGCGCCGACAACATGGTCGTCAACGCCAGTAACAGCACGACAGGGCGGAAAAATTTGTTGGTAGTCATAACGTGTGCGACCTCCTAAAACCTGGTGACAACGACTGCAACCATTGCCGCGCGACAGCTCCGCGACAACGGTCAATCTGCTTACGAACCTGTGTTTTCGTTTTCAAGCGACAAGGTTTCGTCGCCTGTTTACTTGCCAATGCGGTAAAGATGCGTTTGACTGCGAATGAAAAAAGAACCGCTGGAAACCGCGAATGACGCCAGCGTCTGCCCGTCAAGTTGGTTGGTCGCCAGCGCTTTGAACTCTTTGCCAGGCGCAATCACGACCGCTTGGCCCTCTTCGCTGAGGAAGTAAATCCGCTCGTCAGCATACAGCGGTGAAGCCGAATAATTCCCTCCCAACCGCGTTTGCCAGTGCACAGCGCCGGTCTTGGCATCCAGACAACTGGCGATGCCGTTGTCGCTGACCAGATAGAGTTCATCGCCAACCAGTAAAGGCGACGGTGTCAGCGAAACGCCACGCTTAAGCGTCCAGACAACATGTGATTTGGTCACGTCTCCACGTCCATCCGGGCGTATCGCCAGCAAGGCAGGTTGATGAAATCCGGTGCAGATGTATACCAGCCCGTGACCAAAAATCGGGCGCGGCACGTTAGAAAATCCGTCGCCGTAACCGACTGACCAAAGCTCTTTCCCCGTGCGCGGTTCATAGGCAAAGGCGCGAAATGCGCCAGGACTGATGAGCTGATCGCCCGTCGGCAAACGCACAATCAGCGGTGTGGTATACGCCTGTGCGCCCTGGCGATACTTTCGCCAACGCACTTTGCCGGTCGCCTTTTCCAGCGCGACAACATATTGCATTTCTTGTCCGTCGCAACTGACGATCAGCAAATCGTCATAGAGCACAGGCGAACCGCCCGCCCCATGCTGTCCGTTGTCGTATTCGAGGCGCGTTTTCCAGATGAGCTCGCCGCTTTGCGTGAGGCACGCGGTGCCGTTCGCGCCAAAATGAACGTACACGCGGTCGCCTTCGAGCACGGGCGTGGGCGAAGCCAGACTGTTTTTGGTGTGCAAGGGGCCGGTGGATTTGAGGCGAAAGACTTCAATGTTAAGCAACAGCGCGCCGCTATCGCGGTCAACGCAAACGACACGCAATGACTTCCCCTCTTCGGTGGCGGTGGTCAGCCAGATGCGCGTGCCGCGAATTGCAGGCGAAGACCAACCACGCCCGGGAATCGCCACTTTCCAGCGTACATTTTGCGTCTCGCTCCAATGCAGCGGCAGGCCGCGTTCTTCCGTGCGCCCCTGTCCGGTTGGGCCACGGAATTCGGGCCAGTCCTGCCCCAGTCCTTGCGTCGGAACAGCCAGGAAAAGAAAAAGAAAAAACTGCCATCTCATGTTGATTCGTGACCTTTGCTGAATAGCTCGCGCGTAAAACGAGAAGTGTTGCGCGCGCATTGTAGGGCGTACTGGGAGGACAAAGAAAGCCGCTTCTGGCACGGTTCAGACAAAAGAAAATGACCTGACGAAACCATGTTCGTCAGGCCAATCAAATGGGTACCCTTTTGGCTGGGACGTCGCGGTAACTTGGTGATGAGTGCGGCCAGCGCGCAAGAGGCAGGTTCTTACGCGCTGTTGGTTGCCGCCCCCAGGGGAATCTCACACGGGCTCAGCCACTTCAGGAATTCAAGATGCTGAGCGCGACCGTCAGAGCGTGGCGCGAAGGTCCAGGGCGGGCCGATTCTGCACTACGGCTTTCCAGTCCGCGTGCCGATGCCGCAACGACATCTGAATCTGGTGTCAGCAATGCGACCCGGGCATTTTTCAGTTTTTCTTCCAGCGCTTCGCGCATTTGTTGCGCCTGTTCCTTGGCGTGCTGTGCCGCTTCAGTTTTTTGCGCCTGCCGCAACAATTCGCTTCTGAGCGCGTGTTCATTTTGCTGCGCAGGCAAGCGACCAAAGTAATAACCAATGATGACAAAGATGATCGGTTGCAAGTGAAACAACAGCCGGTCGTCGGTCAGGGGTTTGATCCACCCCAACAACGCTGCGCCATACAAACAAACAAAAGCCGCGGTCAACAAAGCCATCATCCATTGCCGAAATGAGCCTGCGACCAACTCACCTTGCGGGGCGTCGTGAGCTGCGATGTTCATCATAGGACTATCCTCCTCCAAAAAATGCCGTAGGTGATCCAACCCGCGGGGGGCGGCTGGGAATCGGGTTGCAAACGAAAAACTGCCGCGTGACATAGCCAGTGAGCCGGTAGATGGGTGATTCTCAGCGAGAGTGAGCCTGCGCCCACTGCATTTTGGCCCCACACAGGCAAGGCATTTTTCATCCTTGTCGGCGGGAGAAGAGCAGACCTTTCCGAGCCTTTGAGTGTCTCTCAAAAGTCGGCTTGGCCCCTGTAAAATCTAGGGTTTGAGCAGAATTAGTTTATTGCCAAACCAAGAGCGGACATTGTATATATGCCTCGCCTTCAGCATGAGCCGTCGCGGCGAAGGCGATCGTGGTGCCAATGAAAGTCAAGCTGCCACTTGCCTTCATTACCTAACGCCCCGGTCAAGCGACAATCCTTTCATCCTGGTTGAAATATTTTTCTCACATTCCGGGCGACAACCTGACAGGCCTGCGGAACGCATCTGTTCCCTCGATTGCCGAGTCAGAGGAAAAAGCGTATGAGCACTTCGATGGGAATCACGGAGCTGCTGATCAGTTGGAGCCAGGGCGACCAGACAGCCTTGGACTCGCTGATGCCGCTTGTCGAACAAGAGCTGCATAAATTGGCTCACCGATACATGCGCCACGAAGACGCCGGGCACCTGTTACAGACCACCGCACTGATCAACGAAACCTTTCTCAAACTGGTAGATCAAAACCGCGTACAGTGGCAGAACCGCGCCCATTTTTTTGGCATCGCGGCCCAAATTATGCGGCGCGTATTGCTCAATTACGCGCGCGACCAGCACCGGCTGAAACGCGGCGGGCAAGCCATTCATCTCTCCTTATCTCACGCAGAAACACTGACAGCAGTTCGTCCGACTGAATTGATCGCATTGGATGACGCTTTGGAAGAGCTGGCCAAGGTTGATCCACGCAAAAGCAAAGTGGTGGAGTTACGCTATTTTGGCGGTCTCAGTGTGGAGGAAACCGCGGAAGTATTAAACGTTGCGCCGATCACGGTCGCGCGCGACTGGAATTTGGCGCGCGCCTGGCTCGCACGTGAAATCAAGCATGGCACATAACAACTGGCACCGCATCGAAGAGTTGTTTCACGATGCCAA
>JAEUQO010000093.1 GCA_016789605.1 Acidobacteriota bacterium
GCGAATTTCGGCTTCGACGCGGGCGCGTTCCCAGTGCTGTTCCAGCGCATCCACCACAACCCAGTTCATGCGGTTGTAACGCAGCGTCCAGGTGGTGAATTTCACGCGGCGCGGCAGCGGATTGCGTCCGGCGGCAACAATGCTGTCAATGCGGCGGTTGATCTCTTTGATGGCGTCGGGATGGTATTTGTGTTCGGTTTGCGGGCCGATGACGTGTGTGAGTTCAATGCCTTCGGTTTTCAGCTCGCGCGCCATCACCTGCGCGGCTTGAATCTGGCGATCAATCTCGCCGCTGTAAGCGATCACAGGGCAATTGAACAGATTGGCGGCGTAATCGGTGGCGTTGGTCAGATGCCAGAGTTTCTGTTCGTACCACGGCACGTCGTTCAGATTCAGTTTTTGATATTCCGCCGTTTCGGCAAAGCCAGCGCCCGGCGCAGCCGCAGCCCACAGCCCTGCGTGATGCGCGGCGATGTGCCAGGTGGCCGCGCCGCCCATTGAAAAACCGCGCACGCTGACGCGGTTTTCATCAATCGGATATTGCCGTTTGACGGAGGCCAGCGCCTCGAACAAATCCACTTCGCCCGCGAATTTGTTGGCGCAGTTATACCGGCCATACGGATGCAGCACGATGGTATTGGGCGGCGTGAATTGGCCCGCGTTTTTTTGGCGGTCGGCCAGAAAATTGACTTCGCTCAGGGTGTCGCCGCGTCCGTGAAACCAAACATCCAGGCGATATTGATGAGGCAAATTTGGCTGGTAAGTCGGCGGCACGACCAATCCATAAGGCTGCACTGAACCATCAACATCCGAAACATAGCCGCGCACGACCAAACCGGTTTGCGTCGTCCACGAAGCCTTGCCCGCGCGCAATTCGGCGGCGCGTTCCATTCCCTGTTTAAGCTGGCGTTTGGCCGTGGCGATTTCTTCGGGTTTGAAAAATTCGTTGTATTGAAGCGCATAGCGCGCCGCATTGTGGAAGATTTGCACGTCCGGCAGCAGGGCCAGCAGCGCAGGCTGTTTTTTCAAGGCGTCGCGCACGCTGTCAATTTCCTTGCCCAGCGCGGCAATGCCGGCTTCAAGTTCGGCGCGGTCTGCTGCGGGAATTTCAATGCCGGGCGGCGGAACGGATTTAACGCTGCCAGGATTGTTTTGTTGTGCAGCGGTTGTGCCAATGACAAACAGAAAAGCGGCCAACGCAAACGCGAGCCACGACAGACGTGAGCGCATCGGAATTCTCCTTCAACAGTAATGTTCAGATGTGAATGCGCGCAGAGTGTAGGCAAGCCGGGCGAAAAGCTCAAAGGCGGAAAAAGGAGTGCGACATTTGAATTGTCGCACTCCTCATTGATTGACAGAGTTCCAGAGCGATTAGCGGAATTGCAGCTTGACGGAGTTGGACGTTTGTCCGTCAACGGTCAGCGTCAAATTCACTTCGCCGCGCCCGGCCAGCGATTTCGGCAATAGCAGATTGATTTGATCCACGCCGACAAATCCGTTTTGTTCTCCGGCATACAGCACCTGAGAATTCTCGCCGCCGATGGTTGCCGTTACCGCCGCCAACGAACTTCGATAACGAAAGCCCGTGCCGAAGCCGACCAGATACAATTGATCGGTGTTCCCGCTCAGATCAATCGGTACCGCGACCATTTTGTTTTGCGCCGAATCCCAACGTGCAATTTGTTCGACAATCTGCGCGCCGTTGGTTTTCACGCGCAACACATAACCCGCCGCAAAACTATTGCCGCTGCCGTCCGACGTGAACAAGCCCGGTGCAGCATTGGCGATTTGCACGCTTCCCGCGGCAACGACGCTGTTGTCGCTGGTGACGTTGAACGTTGCCGCGCCGGGCAACGTTCCCGGCGGAATCTGGGAATTGATCTGGTTGGGCGAAACGAAAAACAGTGGGGCTGAACGCTCACTGCCCGCGCTGTCTTTTACCTTGATGATTGTTCCGGCCAGTTGCGTCGGCAAAGGCAACGTCGAACTGACTTGCGTTCCCGTTGCCAGATTGTTTCCGAACAGGGAAATGATGGATTCCATTGCCAGCGCGCCCGTGCCGTAACTGGCTGCGTTGACCGCCGCAACCGTCGCGGGCGGATTCGTTATGCCGCCGACCAGCGTGTTCAGGTCTTCAACGCGCGAAGCTATTTGCCCGGCGGCTTTCCACGCGGCGGCGGTTTCGCTCAAGGTTGCCCATTTGACGAAGCTGTTGGCACGGGCAGCCGTTGCCCAGGCTTCGATTTGCGCAATGCCGTCCTGGGTAGTGACGTTCACCAGCGTGTCCGGGTGAACCATGATTGTTGTGCTGTAAACGGGCGGCAGCCCGGTCAGCGTTTTCAGCTTGTCAATAATCGCCGTGGCTCCGGCCAGCGTGCGCACTCCGCCGCCGACGGAAATCAGATTGCCGCCCGGATCGTGGATTTTATATTCCGCGCCGCTCTTCGGTCGCCAGACGCCGTAACTGACGTCTTCCGAACCGGGCGAATGATCGGGGCGCAAGGCTGTGCCGTACAAAATTTCGGCCTGCCAGGTTGCACCGTTTGCGCCGACGACCGGTTGGCGCAAACCATCAATTTCCGTGACGACATTGCCCGAAGACACCTTGTTCGGATGGCCGCCCAACTGCGTGATGCGCGCGGCGCAATTGGCGCGGTCGTTGAAACTGTGCGCGTGAACGTCCATTTCCACGCCCATTGCTTCCAGCTTGGCGATGACTTCGCCTGCGCGCGGTTCGCCGGTCAGCCAGCCGATGTCCGCGCCGACAGACCATTTCATTCCGGCGGGTTCGCTGCCGACTCGACCGGCTTTGGTGGCGCGTGTGAAAAACGCCAGCAACGCATCCACGTTCGGCCAGCGCAGCCGATTCGATTCAATGTGCATCGTGCCGGAGATGTACAACGTTGAACGCGCTCCCGGCGCTGGTGTCGGAATCGGCGTGGGCGTGGGAGTTGGAGTCGGAGTCGGAGTTGGAGTCGGCGTTGGAGTCGGCGTTGGAGTCGGCGTCGGTTGCGCGGTGCGAGCGCGTGCACGGTCGGCCATTTCCTGCACTGCTGCCGCCCACGCCGTTTGATCCAGATCGTCCGGGTACGTGTAACCGCGCCGATCTGACCAATTCGCTGGCGCTGTGTTGGCGGTGTTGTTTGGAATGTCCGTGCGGCTGCTGAGCGCGGCATCAATGGCCGTGTAATAGCTGCGCGCGGGATTGATCTTCACCCAGCGACCGCGCGAGTTCATGCCGTCAAACGCCATTTTGACGTGTGCGTTTTCCGTCATCTGCGTTTGCACATGATCGGTGAAACTGGTCAACACCATGGATTCCAATCCCGGCACGTTGTTGATAGCGGTTTGATAAAGCAGGACGGCTTCGCGTATGTCCCAAAAAGCGTTGGCTTCGGTGACGGTGGCGATATTTGCCGGCCACGAAGCGACAGTTCCGGTGGCGGCCAAACCTTGCGTGGCCTGGCGCGAATAAACCTGTTTGTTGCCGGTCATGCGATACGCGCCCAGTTGGCGGTCTTCGCTGGTCGAAATACGTCCGTCGCCGTTCAGGTCAGGCGTTTGACAACCGGGGCGCGCAGGGTCACTGACCAGCGTAAAACTCCCGTCGCCGTTGCCGTCAAAAAACACCGGCGTCGTTGTGTTGGCCGGGTTGTGACGTGCTCGGCTGTAATCAATGTTGAGCGAAGTTGCGGTGTTGCCCGCTGCGTTATACCAGGGATTTCCGCTGGCCAGAGTCTGGCGATTGCCTGCGCAAGTCAGTTGCGTGGCCCCGGCGTCGCTGGTGGCCACCTGGCTGCACACGGGCGATTCCCATTGAATGAAGTATTTGACGTAAGGCGAAAGCTGCGCGCCATGATGAGCCAGAACGCTGACCACCATGTTTCCGCCGTTGGACGAACCAAACAGGCCGATGTTGTTGTTGAGCACCGGAACCTGCACAACGTCGTTGAGCCGTTTGCCATTGCTGTCGCGCAATTGCCCTGCGGCATACAGAATCACGTCGCGCATTGCGGCAATGCTGTTTGCGCCGCGAAAGTCATACGTTCCCGCGCTTGCCCGACCTGTCGTCAGGTCGCGTCCGCCGGGATAAACAAAGACGATGCGAATCACGTCTTCGGCGCGTCCGACTTGATTGGCCAGCGTGCCGACATCGTCGCCGCCAGTGGCAAAGACCATCACGGGCGCGCCTTCAGAGTAACGCGCCAACGTTGTCGATGACGGCGCGAAGATTCTGACGGCCAGCGTGCCGGTTGCGCTGCCCGTGCTTGCCGAAGGCAGATCAACATCCACCGTCACCGTGCGCTGTTGCAATTGCGCCGATGCCGCGCCGAGCAACCTGAATTGATGAGTTTGAAAAAGGAACAGGAACGCGACCAAACCCGCCAGACCGGCAAGCAGGCGCAAAGACGTTTGCAGACTTGTAAACACACTTCTCACTCCGGACATAAATCCTCCACCCGAAGCCTGCGGGAGGGCTTCGCATCTTTTGGCGTTGTTGTTGAGGGCGGCGAAGCTGGCGGGTCGAACCGTTTCGCCATTTTTTGAACGGCTCAGCGCAAAAGCCGTGTGTTTTGTTCGCGTGCTTTGACTAGGACGAAATCAATTTAGTCTGAAATTTATTGCAGGATGTTTGGTCGGTACGATCTGGCAACTTACCCAAAGGCACGAAACAGCGCTGAGGCGCTTCGCGCCGCAGGTTAGGAGCCGAATCAGACAAAGATTTAAGTGGAACTTGACGGAGATTTAGCGTTGAATTGATTCCCGGCAGCTACTTTCAACGCGCAGGACTTTATCTCTCTCGCAAGGCAATTCGTTCGAAGAATCCGTTTTTCAGGTCGCCCACCCGCTTCCAGTTTGTCTGGTTGGTGAGCGGCTGGTTGCGTTATGACGACAATCATCAACAACATTTTCCAACTCTTTGCTGAACGCGGTCATCGTCAGTATGTCGAAGACGTGACAGAGCTTCAGCACGCATTGCAATGTGCGCTGTTTGCCACGCACAACCACGAACCTGAGGCTGTCATCGCCGCCTGTTTGCTGCACGATTACGGCCATCTGCTGCACGACCTGGGCGAAGACATCGCCGAACAGGGAACCGATGCCAAGCATGAAGAGTTAGGCGCAAATCAGTTGGCGCCGTTCTTTCCGCCTGCGGTCACCGAGCCGATTCGTTTGCACGTTACCGCCAAACGCTATTTGTGCTTTCGCCAGCCAGACTACTTCCAAGGGCTTTCTGAAGCGTCACAATTGAGTTTGAAGTTACAAGGCGGCGTGATGACTGAAAAAGAAGCGCAGACGTTTGCGCAAAACCCGTACTGTGCCGCGGCCGTGCGTTTGCGGCGCTATGACGACGCAGGCAAGATCAAAGACTTCTCAACGCCAGATTTGGAAAGCTATCGGACGCTGCTGGTTTCGCTGTTGCGCAGCTGAATTTCCCCTCCACCTCGCTATGAACTCTCCTGCTGAACCTCACTCACAAGGCAAACTGAACAACCACTGGCTGCTGTCTGTCTGGGCGGTGGTGGCGGCGTTTGGCGCGTACTTTTGCATGTACGGCTTTCGCAAACCCTTCACGGCGGCAGCTTACGACGGCCTGACGTGGTTGGGGTTCGGTTACAAGACTGTGCTGGTGACGGCACAGGTCTTCGGTTACATGCTGTCGAAATTCATCGGCATTCGCGTCATCGCGGAAATGAAACCGGAAAATCGTGCGCGCACGTTTTTATTACTGGTTGGTACGGCACAAACGGCGTTGTTACTTTACGCGCTGGTTCCTACGCCGTGGAATTTTCTGTGTCTGTTTTTGAATGGATTGCCGCTGGGAATGGTCTTTGGGTTGGTGCTGGGATTTTTGGAAGGGCGGCGCGTGACCGAAGCGCTGACTGCGGGACTGTGCGCCAGCTTCATTCTGGCGGACGGTGTGGCGAAATCCGTCGGCGCCTATTTGCTGGCAGCGGGCGTGCCGCAATTCTGGATGCCGTTTGCCTCTGGCGGCGTATTCGCCGGACCCTTGCTGGTGTTTGTTTGGATGCTGACGCGTATTCCGCCGCCGACGGCGTCAGACGTTGAACATCGCAGCGAACGTGCGCCGATGACGCGTACCGAACGCCGGGCGTTATTTTGGAAATACGCCACAGGGTTGACGCTGCTGATCAGCGCATATCTGTTGCTGACGATTTTGCGCAGCGTGCGCGCTGATTTTGCACCGGAAATCTGGCAAGGCCTGGGCTATTCCAAACAGCCCGCCGTCTTCACCACGTCAGAAGTGGTGGTGATGTTTGGCGTGGTGTTGGCCAACGGGTTGGCCGTGTTGATTCGCAACAACCGGCGCGCGTTTTTCACTGCGCTGGGGACGGCATTTGCCGGATTCGCTTTGGCGGGCGTCGGGTTGATCGGCTGGCGCGGAGGCTGGCTGGGCGGTTTTGAATTGATGGTGTTGATCGGGCTGGGACTTTATCTACCCTATGTCGCGGTTCACACCACCATCTTTGAGCGTTTGTTGGCGTTGACCGGCGACAAAGGCAACATCGGGTATTTGATGTATCTGGCCGATTCCTTTGGATATCTGGGGTATGTCGCCGTGATGTTGGCGCGTAGCGCGCTGCAGACCAGCGAAAACTTTCTCGAGTTCTTTTTGCTGTTGTCAGCCGTGGTCACGCTATCGGCAATCGTGTTGCTGGCAGGTTGTTGGATGTACTTTGCCAGGAAAACACGGGCTGGCCACTGAATCTGACTGAATCTGTGTGGCTTGAACAAGGAGTTTTTGATGACGCAACGATTTGATGATGCCGTGGTCGGCGCGGGAATTATCGGATTGGCACACGCGTATGCGCTGGCGCGACGCGGGCGGCGGGTGATTGTGTTTGAACGACATGCGCGGGCGCAAGGCGCTTCGGTGCGCAATTTTGGCATGCTCTGGCCGATTGGCCAGCCAGCCGGATTGCCGCGCCGCGTGGCTATGCGCAGCCGCGAGATTTGGTTGAACGTGCTCGCTGAAAGCGGCCTGTGGCACGAACTGACCGGCTCGCTGCATCTGGCCTATCACGAAGACGAAGAAGCCGTGCTTCAGGAATTTTTGCAAACCGCGCCCGCGGGCGGTTACGAATGCGAATGGCTGTCTTCGTCGCAAGTGCTGGCGCGTTCTCCGTTGATCAACCCTGACGGTTTGCGCGGCGCGCTGTGGTCGCCGCAGGAAATCTGCATTGATCCGCGTGAAGTCGTCGCCGGTTTGCCCGGCTGGTTGAGTCAGGCGCACGGCGTGCAATTTGAATTCAACTGTGCCGTCACGGCGTTTGATCGCCCGACGGTGACGGCGGGCGGGCGCGAATGGCAGGCAGACAATTTGTACGTTTGTTCCGGCGAAGATTTTCAGACCTTGTATCCGGAAGCGTTTGCTGCCAGCGGCCTGTATCGGGTCAAGTTGCAAATGATGCGCTCGCAACCTTTCGGCAACGACGTACGCATTGGGCCGATGCTAGCCGCCGGGTTGACGCTCTGTCATTACAAAAACTTTCAGGATTGCCCGACGCTGCCCGCTTTGCGCGAACGCTTTGCGCGCGAAATGGCAGACTATGTCCGTTACGGCATTCACGTGATGGCATCGCAACACGCGCGCGGCGAAATCACCATCGGCGATTCGCACGAATACGATGACGCCATTTCGCCTTTCGACAAAGAAGAGATCAACGAATTGATCCTGCGGTACCTGCGAAGCTTTTTGCTGATTCCGAACCTGGAAATCCGCCAGCGTTGGCAAGGCGTTTATGCCGCGCACCCGGCGGAACTGTGCTGGACGGCAAAACCCGCGCCCGGCGCAACGATCATCGCCAGCCCCAGCGGACGCGGCATGACCATGTCATTTGGGATTGCGGACAAAATCGTTTCTGAAAATTTAGGAGAAGCCTGAGATGCAAATTGAACTCGTAGTTTTTGACATGGCTGGCACGACCGTTTCCGAAGGCGGCGCGGTGTACCAAGCCTTGCGCGAGACGTTGGCGGCCAACGGTTTGGAAGTGGACGCCGAAGCCATTCATCAGGTCAAAGGCACTGACAAACGCGACGCTTTGCGCGTGTTGATCGAACAGTCTGACCTGCGCGATGAGCTGTTGCCCGGTTTGCACGCGATTCATGAAGACTTCGTCGAACGGTTGCTGGCGTTTTACCGAACCGATCCCGCAATCACGGAATTTTCCGGCACCAGCGAAACCTTTCGGCGGCTGAAAGCCCACGGCATCAAAGTCGCGCTCAACACCGGCTTCAGTCGTGACATCGCGCAAATCCTGATTGACCGATTGGGATGGGAACGTGAAGGATTGCTGGATGCCACTGTGACCAGCGACGAAGTCGCAGCGGGCCGTCCGCATCCGTTTATGATTCAGGCGTTGATGGCGCGACTTGGTATTGATGATGCGCGACGCATCGCCAAAATCGGCGATGCGCCAGCAGATTTGTGGGAAGGGAAAAACGCCGGATGCGGTTTGGTGATCGGCGTCACCGGCGGATCGAGCACGCGCGAACAGCTTCAAGCACATCCGCACGATCATCTGATCGGCACGGTGGCGGATTTGCCGGCGTTGCTGGGCGTGTAGCGTTGAAAAGCCGAAATGCGATACGCGAGCGTGAACGAGCGCCAAGTGACTGTCATTGGCGTTCGCTCACGCTCGCGTGTTTCAGAACGACAGTTTCAGTGCGAACTGAATCTGCCGGGCAGGCGCGGTGCTGCGCACCTGACCGAAGACACCGCCCGAAGTCAGTCTGCCGTTGGCGTCAAACACAATTCCGTTGGCGCTGCCGTTGGGCGCGTTGAAATTGGTTTTGTTCAGCAGGTTGAAAAACTCCGTGCGGAATTCCAGCCGCGAGGCTTCGTTGATGAAAGGCAGCGCGAAGCTTTTCTGCAATCCGAAATCGAATTGGTAGAAGGAATCGCCGCGTCCGATGTTGCGTCCGGCGTTGCCGAAAGGTTGGTTGACGCTGGGCAAGCGAATCGCTTCGGTGTTGAAGTAACGATCAATCGTGCGTTCGTTTTTCGGCAGGATCGGATTGCCGACCAGATTCGGCCTGAGCGCCACGCCGCCGATGAACGACGGCAGGTTGGCCGTCACAGGCGACGGCGTGTAGCGGAACGTGACCGTTTGCCCGCTGGTCATGGTGTTGATGCCGGTCACTGTCCAGCCGCCCACGATCGCGTCCAGCGCGTAAGGCATATCGCTCCAGAACGCGCGGCCTTTGCCGAAAGGCAGTTCCCACACAAAACTTGTTGTGTTGTTGAACGGTTGATCGTAAGGCGACAGGCCGCGATCCGCCGCCAGGTTGTACAGGTTTTGCGGGTTGCCGGTGTTGCCGCCCGGCTCTTCCAGCACCTGACTGACGTTGTCAATCGCCTTCGACCAGGTGAAAGAGTTCAGCACGTACAAGCCTTTGGTGAACCGCCGCTCGAATTTCACCTGCAAGGCGTGGTAGTTCGAGAAAGCCGCCGGCAGCACAGCCGAAATCGAACGGAAACCCGGAATCGGGCGGCGCGCATCGAGCGGCAGATTTTCGCCGACATTGTTCGGGCGTGCCTGATTTAAATCCGCCAGCAAAATCAGTTTGACGGCGTGATTTCCGACATAAGCCACGTCCAGTAACATACTTGGGCTGAGTTCGCGTTGCACCGAAAGCTGCCAGTTCTGGATGTAGGCCGTACGCTGATCGCGCGGAATGTGCAGCACGACGTTGTTCGGCAAAGCGCTGGGATAACCGTCCTGCGTCGGGCGGAAACAGCCTTCGGCGAAAACGGTTCCGGTGCAGCGCGGGTTCGTTGCCGAAGGCGCAAGCTGCGTGACGTTGGCGCGGGTGATTTGCGGGAAGTTCGTGGCCAGCACGTCCGCGCTGCCGATGCGGTTGAAATGCACGTAGCCGATGCCGTAACCGCCGCGCACCACCGTTTTGTCCAGAATGTTATAGGCAAAGCCGAGGCGCGGCGCCCAGTTGTTGTAATCGGGGTCAACCAGCGCGCGGTCGTAAAGCGAACCGTTTTTGGCGCGAATGATTGAATTGGTTTTCGGGTCGTAATTCGACTGCCGGTTTTGCGCTTCGTAATACGGCGTGGCGAATTCGTAACGCACGCCCAGGTTCAAGGTCAGTTTTTGATTCACCTTGAAATCGTCCTGCAGGTAAGCGTAATGCAGCCGCCGCCGCAAATTGACCACCAGCAAATCCGCGAATTCGTATTGCGAACGCGCGCCGAACATAAAGTCGGCCAGGTTGTAAAGCAGCGCGTTGGCGGGCGCGCCCGCCGGACGGCTGAACTGGCCGGCATAAGTGTCCAGGCCCATCAGCGGATTGGTGTCCTGCACGTCCGTGTTGACGGCCAGGTATTCGTAACCGGTTTTCAAACTGTGTTTGCCCAACGTGAACGAATAGTTGACGCGCGGATTGACGTTGAACGGATTTTGAAACTGCGGGTTGGTCGCCTGTCGCCCCAGTTGCGAATAGCCGTTGATGGTTTGCGTGGTCAGGCCGCCGGTGATGGTGCGGTCTTCAGGCAAACCGGTGATGCCGTAAAGTTCGCGCACGCTCGGCCCGCCCGTGAGCGGAGGTTTCTTGCCCGCTTCGATGCGCGAAATGCCCAGCCGCACGTCCAGCGCCGAAGCGTTGGCGAAAACGTAAGTCGCGCCGCCCACCAATTGCTGATTCAGAATGTTGATAATGCCGTTCTGATTGCTGCCCGAAGGCCCGGGAATATTCGGCCCCTCGAAGTTGTTGGCCTTGCGATGGCTGACGCGCGTGAAGACGCTCAGCCGGTCGCTGAATTTGTGATCGAGTTTGATGTTGAACTTGTCGTTATAACCGCGATTGGGAACCAGTTCGCGGTAATTGCTGTTGACGACGCCGGGAACGTTCGGCGCGGGCAGTTCATTCAAAACCTTGCGCGCGAAATTGGTCATCGGAATCGCCGTTCCGGCGGCATAAGTCGTGCCGGTCAGCGGATCGCGGACGGCCGCGGTCAGAATGCCTTGTCGTTGTTCCAGCGTCGGAATGGTCGAAAAGACCAGATTTTTTTGGATTTCGCGGAAGCCTTCGTAATCCAGGAAAAAGAAGGTGCGGTCTTTGATGATCGGCCCGCCCGCCGTGAATCCGAACTGATTGCGAATGAGCGGCGGTTTGGTGCCGCCCACGGGTTTGAAAAATCCCGTCGCGTTGAGCGCCGAATTGCGATGAAACTCCCACAGACTGCCGTGAAATTCGTTCGTGCCGCTGCGGTAAGAAGCGTTGAAGACCGCGCCGCCGCTGCGTCCGAACTCCGCGCTGTAAGTGTTGGTTTGCAGTTTGAATTCGGCAATCGCGTCCGGCGAAGACTGCACCACCTGGCTGGAAAAGCTCTGATTGCTGGTTCCGTAAGCGTTGTTGTCCACGCCGTCCAGCATGAAGTTGTTGAAGGTATTGCGCAGTCCATTGACGTTGAAAGAGGCTTCGCGCCCGCTGCCCGTGGCGGCATTTTGCGACGATTCGCGGATGCCCGGCGTCAGCAAAGCCAGATTGGCCGACGAACGGCCATTGAGCGGCAAATTGACAATCTGTTCGCGCTGGACGACTTGCCCGCGCACGCTGGAATCGGTTTCCAGCAATTGCGCCGCATCAGTGATGACGACGGTTTCAGTCACGGCACCGGGTTGCATCGCCAAATCTACCCGCTGACGTGCGCTCACGGTGACATTGACGCGTTCGGCCACCGCCGTCGAAAACCCGGATTTTTCCGCACTGACGCGGTAATCGCCGATTCTCACATTGGTGAATTGGAAATTGCCATCCGCATCGGTTTGCGTGTTGACCGCGATTGACGTGCCGATGTTTTTTAGCGTGACGGTGACGCCGGGCAGCACACTTCCGTTGCTGTCGCGCACCGTGCCCAGCACGGTGGCGGTATCAAATTGTGCCAAGCCGGTGACTGAGAAAAAGAACAGCAGGTAGGTCATTACGCTGATGCGTACTCTGAGAGGGAACAAACGGCCATTACTTTTCACGACATTTCCTCCTAAGGGAAGTAAGTTGATGGACGACCGCCAACACCCGGTTCTGGTCAATAGTTGCACGCGAGCCGGAGAGAAGTTGTAGTTGAGACGAGGAATAAGTCGAAGAATACGGCGCGCAGTTTAAGTACGACTTATACTCCTGTAAAGGGTCTGTTAAATCTCTTACGCTTCGGCAAGGCGTACGTTCAATTCAGTGTGCGTTTAGGGAAAGACTTCCGTCTCACGTTGCCTTCTGTCTTGTGGTAAAGTCTGCAACCGCAACGCTGATAACACTCGCCTTTGACCGTGATCCTGCAAGTGACGGGGTGTAGTATGAATCGTTGGGTCCTCGTATTTGCTTTTGTTGGATTGTTGCTGCCGCAATCCAGTGCCGTGAATTCGCGGCCTGTTTCTGCTGTACCTGGCGCTGAGGGGTGGTTGCGTGTACGCACACGCAATTTCACGCTGATCGGTAATGCCAGCGAAAAGGACATTCGGCAGGCCGGTAGCAAACTGGAACAATTTCGCGTCGCAGTGACGCGTTTGCTCACGGCAGACGCGCAGCGGCAAAACCTGCCGGTGACTGTCATCGTTTTCAAAGGTGACAGCGATTTCCAACCGTTCAAACCGCTTTACCAGGGCAAACCTGCCGATGTCTCCGGGTACTTTCAAACCAGCGATGATCAGGCGTATATCGCGCTGGCTGCCGACGGGCAGCAAACAGACCCTTACCGCATCATTTTTCACGAA
The DNA here is from genome assembly GCA_016789605.1 of Acidobacteriota bacterium. Lineage (GTDB taxonomy): Bacteria > Acidobacteriota > Blastocatellia > RBC074 > RBC074 > RBC074. Next base: position 12,747 of record JAEUQO010000093.1, read on the forward strand.
TACTCTCATTTGCTGACAGGCGACCGCCGCGGACGTTTGCCCGTCTGGGTGAGCGAAGGATTGGCGGAGTATTACAGCACGTTTTCTGCGCGCACCGCGCAGCAGATTCGTTTGGGCGGGCCGTTGCCTGCGCATACGCAGTTGTTGCGACGACAGCCCTGGTTGTCACTGACGACCGTGTTTGCCGTGGCGGAAGATTCGCCCTATTACACCGATGGTGACAAGAAGCGTCAGTTTTATGCGGTGTCGTGGGCGCTGATGCACTATTTGATGACGGGCAAGGACGGGCGCTATCAGGATCGGTTGTCAGACTTTTTGCAATTGCTGCGCGCGGGAAAAGCCACACCTGACGCGTTGCGTCAGGTGTGGCAAATAGATGTGGCAACACTCGAAGCCGAATTTCGCCAGTTCTTGCGGAACAATTCCTTTCCGGTTCAGGAAATCAGCTTTGCCGAGAAAATCGAGTTTGATGAGCGCGCGGAAGTCGCTCCGCTGAGCGAACCGGAAACACAGGCGTATCTGGGCGATTTGCTTTGGCGTATTCACCGCACGGCAGAGGGCGAACAGTTGTTGCAACGGGCGATTGCACAGAATGCCAAATTGCCGGTGGCGCATTTTGCGCTGGGCAAATTGCGTTTGCAGCGGCAACAACTGCCCGAAGCCAAAGAGCATTTCCGGCAGGCCGCCGAAGCCGACCCGCAACATTATCTAGCGCGTTATTTCTACGCCTTCACCTTGCAACAGCAATACGTTGACGAATACCAGTTCATTGCCGAATTTCCTGATGAGGCCACGCAACGGATGCGCGCCGCATTGGACGCGGCGCGACAACTTGCGCCCGATTTTCCCGACACTTATCGGTTGCTGGCGTTTATCAATTTGGTGCGGCAGGAACAGTTGCCCGAAGCGGTGACCTTGATGCAACAAGCGTTGCGGTTGGCGCCAGAACGGCAGGATTTCGTTTACACCTTGGCGCAGGTGTATTTACGGCAAAATCAGTTTGGCGCTGCTCGTACTGTCGCCGAACGCATCATCGCGTACGGCGAACCGGCGCGCATCGTTGAGCGAGCCAAATGGTTGTTGGGTTCGATTGCCGATGCCGAACGCGCACACGCCGCCAGCGAGGCGCTGGCCAAACAAAAAGCCGACGCTGCGGCGTTGGCTGCGCCGGGGCGACGTTTTACGGGCGAACAAGTCGAAGGCTGGCTGACGCGTATTGATTGCACCGACAACAGCGTCACGTTGACGGTCAACAGCGAAATGCGCACGTTCAAGTTTCATGCCGCACAGCGCGGCGATCTGATTTTTGTTCGGTATACGATAGACGTTCCGGTGGAAATTACCTGCGGCGCATTGTTGCCCGCGCGCAAAGTGATCGTGACCTATCGTTCGGCGACCCAGATTCCGGCGCGTTCGGATGGCGAACCGGTCGGCGTGGAATTTCTCAAAGCTGGTTCATCGTGATGTCAGAGCGCCGATAAACTATCGAACAGCGGTTTAGCCGTCAGGGCGCAGGCAGAAAAATAGGGGCGGAAAAAGAACCAATCTTTTTCCGCCCCTATTTTTCTGCCTATTTGTCGGCAAGACCGCGCTGCGGCTTAATGCGGCAAGAACAACTTGCGCGCCAGGCTGACGCCCAGCCAGACGGCGAGAAATCCGACCAATACGCTCGACGCGACATAGAGCGCCGCAATCAGGGCCTGACCGGTTTCGAGCAACTTCAAGGTTTCAAATTCAAACGTCGAAAACGTTGTGTAAGCGCCGACAAAACCGACGGCGACCAGTAACCGCCAGTTTGCGTGGGCGGGGCTATGTTGTTCGAGGAAGGTCAGGAAAAAACCGATGATGAACGATCCAGTGAGATTGATCAGAAACGTGCCCAGCGGAAAATGCATGGGCCAGCGCGCATTGATGACACCGCCCAACCAATAACGGGCGATTGCGCCCAGCGCGCCACCGACTGCGACAATCAGGATTTTATCCATGCCTATTCAGAGTCCGTTCAGAGTCCGTTCAGAAGCTACTCAGAGGGATTCAGGTTCAGTTTGCGGTTTCCATCTGCGGCTTAGGCGCTATCTGCCGCCATCCACGCCGATGACTTCGCCAGTGATGAACCCCGCTTCGTCCGACGCCAAAAACGCGATCAGCTCGGCGACTTCTTCCGGGCCGCCAGCGCGTTGCATGGGCGTGGTGGCAATGGCTTGTTGCAAAAATTCGGGGCGCGAAAACTGGTCGTGGATCGGCGTCATAATCACGCCGGGCGAAACGGCGTTGACCGTGATGTTGTGCTGGCCAAGTTCTTTTGACAGCCCTTTGGTGAAGGTATTGACGGCGGCTTTGGCGGCGGCATACGGCAAGGTTTGCGACATTCCGCCGAATTCCACCGCACCGGAAGAGATATTGATGATCCGTCCGCGCCGTTTTTCCTTGAGGTACGGAATGACGGCCTGGGTGCAAAGAAAGACGCTTTTCAGATTGACGTCCACCACCGCATCCCAAACTTCATCCGTGCAATCTTCGAGCGAAACCAGCTTGACGATGCTGCCCGCGTTGTTGACCAGAATGTCCACGCCGCCGAAATTGTCCACCGCTTCGCCGACCAGGCGCAGCACGTCTACGCGTTGTGAGACATCGGCTTTGACGGCGATGGCATTGCGCCGCATGGCCTGAATCAGGCTGACGGTTTCGGCAGCGCCTTTTTCGTTGCGGTGATAATTGACGATGACGGCGGCGCCGTTGCGCGCCAGCGCCAATGCCGTTGCGGCTCCGATGCCGGAACCGGCCCCGGTGACGATTGCGACTTTTCCTCTAAGATCGAATTGTGCAGCCATAGTATTCAGACTTTCTTTCCCCGAATTCACACCAAGAAGCGCGAAGACACATCCGGTTTCTTGGTTTCGCGGCGGTTATTCCTCGTAATACCGTTTTCCTTGTAACTTCTCCGGCAAACAGATCATGTCCGTTTTGGCGTCTTGGTAATCGTGCGCGTATTTGTAATCTTTGCCGTAACCCAAGCCTTTCATCAACCCGGTTGGCGCATTGCGCAAATGTAGCGGCGCCGGTTCAGCTTGTGTCGCGCGGGCGTCTGCGGCGGCGGTTTCATACGCCAGCGCGACTTTGTTCGATTTGGGAGCGCGCGCCAGATAAATCGCGGCTTCGGCCAGCGCGTATTTCGCTTCGGGCAAACCGATCAAGTGCGTCGCCTGTTGCGCGGCGACGGCGACAACCAGCGCTTGCGGGTCGGCCAGGCCGATGTCTTCTGATGCGTGATGGACGATGCGCCGGGCGATATACATCGGGTCTTCGCCTGCTTCGATCATACGCGCCAACCAGTACACGGTGGCGTCGGCGTCAGAATTGCGAATGGATTTGATGAAAGCCGAAATCAGGTTGTAGTGATGTTCGCCGGTTTTGTCGTACAAGGCGGCAACGCGTTGCAACGCTTCGCGCAAATCTTCGTCACTGATCTGGCGCTGATTATGTTCGTCCGGTTTGGCCGACGTCGCCGCCAGTTCCAG
>JAEUQO010000104.1 GCA_016789605.1 Acidobacteriota bacterium
TTGCCGCGCGAGTTGTCGCCGAAATTCGCTTCCAAATGTCCTGCCGCGTTGTCCATCGCTTTTGACCACGTGAACGAATTCAACAGGTACAGCCCGTCAGAGAAACGACGTTCCAATTTGGCCTGGAATGCGTGATAGCTCGTCCAGCCGCCGTTGAATGACGCTTGAATGAACGAGTAGTTGGCGAACGGACGGCGATTTTGCAGCGGCGTTCCTGCCGCCGGATCAGTGGCGTTGTTCGGGCGCGCCTGGTTGTAATCGCCCAGGATGATCAGCTTGTTGCTGCGGTTGCCGACATAGGCCAAATCCACCAGCCATTTGCCGGGCAATTCGCGCTGGACGCTGAAATGCCAGCTTTGCACATAGCCGGTGCGCGTGTCTTTCGGCGTGAAATTCACGCGCGCAGTCAGCGGATTGAAGCGGGCCGGTGACACGAAGTCAGTCGGATAACCGGCTTCGGTTGGGCGGAAGCAATTCAGGAAGTTGTTGCCCGCGCAAATGCCTTGCGACGGTTGTTGCGTGATGCTGTTGCCGACGATGGTCGGGCCGTTATAGGAAAGGAGGTTTTCGCCGCCCAACCGGTTGAAATGGACATAGCTGATGCCATAGCCGCCGCGCACCACTGTTTTGTCCAGCGCGTTCCAGGCAAAGCCCAGACGTGGCGCCCAGTTGTTGCGATCGGGGTTGACCAACGCGCGGTCATAAATCGAACCGTTTTTGGCTTGAATCAAGGTCGCCGTCGCCGGATCGAAGTTGCCGAGCAGGTTGTCTTTTTCCCACTGCGGCGTGGCGAATTCGTAACGCACGCCCAGGTTCAAGGTCAGCTTCTGGTTGAGTTTGAAATCATCCTGCACATACGCGAAGTGCATGCGCTGACGCAGGTTGATGATGACGGCGTTGTTCAGATCATACGAGCTGCGCGCGCCAAAGAAGAAGTCCGCCAGATTGTACAGGTTGTTGCTGCCTGCGCCGGACGGGCGGCTGAACTGGCCAGAGTAATTGTCCTGACCATATTTCGGGTTGAAGTCGTCAATCTCGGTGAAGATCGCCTGATATTCGTACCCGGTTTTGATGCTGTGTTTGCCCGCGAGGAACGTGTAGTTGAAACGCGGGTTATAGACCGTCGGGTTTTGGAATTGCGGGTTGGATGATTGACGGCCCAGGCCCAGAAAGCCGCCGATGGCTTGCGTCGTCAGACCGCCGGCAAAACGCGGATCGGTCGGCTGTCCCGGCACTTTGAAATTCGGATCGCCCACGCCGGTCGGCGTTTTGCCCGCGTCGGTGCGCGAAATGCCAAAGCGGAATTCCATCACCGAAGTCGGCGTCAGATTGTGCGTCACGCCGGTGGCCAGTTGTTGGTTCAGCACGCGCACAAACGCATTCGCGTTGGAACTGAAGAGCGGACCGGGCAGGGTCGGCGCTTCAAAGTTGTTCATTTTGCGATGGCTGATGCGCGCAAATGCCGTCGTGCGCTCGTTGAAGTTGTGGTCAATTTTGACGTCGCCTTTGTCGTTATAAAACTTGTTGCGCGGCAAATTCTCGAAGTTGTTCGTCGCCGCTGTGCTGGTCGGCAACGGAACTGCGTCAATGACCTGACGGGCAAACCTGGTCATCGGCACCACTGTACCGGCAGCAAAGCGGGTTCCGGCGGCGACTGTGTTGCCGTTTGAATCAACAAAGGTGATCGGCGCCACGACATCCACGCTCAAAACGCCACGGCGGTTGTCAACGGTGGGAATGGTTTGGATGTTGCCTTGCAACGTGCGGAAGATGCGGCGGAAACCTTCGTAATCGGCGAAGAAGAAGGTTTTGTCTTTGATGATCGGGCCGCCAATCGTGCCGCCAAATTGATTCTGGATCAGCGTCGGTTTGATGCCGCGCAACGGTTTGAAAAAGCCTGTGGCATTGAGCGAGGTGTTGCGCAGGTATTCATACGCGGTGCCATGAAACTGATTCGTGCCGCTGCGAAGCGACGCGTTGATGACGGCGCCGCCTGCGCGTCCGAATTCGGCGCTGAAGTTGTTGGTTTGAACTTTGAATTCCTGGACGGCGTCGGGCGAGGCCTGCACCACCTGATTGGAGAAGCCCTGATTGCTGGTGCCGTAAGAATTGTTGTCTACGCCGTCAATGATGAAGTTGTTGAGCGAGGAACGCAGTCCGTTGACGTTGAATGACGCGTCGCGCGTGCCGGTTTCCTGCGCGGCCAGCCACGAACGGCGCACGCCCGGCGACAACAGCGCCAAATCGGCGTAAGAACGTCCGTTGAGCGGCAGGTTGACGATCTGTTCGCGATTGATGATTTGGCCGCGATCCGATGATTCGGTTTCCAACCGCACGGCGTCAGCGGTGACGGTGACCGTTTCGGTCACCGCGCCTGTCTTCATGGACAGATCAATGCGCTGGCGGGCGTTGACCGTTACCTGGACGTTTTCCGCTGCGGCTTTGGAAAAGCCTTGGGCTTCGGCGGTGATGGTATAGGTGCCGATTTTGACGTTGAAAAACTGGTAATTTCCGTTTTCGTCGGTTTGGGCTTGGGCGGTAATGCCGGTGGCGACATTTTTCAGGGTGACGGTCGCTTTGGGCAGCGCAGCGCCTGAGGAATCGGTGATTGTGCCCAGCACGGTGGCAGTATCAAATTGCGCCAACGCGGTGCTGGGCGCCAGCCACAACGCAAAAAGCGCCAGGCAGAGGGCAGCCAGCCGCTGCGGGGCTTTAATGGAAAACATATCTTGCTCCTGGTTGAAAGGTTGATAGAGATAAACGTGTATCACCGTGAGTTTAGCGGCGTCGGGTTAAGCTGATGTCAGCTTTGTGTTAACGCTTGCTTTAGAAACTCGGTGAGCCAACGTGTAACGACAATTTCATCGGTCGCTTGCGACAAACTTTCCCGGGCTTGTCGCGTTCGTTCTGCGCCGATTTTTTCAGTTCGATCAACCAGCAAAGCTTCGCCATATTCCGGCGTAAATTCTGGATGGGCTTGGATGCCCAACATGCTTCGGCCTACGCGCAGCAGCGCGACCGGGCAATGAGTTGACTGACCCAGCACCAGGCCGTCAGCGGGTAGTTGTTGTACCTGATCCTGATGCATGTATTGCAAATGGCAGCTGGTTTGCAATGGTTGCATCCAGGATTCGGCTTGGGTGATTTCGATGGCGCGAACGCCCACGCCCCAGCCGATTTCAGCGCGGGCGACTTTGCCGCCGAGCGCTTCGGCCAGCATTTGGTGGCCGAAGCAAATGCCGACAAACGGATGTTCCGCTGCGTGCAACTGCCGCACGAAATCTTTCAAGGCGTGAATCCAGGCCACATCGTCATACACCGAAAAACGCGATCCGGTGCAGACATACGCGTCACAGTCGGTAATCTCAGCCGGAAATTGATGATTGCAAACGTCGAACGGATGCAGTTCCACTTCAGGCGCAGAACGTGCCCAGAGCGTCGCAAACATCTCGCGGTAATCTCCCGCATGATGACGAAAACGTTCTGCCACATGGTCACATTCGAGTAAGCCGACTTTCATCGTCTCAATTAATGTTAGGGATGGGAAAACGAACCCATTCGTATACTTCCTGCAAGGGCAGGTGGCATTGCAGCGATGCAATGAACACTGCATTGATCATTTCTGTCACCACCACGTGCTGCCAATTGCCATCTGACTGTTTACTGTAATGCTCAATCAGCGGCCGATCCTGTGCGATCAGCAAATACTCTCTGAACGATTCGAGCTGTTGATACCGGCGAAACTTTTCATCCCGATCATATGCTTCGGTAGACGGTGACAACACTTCGACGATCAGTGTGGGATTGATCAGTACGTCATGGTCCTGGTCGTGATACAGCGGTTCGCCACAAACAACCGTCAAATCTGGATACGCAAACAGCCCGCGATTTCTTTCCTGACCTGCTTCACGGATTGCGGGCGAAACGCAGCGCATTTTCATACCTGCGGTAAAGGGGCGGCATGCACCGCCACGAAGCTGCCGGGTGATGATCTCTGTGACATTGGCGCAGATGGCATTGTGCGCCGGGCTTGCGCCTGCCATCGCATAGATCAATCCGTCCAGATATTCGTGTTTGCTGTCCGCCGTTCGTTCAAACGCCAGATATTGTTCGGGCGTGAAATCCGGCAGTGTTTCTGGCAAGCCCATACGCGTTCTCGCAGTTAGAGGCTCAATCGCAGATGAAATGATTTGGGCCGCGTAAACGCAGCAAAGCCCAATTGCGACAGCGTGCAACCGCGTCCGGAATCTTTGACGCCCGTCCAGGCCAGGGCCGGGTCCAGGTAATCGCAACGGTTCATGTAAAACGTGCCGGTTTCGATCTGATCGCCAATGCGCAGCGCCGCGTCAACATCCGTCGTCCACAGCGAAGCCGTCAGTCCGTAATGGCTGTCATTCATCAGCCGGATGGCTTCTTCGTCGTTGCTGACCGGCATAATGCCGACCACGGGGGCAAACGTTTCCTCCGTCATTACCAACATCGAATGATCCACATTGACCAGAATCTGGGGCGCAAGATACGGCGTACCGGCTTGGTTCAGCGGAAACAACGATTCGTCAATCAATGCCTTTGCGCCTTTGGCCAAAGCGTCTGCGATGTGCGCGCGCGCTTTGTCGGCGGCATCGGCGCGTACCATCGGGCCAAGCGTCGTCGCCGGATCGAGCGGATTGCCCAGTTTGTATTGTTTGGTTAATTCGACCGCGCCCGCCACAAATTGTTCATAGACATCGCGGTGCACATAAATGCGTTCGACCGCGCAGCACGATTGGCCAGAATTGAACATCGCGCCGTCCACCAAATTTTCAATTGCCGCCGCCAGATTGGCATCGGGCCGAACATACGCCGGGTCTTTGCCACCGAGTTCCAGGCCGGTGGCGATAAAGCGTTCGCTGGCGGCGTGTTGCACGGCGTGGCCGCCAGCCACTGAACCCGTGAAGGCGACAAACGCGATGCGCGGGTCTTTGATGACTTCAGCGACCTGATCGTGATCCAGATGCAGAAATTGAAAGACGCCTGCGGGTAAACCGGCAGCCTGAAAGGCTTCGGCGTAGCGTTCGGCGACCAGCGGCGTTTGCGGCGCGATTTTCAGCAGCACGCTGTTGCCCGCCAGCAAGGCCGGAATGATGGCGTTGACCGACGCCAGCCAGGGGTAATTCCACGGCGCAAGCACAAGCACGGTGCCGAGCGGTTCGCGCCGGATGAAGCGCTGAAAATTGTCTTTGGGTTCGATGGCGATGTCGGCCAGTTCGCGTTCGGCGATATCGCACATGTAATTGACGCGTTCGTTGAATCCGCGCCGAAGCTCGAACGGGCTGTAGGCAATCGGTCGCCCGATTTGCCAGGTCAGCTCCTGGCCGATTTCGTCTGCGCGTTCAAGCAGCCAGCTCAGCGCGCGGCGGCACAGCGCGGCGCGTTCAGCAAGGGGCGCGTGTTTCCACGCGGTTTGGGCGCTGACAGATTGCGCCAGCGCGGTTTCGATTTGCGCGCCAGAGGCCAACTCTCGTTCGGCATACAGCGAGCCGTCTATCGGACTGAAGGTTTGTTGCATGGTGGTTTTCATACGCATTTTTTAAGGCGGCAATGATACTGGCTGCGCTGGATTCTGCCAACCAGCCGCCACAGCTTTTCTACTACTGATGGGCTTTCAGGGACAGCTTGCCACCTGGTAATTGGGGGATTTTGCTCAATCCTGCGCAAGTTTGCTCACTGCGGATCAGAGAGAAGTGGGCTTCGAGGGCGGAATCGCGCAAAAAACCGGGCGATTGGTTGGCACAACGCTTGCCCCGATGAAGGTAGAAAGCGGTGTTTATGTTACGAGCGCGAATCAATCACCAGCAGTATGAATTCGAGGGCGGCCTGACCATCCTGCAGGCGTTGCGGCAAATTGGCGACGAGGTGCCGACTTTATGCCACGACGACCGTTTGAAACCGGCGGGCGATTGCCGCATGTGTTTGGTCGAAATCGCGGGCTGGACGCGTCCTGCAACCGCTTGTAACACGCAATTAACCGATGGCATGTCCATCGAAACCCACACGCCGGAGTTGGAAGACACGCGGCGCGGATTGCTGGCAATGCTGGCAGAACGCTATCCGGCAGAAGCCGTCAGCCAATTTCCCGACAAACCCTTTCACCAGTTGTTGCGCAAATATGCCGTCGCGGCAACGGGCGAAACCGAAGCTGGCGAAACCGAAGCTGGCGAAACCGGCGCGTCGGTCTGGCCTGCGTTTGTGGATGCCTCACATCCGTATTTGCGCGCAGACATGACGCGTTGCATTGATTGTTATCGTTGTGTGCGCATTTGCCGCGAAGTGCAAGGACAATTTGTGTGGCAAATCGTCAACCGCGGAGCAGAAACGCGCATTTGGCCTGATTCGCCGACTTCATTGCGCGAAAGCTCATGCGTCAGTTGCGGCGCTTGCGTTGACACCTGTCCGACCGGCGCGCTGGAAGATTGGTCCGTGTTCAATCTGGGAACGGCGACCAACTGGACGAAAACGACCTGTCCGTATTGCGGCACTGGTTGCGAAATGGACGTCGGCACACGCGCAGGCCGCATCGTGACGATCAAACCCGCGCACGATGCGCCGGTCAACAAAGGTCATTTGTGCGTCAAAGGGCGCTATGCCTATGAATTTGTTTATGCGGCGGATCGCGTGACGTCGCCGCTCATCCGTGAAAATGGCGAGTGGCGCAAAGTTTCCTGGGAAGATGCACTCGGCTTTGCGGCGGAAAAGTTGCGCCGGATTGTTGCCGCTTATGGGCCGGATAGTGTGGGCGTGCTCGGTTCGGCGCGCGCGACGAACGAAGAAAATTACCTGACGCAAAAATTTGCGCGGGCCGTGTTGGGCACCAACAACGTGGATTGTTGTGCGCGCGTGTGTCACGGACCGACGGCGGCGGCGATGAAAATGACGCTGGGCACAGGCGCGGCGACCAATTCCTATGACGACATCGAGCGGGCGCACACCATTCTGCTGTGCGGAACCAATGCCACCGAAAACCATCCGATCATCGGCGCGCGCATCAAACAAGCCGTGTTACGCGGCGCACATTTGATTGTCATTGACCCGCGCAAAATCGAACTCGCCAAATACGCCGACATTCATTTGCAACTGCATCCCGGCACCAATGTGCTGCTGTTCAACGCGCTGGCCTGCGCCATTGTCGAAGAAGAACTGTATGACGACGCCTTTCTGGCCGAACGCGTCAACGAATGGAGCGAGTATTCGGAATTCATTCGGCAATACGCGCCGGAAAAAGTCGCGCCATTGTGCGGCGTTACGGCAGCGCAGATTCGCCAGGCGGCGCGTTTGTACGCCACTGCCAAACCGGCGTTTTGCGCGCATGGTCTGGGCATGACCGAACACGTGCAAGGAACCGAAGGCGTGATGTGTTTGGTCAATCTGGCGTTGTTGACGGGCAATCTGGGCAAACCGGGAACGGGCGTCAATCCGCTGCGCGGGCAAAACAACGTGCAAGGTTCGGCGCATATGGGCTGCGAACCCAGCAACCTGACCGGCTTCGTTTCGATCCCGGAACACCGCGCCGAATTTGAAGCCGTTTGGCAAGCTCCGGTGCCGGTGACGCAAGGGCTGAACCTGATGCAGATGATGGATGCCGCCAGCGCTGGTCGCCTGAAAGCGTTGTGGGCCATCGGCTATGACATTTCGTTGACCAACGCCAACGCCAACGAAACCCGGCGCGCGCTGCAAAATCTGGATTTGGTCATCGTGCAGGATTTGTTTTTAAACGAAACCGCGCGCGATGTCGGCACAGTGTTTTTTCCGGTTGTCTCTTCGTTTGAAAAAGACGGCACATTTATGAACGCCGAGCGTCGCGTTCAACGCGTGCGGCAAGCGATTGCGCCCTGTGGCGAAGCCAAAGCCGATTGGGAAGTCATCTGCTTGCTGGCCCGGGCAATGGGCAAAGGCGAGTTGTTTGCCTTTCAATCGGCGGAAGAAATCTGGAACGAAGTGCGCGCCGTCTGGCAGGCCGGACGCGGCATCAGCTATGCGCGACTGGATGAACGAGGCGTGCAATGGCCTTGTCCGGAAGTGGCGCATCCCGGCACGACGATCTTGCACGGCCAGACGTTTCCGCTCGGTCAACGCGCGGCATTGCGCCGAATTGATTTTCGCGCCACTCCCGAGCGTATTTCGACGGAATTTCCGTTTCTGCTGAACACCGGGCGCACGCTGCACCAATTCAACGCCGGGACGATGACGATGCGCACGCACAACGCAGTTTTGCATCCGACCGATGTGCTGGAAATTTCAGCGCACGATGCCGAAGCCTTGCACCTGTCGGACGGTGCGCCAGTGCGTTTGGTCAGCGAATATGGCGCTGCCGAATTGCCGGTCAAAATCGCCGAAACCGTCAAACCCGGAGAATTATTCACCACCTTTCACACTGCCGAAGTGTTTTTGAATCACGTGACCAGCCCGCAACGCGACAGCTATGTCGGCGCGCCGGAATACAAAGTGACGGCGGTCAGAATCGAACCTCTAACGGATACGAGCGGGAAGAAACCATTATGAAAAGCTTCATCACGATTGACGGCAACGAAGCCGTAGCCGCCGTGGCTTATCGGTTGAGCGAAGTCATCGCCATTTATCCGATCACGCCTGCTTCGCCAATGGGCGAATGGGCGGATGCCTGGGCGGCGGCGGGCAAAGCCAATTTGTGGGGCACTGTGCCCGCCGTTGTCGAAATGCAAAGCGAAGGCGGAGCCGCAGGCGTCGTACACGGCGCATTGCAAACCGGATCGTTGGCAACGACGTTCACCGCTTCGCAAGGGCTGCTGTTGATGATTCCGAATATGTACAAAATCGCCGGCGAACTGACGCCCACGGTTTTTCATATCGCGGCGCGTTCATTGGCGGCGCAAGGGCTTTCGATTTTTGGCGATCACAGCGACGTGATGGCGGCACGCGCTACGGGGTGGGCGATGCTGTGTTCCAACTCTGTGCAGGAAGCACAGGATTTTGCCTTGTTGGCGCACGCCGCGACATTGCAAACGCGCTTGCCGTTTTTGCATTTCTTTGACGGTTTTCGCACTTCGCACGAAATCGCCAAGGTCGAACCGCTCAGCGATGACGTGTTGGGCACGCTCATAGATGACAGTCAAGTGGCCGCGCTGCGCGCACGCGCGTTGTCGCCAGAGCATCCGGTGTTGCGCGGCACGGCACAAAATCCCGACGTCTACTTTCAAGCGCGCGAAACGGTCAATCCGTTTTATCAAGCCTGCCCGGAAACACTCGAACGGCTGCTGGCGCAATTTGCCGTGCTGACGGGGCGGCAGTACCGGCTTTATGAATATCACGGCGCGCCGGATGCCGAGCGCGTGATTGTGCTGATGGGATCGGGCGCGGAAACCGTGCACGAAACCGTGGACGCTTTGCTGGCAAGCGGCGAAAAGGTCGGCGTGCTCAAGGTGCGGCTGTATCGTCCATTTGCCGCCGAACGTTTTGTGGCCGCCTTGCCCGCGTCGGTCAAATCCGTTGCTGTGCTTGATCGCAGCAAAGAACCCGGCAGCGCTGGCGAACCGCTCTATCAGGATTGCCTGACCGCTTTGTACGAAAGCGGCACACGCGCTGGCGTGAAAATTGTCGGCGGGCGCTATGGCCTGTCATCCAAGGAATTCACGCCCGCGATGGTCAAAGCCGTGTTCGACAATCTGTCCCAACCGCAGCCCAAAAATCATTTCACCATCGGCATTCACGACGACGTCAGCCACACCAGCCTGCGCTACGATCCGGCATTTTCCACCGAAGCCGCCGACGTTACGCGTGCGGTCTTTTACGGGCTCGGTTCTGACGGTACGGTCGGCGCAAACAAAAATTCGATCAAAATCATCGGCGAACAGACCGCGCATTACGCGCAAGGCTATTTTGTTTACGACTCCAAGAAATCCGGTTCGGAAACCGTGTCGCATTTGCGCTTTGGACCGCGTCCGATTCGCTCGACCTATTTGATTCAACAAGCGCATTTTGTCGCCTGTCACCAGCCGGTGCTGCTCGAACGTCACGAAGTGCTGGACGTGTGCGAGCCGGGCGGTATTTTCCTGCTCAACACGCCCTATGGGCCTGACACTGTCTGGTCGCAGTTGCCGCGCCGCACACAGGAACAGATGCTGGCAAAGAAACTGAAGTTTTATGTGATCAACGCCGATCGCGTTGCGCGCGAAAGCGGGATGGGCAAACAGATCAACACCGTGTTGCAGGTGTGTTTCTTTGCCATCGCCGACGTGTTGCCGCGTGACGAAGCGATTGCCGCCATCAAGGAGTCCATCCGCAAAACCTATGGCAAAAAGGGCGAAGAGATCGTTCAGATGAATTTGCACGCGGTGGACGAAACTCTCGCGCACCTATACGAAGTCACGCCGCCGACGCAACTCAACGGGCACTTGCCCCTGTCGCCATCGCCGTTTTTGCAAGCGCCGCCGTTTGTGTGCAATGTGCTGGGCGAAATCTTTGCCGGACGCGGCGACGCGTTGCCGGTCAGCGCCTTGCCCATTGACGGCACCTATCCGACCGGCACGGCAAAATGGGAAAAGCGAAACCTGGCGGCGGAAATTCCCGTGTGGGACCCGCAAGTTTGCATTCAATGCGGCAAATGCGCGTTGGTGTGTCCGCACAGCGTCATTCGCATCAAGGTCTATGACGAAGCGCAACTGGCCGCTGCGCCTGCGACCTTCAAAGCTTGCGCCGCCAAAGACCGCGAGTGGGCCGGGCAGAAATACACGATTCAGGTCGCGCCCGAAGATTGCACTGGTTGCGGGATTTGCGTGGATATTTGCCCGGCCAAAAACAAATCCCAGGCGCGACTGAAAGCCATCAACATGCAACCGCAAGCTCCGTTGCGCGACGCCGAACGAGAGAACTGGGACTTTTTCCTGGCGCTGCCTGAAACAGATCGGCGCTTGCTCAAAATCTCAAATTTGCGCCAGCAACAATTGCAGGAACCGTTGTTTGAATTTTCAGGGGCGTGCGCCGGTTGCGGCGAAACGCCGTATCTGAAATTGATGACGCAACTGTTTGGCGACCGCGCGCTGGTTGCCAATGCGACGGGGTGCTCTTCGATTTACGGCGGCAATTTGCCGACCACGCCCTGGACGCAAAACGCCGACGGACGCGGCCCGGCTTGGGCCAATTCGTTGTTTGAAGACAATGCCGAATTCGGCCTCGGCTTTCGCGTTTCGCTCGACAAACAACAGGAATTTGCCGGCGAATTGCTGAAATTGCTGGCCGGGCAAATCGGCGACGAACTGGCGGTGCAGATTCTGACCGCGCCACAAAAAGACGAAGCCGACATTTATGAACAACGCGCACATGTGGCGGCTTTAAAAGAGAAGCTGCGCGGGCTGACCACGCCCGAAGCCAAATTGCTGTTGCCGCTGGCTGACCTGTTCGTCAAAAAGAGTGTTTGGATTATCGGCGGTGACGGTTGGGCCTATGACATAGGCTTTGGCGGGTTGGATCACGTGCTGGCCAGCGGACGCAACGTCAATATTTTGGTGCTCGATACCGAGGTCTATTCCAACACCGGCGGACAAATGTCCAAAGCCACGCCACGCGCCGCCGTCGCCAAATTTGCGGCAGGCGGCAAACACGCACGCAAAAAAGACCTGGGTTTGATCGCGATGAGTTACGGCAACGTTTACGTCGCCAGTGTTGCGATGGGCGCGCGCGACGAACATACGCTGAAAGCGTTTCTCGAAGCGGAGGCCTATGACGGCGTGTCATTGATCATCGCTTACAGTCATTGCATCGCGCACGGCATCAACATGACCACCGCGATGCAAAATCAGAAAGCCGCCGTCAGCGCCGGGCACTGGCTGTTGTATCGCTATCACCCTGACGCCGAAGCGCGCGGCGAACATCCGCTGTCGTTGGATTCGCCCGCGTTGAAAATGCCGGTGGAAAATTACTTGCTGATGGAAAACCGCTTCAAGATGTTGACCAAGAGTCATCCCGAAGAAGCGCAGCGGCTGTTTGCCCAGGCGCAAGCCGACGTCACAGCGCGGCGTGCGCATTATGAATCGTTGGCGGCCCGTTCCGCCCGCACAGAATCTGCTGACACAAAACCCGAACCAGTCGGCGCAACGGAAGGACGGTAACGATGATGGATTTGACGACAAACTATTTGGGCCTGACGTTGCGCTCGCCGTTGGTGGTGTCGGCTTCGCCGTTGTCGCAACACATTGACAACATCAAACGCATGGCCGACGCGGGCGCTGCTGCCGTTGTGCTCTATTCGCTGTTTGAAGAGCAGTTGATGCTGGAACGTTACGAATTGCATCACCACATGACGCACGGCACCGAAAGTTTTGCCGAAGCGCTCAGCTTTTTTCCCGAGCCGGAGTTTTTGCAATTTGGCTTGGACGCGTATCTGGAACACATTCGCCGCGCCAAACAAGCGGTGGACATTCCCATCATCGCCAGTTTGAACGGTACGAGTTTGGGGCGCTGGGTCGAATCTGCCAAACGCATTGCCGAAGCGGGCGCTGACGCATTGGAGCTGAACATTTACGCCGTCGCGGCTGATTCGGCGGTGTCGGGCGCGCAAACCGAACAGAACCTGCTGGACATCGTTGCGGCGGTCAAAGCGGCCGTACCGATTCCCGTGGCGGTAAAGCTGGGGCCGTTTTTCAGCAGCTTTGCCCATCTGGCCAAACAACTCGACGCCGCAGGCGCAGACGCCTTGGTGCTGTTCAATCGGTTTTATCAGCCGGATTTTGATCTGGAAGCGTTGGAAGTGCGCACGAATGTGCTATTCAGCCGCTCGTCTTCCATACGATTGCCGTTGCGTTGGATTGCGATTTTGTATGGACAGATCAAGGCGCAATTGGCCGCCACGACGGGCGTGCACACGGCCCTGGATGCATTGAAGCTGTTGATGGCAGGTGCCGATGTGACGATGCTGTGTTCGGCGTTGTACGAACGCGGCTTTTTGCAAATCAGCATCATCGAACGCGCAATGCGCGAGTGGATGGAAAAGCACGAATACGAATCAGTCGCCCAGATGCGCGGCAGTTTGAGCCAGCAGCATTGTCCCGATCCGGCGGCGTATGAACGCGCGCTGTATGTGCAAGCCGTGCACAGTTTCAAAGGGCGGTAGCCGCGGATTGGGCCACAAATCGTTCTGGCCACAGAATCCCTGAAGCGGAGCGAAGGAACAAGAGACGGGTATTGTCGCCCGCCATCTTGTTGGTTTTCGCTTTGTGCCTCAGCGGTTCCGTGGCCAATCTTTTTTTGCCTGCTTTGATTATTCCGGCGTTACGTAAGCCGCCGTGATGCCGCCATCCACCAGGAAGTCTGTGCCGGTGATGTACGACGATTCATCCGAGGCCAAAAACAGCGCGGCCTGGGCGATTTCCTTCGCTTCGCCAAACCGTCCCATCGGAATGTGAACCAGCCGACGTTGTTTCTTTTCGTCGGTGTTCAGATAACTCATCAACAATTCCGTGCGCAGCGGTCCGGGGCAGAGCGCATTGACGCGAATGTTTTCGCGCGCGTGGATGATGGCCAGCTCGCGCGACATGGCCAGCACCGCGCCTTTGCTGGCGGTGTAAGCAACCTGCGGTGTGGCCGCGCCCAGCACCGCCACAAACGAAGCCGTATTGATGATCGAACCGCCGCCCGCGCGCTTGAGCGCCGGAATGCCGTATTTGCAGCCGAAAAAGACGCCTTTGGCGTTGATGTCCATCGTCAAATCCCAGATGGCTTCTTCGGTGGTGACGGCGTTGTCGTCGCTGTGATGCATGATGCCTGCGTTGTTGAACAGAATGTTGAGTTTGCCAAATTTGCGTTCGGCGAACTTGACCATCTTGGCGCAATCTTCCGCCTTGGAAACGTCAGCGTGCGTATACGCCGCTTCACCGCCCGCTTTTTGAATCAGCTTGGCGGTTTTTTTGCCTTCCTTGTCGTTAACGTCCACGACGACGACTTTCGCGCCTTCGGCGGCAAACAACAGGGCGGCTTCGCGGCCAATGCCGCTGGATGCGCCTGTGATAAGAGCTACTTTGTCCTGTAATCGCATTGATTGGATTCCTTATGAATGTAGTTGGGAGACAAGACGCTAGAGCATATCGGACAAATCAAAACACGCAAGTCCGCAGCGGCTATTTGACGCGATTTGGGCGCTTCCATTTCACGCGCGCCAGCAACAGGTCGCCGCGAAAGTTCGCCGGGATGACTTCACCCGCCAAAATCCAGGATTCGTCGGCGTTGACGTTGTTGACGTGAAAGTTGCCGTAATGCGGCACGTGCGTGGGGTCGTTGAGGCCGTCGCCGATGAGCGGGAAAACAATTTGCTCGCTTGAGCGAATCAGGCGCAGCGTTTTGCGATCCACTTCGGCCAGATACAGCGGCGCGCGCCAGCGCATGACGTTGGCATTTTCTTCGGCCTTGCGCGTGTAGCTCAAAAACAATCCTTCCGAATGCGTCAGCCAGTGTTGTTGCGTGGTGGACATTTCCAACGGCTGGCCGTTGTCCCATTTCCAGCTTTCGGCGGGCGACCACGTCAGGCCGTCGGTTGACGTGCTGACATAACCGAAACCGTCTTCGGCGCGAATGGTCATCAGATAGCGGTTGTCAAAAACGGTGAGTTGCGGTTCCAGCAATCCGCGTTTGACGGTGTTGTGCAGCGTTGTGCCAACGCGTTTGACCTTCAGTTCCTTGCCATCGAAGGAACAGAGCAGGGAAGTGACGGCGTAATCCGCACGCTCTTTGGGGCGGAAGCTGACGGGAATGAGTAGGTCGCCGTTTTTTAGCACGACGGTTTGCGAAGAGCCTACCGCGTAAATCGCACTTGTGCGCGGATCGTCCCAAACCAGTTTGCGCCGTTCAGACCAATTGCCTTTGGCATCGCGTACGGCATACACCGGATAGCGCGGCGGCTGTTCGGGAAAATAGCGGCCTGTGCGGTAATAGATGATTTCGCCGAGCGCCAGCGTCGTATCGGTTTTGGCGTGATAAGTTGGCAGCACGTCGCTGACGGCTTCTTCAATCTCGCCAGAAAACGGGCGACGGCCAAAGCCGGGAACCGGTTGCGGCTCGCTCCAGGTTTTGCCCAGGTCTTTGGATTCGCGCCAATGCACCGGCCCGTAATAGTCAGAACCGGCGATGGTTTGCAGCGTCATCAACGCCATCACCCGGCTGCCTGTTTGCGGCACCATGCAAACGCGCGGCAAAAACCAGGTCACGCCGCCGTCGCGGCCTTTGTGCAGGGTGACGCGCTCGATGCCGGCAATCAGATTGGGGCGTTCAGGGGTGAGCCAGACAAACAGGGCGCTGGCAAGGAAAACGGCCGACAGTAATTTGGTCATAAAAGAAGGTTGTGAAAATAGTGTTTGTGTTGTCAGTCAATTACCGCAATGGCTTCGATTGCGATCAAAAGCTTGGGCAGCTCTTATTTCAACCGTTCGTACTCCTGCCTGGCTTGGCGCAAGGCCGTTAATTCGGGATCGGCATTTTTCCACATGAGGAAAAGTTCTTCGTACGCCCGGCGCGCTTTTTCGGGTTCGCCAGCCAGCGCCAGTGCGCGTGCCAGTCCCAGTTGCGCCAGCGCCAGTGGCGGCGAAACGTTGTGGCGAACGAGGAAGCCTTTATAAGTGAGCAGCCGCGCAAATTCTTGCGTGGCTTCGCGACCGGCGCGTTGTTGCAAATATGCGAGGCCGCGCAGATACGCTGGCCAGAAAAAACCATAGATTCCCGCCTCGTAGCGTCGGCCCGGCGCGAGCAACTCGACCGCCCGGCGCGGGTTGTGGTGTGTGAGTTCGCTGGCGGCCAGCACGCCAGGCCGGAACATCGAATTGATGAATGTATCTTGCGGGAAGCGGTTTGCCATGTCGTCGGCGATTTGCTGTGCGCGTCCCGTCTCGCCACATAGCGCCAGGGCGACGGCGGCGGCGCTCACCTGATAGCGGTTGTGCGCCAGTGTGAGCGCTTTGGCCGCGTCGCTTTTCGCTGGCAGGCAATTGCCGTAAGCGGCTTCGCGCAGCGCCGAGATAAACGCCCAGCGACCAGCGACCTCGTTGTCTTTGCCGGTGAGCATTTCAATGGCGCGGCGGGTGGCGGCGCGCGCTTGTCCTAATTGCCCGCTTCGGCCCGCCGCCGCCGCCTGTTCGCCCAGCATATAAGGTTCCGCCGGTGTTCCGCTGGCCCATTCATCTTGCTGTTGCATGCCTGCGCGGTCGTCGCGAATGAAAGCCAGGGCGCGCAACGAGGCGTGTGTGCTAAAGCTATCCAGCTTTTGCGCGACGGACTGTGCGAGTACCTGCTCCGCTTCGTCAAAGCGGTTCAGGTTTATCAGGTCAGTTGCCAGATTGCTGAGCGCCACGGCATTTTTCGGATTGAGTTGTAGCGCGGCGCGCGTTTCTTCCAGACTTTTTTCAAATTGTCCGATGGCGTCGTAGCTGGAAGAGAGCAGGGAAAGCGGCAGGTAATCGCGCGGGTAGCTGCGTTTCCACATTTCCAGCGCTTCAATGGTCTTTTCCATCTCGCCGAGGACGACGCGGTAATACTGTTGCGAAATATAGAAATTCTCGCGCTCGCTGACGTGTCCGCGCAGGTCCCAGGCCCTGGCTGAAAACTGCTCGGCTTGTTCGTAACTGTCCAGATTGAAATAAGCCGTCGAAAGGTCCGCGTAAGCGCGCGCGAAGTGCGGATCGAGTTCAAGGGCGCGCTGATAAAACGGTATGCTGGCCGGTTCTTTGCCGTTGAGCCTTTGCTCGCTGCCTTGCGAATAGGCCTTCAGTGCAGCGAGCGAAGAGGTCGTGACCTGTTCCAACGGCTTGTCATGTTTTTGAATGGAGCCGAGCGATTCGCCAAGTTTCGCGCGTAATTCGGTCGCCGCCTGACCGAGCATTTTCAACACCTGCTCCTTGCTGTCGGCTTCGGCCAGTTGCCGGGCGATCACTTCGCCCGTGGCAGCGTTTACCACCTCCAGCGTAATGACGAAATGACTGCCGATGGGAGCAATCGCGCCGCCCAGCAGCGCCTTGATGCCATTGCGCTGGCAGACCTCGCGCGCCGTTTCGCCGGATAAAGGATCGGTGGGTTTGCGATTCATCAACCGCAGCGTCTGCCGCGCCTGCTGTTCGGGAAAGAGGCTCAGATAAGGCGATTGCTCTAACTGCACGGCCAGTGCATGTTTGAGCGCACCGTCAAATACCGTATCGCCGGTCGAGTTGACGAAATCCGCCAGCAACACCGTGTCTTTGTCAGTCAATCTGGGCGGTGTGCGCCTGATAAAAAAGAACCATGTCAGCGTCAGCACGACCAACACCGCCAGTGCCACGCCCACACCATGTTGATGTTGTTGCAAGGCTGTGAGCAGCGGGCGTTGGCGTGACAGATGTGCTTTTAGTTCAAGGTCTTGTTTGAGGGCGTCTAGCTCCGCCAACAGTTCATTCGCGGTTTGATAGCGCTCGTCGCGGTCTTTGCGCAGCGCGCGTTTGACGATGGCCGTAAGCGGTGGCGGCGTGGCGGGCGGCAGCGGCGGAGGTTCTTTATCCAGAATCGCGGCTAGTACATCCGCTCTGGTCGCGCCGGTGAACGGTTTGTTACCGCTCAGCATTTCGTGCAGCACGACGCCGAGACAGAAAATGTCGCTGCGCCCATCCACGTCCAGACCGCGCACCTGCTCCGGCGACATGTAACTGACCGTGCCCATCACGGTGCCCGGTTCAGTTAATTGCGGATTACGGGTTGGGGATTGCGGATTGGATAGCGGGGGCGATTCCGTCAGCTTGGCAAGACCGAAATCGAGCACCTTCACCACCCCGTCGGGCCGCAACATAATATTTTCGGGTTTGATGTCTCGATGCACGATGCCTGCTGCGTGCGCCGCCGCCAGCGCCGCCGCAGTTTGTTTCGCCACGTCGAGTGCCACCGTCAATGCCAGCGGCGCATCTTTCAAGTGTTGTCGCAGGGTTTGCCCGGCGATGTATTCGGTAGTGATGTAATAACTGCCCTCTGCCTGCCCAATGTCGTGAATCGTGATGATGTTTGGATGATTCAGCGCCGAAGCCGCGCGGCCTTCCTGTTCAAAGCGACGCACGCGCTCGCTGTCCTGGGTGAACCGTTCGGGCAGTAATTTGAGCGCAACCTTGCGTCCCAGCCGTGTGTCTTCGGCCAACCAGACTTCGCCCATGCCGCCTGCGCCCAGTTGCGTCAGGATTTTGTACTGTTGCAAGTGTTGTCCCGGCAGCGCGCCGGAGGAAGGCTGAGATGTTGTGGCTAGCAATAGCTCTGCTGCGAAAGCTGCTGCGGGCGTTTCGATAAAGCTCGCGGCCTCTTCATCCGCCCGTAACAAGGCTTCGACTTTCAGCCGCAATGGTTCGTCGCCTTGGCAGGCTTCAGCCAGAAAGGCTGAACGCTCGGCGCGCGGGCGTTCTAACGCGGCGTCCAGCAACCGATCAATCTCTTGCCAGCGCTCAGAGGTCATCGTTTCCTTCCTCTTCGCTCAGCGCCTGATGCAACCAGGCCTTGGCCTTGCGCCATTCTCGTTCGACCGTGCGCAACGACAGGCCTAACACTTCGGCGACTTCTTCGTTGTTTAGTCCGCCGAAAAAGCGCAATTCGACCAAGCGGCTTTTGCGTGGGTCAAAGCGTTCCAAATCGCGCAATGCCTCATCCAGTGCCAGCAATTCCGCTGCCTTCTGCCCGGAAACGACGGCTGCTTCGTCCAGCGGTACGATCCGCGCCGCGCCGCCGCGTTTGACGCGGGCGTGACCGCGCGCGTGGTCGAGCAGGATGCGCCGCATTAACTGCGCGGTGATGCCAAAAAAGTGCGCACGATTTTGCCAGTGGACGTGCTGCTGATCTATCAGCCGTAGGTAGGCTTCGTTGATGAGTGCCGAGGTTTGCAACGTATGGTCAGGATTTTCGCGCCGCATGTAGGCGTGTGCCAGGCGGCGCAATTCCACGTCCAACAGCGGCAGCAGCTTTTCCAACGCAGCCGGATCGCCCTGGCTCCAAGCCAATAACAATTGCGTCAGATCTTGTGGGGAAGGCGTCGTCATCGGATTTGCCGTGCTGCTTGAGAGAAAACAACGGCGCGCAGTATAGCACCGTCGTCCCCGGCTGAAAAAAATCTTGCGCGCGCTGGCGGTCTGCCCGCGCAGTTGTCGCGTGTGTGAGTGCGGACAGGAAGGCGCGCGACTCTGAAAGCGCAGACCGCTCTTTGACGGCGCCTGCCGCGACTTGTTGCAAACACGATCGATTCGTTACCACCATTGAGGAGCAAACTATGAAAAAACAAGCTTTGATCTTTTGGGCCGCCAGCGTATTTGTTCTGATGCTGACCTGTTTCCACGCCACTCCCAGCGCGCAGGCGCAAGAGTTGTCTTCCGTTCCCCATGAAGAGCGCGCCATAGACTGGCTCGACCGCATTCCGCTAACGCTGATCTTTGACGTGGCCACAGACGCACGCAGCTTCCGCCTGAATCGCGGCGCACAATTGCCTGAAGCAAAACGCGGCGACAGTTTCATTGTCGAAGGGAAAATCTATCCCGGCGGAACGATTGCAGCGGGCGGCACGCTGGCTGCGCCCGGCCCATTCAACCCGATCACGGCAACGGGCAGCATCGGCAAATGGGTGTTGCGCGGCACATTCAATTACGATTTCGGCGAGATCATCGCGGGCGCTGAACCGGCAGTCTTCGGCACGCAATACTTTCTGTTTGATGACGGTCGTATGCTGGTGACCGAAGGCGCGCACGCAGGGCTCACGCCACAGTTGCGCGCCTTGGTTGGCGG
Organism: Acidobacteriota bacterium; assembly: GCA_016789605.1. Classification (GTDB taxonomy): domain Bacteria; phylum Acidobacteriota; class Blastocatellia; order RBC074; family RBC074; genus RBC074. The sequence continues at coordinate 19,765 of JAEUQO010000104.1, forward strand.
CGGCGGTTACTTCAGCGGCGCTTCAGGCGATGTGCTTGAACAGGTGATCGGAACCAATGTGACGGGGCTGTTCAATCAACGCTTTACCTTCAAGGTTAACAGACAATCCATCCGGTAAGACTGGCTGAAGAGAAATAACCGGCAGTGACTTGTTCCAGCCTGGGACAGGTTACTGCCGGTTACGCATGGCAATCTTTGGCGTGGCTTCAGCGACGGCACTCGAATGCCGTGCTGTTCCTGCTGAACAAACACCTGGTTTCGACACCCTCAGTCTGAGACCTTTCTTTTCATGCGGAAATTTCTGACGCGCCCCAGATTGTAGGTAAATCCTGTTATCTGATTCTGTCCGTTGCGCGTGAAATGCAGGCTGCCAGAATTCGTCAAAAAGACGTCGCGCGCGATCGGTTGCAATGACGCTGCACGATATTTCAGGCGTGCCAGCATCAGTTTGTCGCCCTGGATTTGCAGGCGAAAAACAGGTTCGATCTCTTCGCTGACGTAATCGCCTACGTAATCGGCCAACTGGCTGGCGGGCAAACTGAATGGCGGCAGAAAGTCATAGGCGACTTTTCCGCCCGCTTCGTCCACGCGCACGAGACGTGGCGCGCTACCAGATTCAAAGCGGATTTCGCCGGGGCGTTCGGCAATACGAAAGCGGTTTTCGCTCAGGGCGAGCAATTCCAGATTTTGCCCGCCTGCTTGCAATGAAAGCTGTTTGCCCGTTAACACAACCGTCATTGTGTCGCCGCTTTCCTGGTCCAAATACAAACCCGCTTTGCCTTGCAGTTGCGCGTCACTGAGCGCGACGGGCGCAGTCTGATTGGGCGCGTCTTTGAATTTTCCGGCCAGATAAATGTCCGCGACTTTGCGCGCCAAATTGGACGTGTCTACCGGTCCGGCGTTACAGGTGACAGCCACGGAAAAATGCTCTTCGGGAAAACGCATCAGGTGCGCGCGATAGCCGGAATCCGCACCCGAGTGTTCCTCAATCGGCAGGCCATGATATTTGCCCTGTGTTTGTGCGAAGGCGTAGCTGATCGTTTCGCCGTTGTTGAGTTTGCCGCGCTGTCGCATCTGCTCAATAAAGGCCGCCCCGCCAACTTTCGGGGTATAAAAATTCTGATCCCACAGCGCCAGGTCTTCCACGGTGGTCAGCAAACTGGTTGCGCCCGTCGTGTCAAAATTGGTTGCGCCAACGCGAAAGGTGTTGCCGGTCGGCAAATAACCATACGCCTGGTTTTTGACGATCTCGGCAAAGTCGTCGCGGAAATGCGTGTTTTTCATGCCCAAGGGGCGAAAGATGTTGGCGTCAGTGAATTCGCGGAAACTCTGCCCGCTTACCCTCGCCACGATCACGGCCAGCAACGTATAGCCCGTATTGCAATACAGATACTTTTCGCCGGGACGGAAATTCAGGTCTTTTTGTCGCGCCATCACGTCCAGCACATCCGAATCTGCAATGCGATCCAGGCCGTAACGCAACCCTGACAAGCCCAGCAATGTCCACTGGTCACGCAAGCCGCTGGTGTGATGGACCAAGTGGCGAATGGTGATCGGCGTGCCGAAATCCGGCAGTTCCGGTATGTATTTGCGCACCGGATCGTCCAGCGAAAGTTTGTTCTGTTGTGCCAGCAACGCGATTGATGCCGCAGTGAATTGTTTTGATACCGAAGCGACGTGGAAAATCGTCGCGGGCGTAATCGGAATGTCGTGGTCGAGGTTGGCCATTCCGTAGCCGCGTTTGTGAATGATTTGTCCGTCTTTGATGACTGACAGCGCACAGCCCGGCGAAGTCGGTTTGTCCCATTTCTCAAACAGTTTATTGACCCGCGCCGTTGTTGTTTGCGCCGCAGGTTTTTTGGACTGCGCGGCTGACGAAGCGGCGACAGCGGCGAGCAAGAGCGTGACGAAAATCAGCTTCTTCATGGTTCAACCTCAGATTTCCTCTTACCGATTCGGCGCGACCGGAACCAGCAGATGCGACGGAAACGTTTTCGAACGGAAGATGCGCTGTGTCGCCCGGATGTAATCGGCTTCTTTCGCTTTGAAAATGTTCTCGACGTATTTCTGCGGATTGCGATCAATGATCGGGAACCAGGTGCTTTGCACTTGCACCATGATCTTATGGCCTTTCAAAAAACGATGATCCAGGTGGTGCAGATCAATTTTGTACGTCTCGACCTTGTTCGGCGTGACGGCTTGCGGGCGCGCGAAACTGTTGCGGAAGCGACCCCGAAACACGTCATTTGCCACCATCAATTGATAACCGCCCATGCGCGGTTCTTTGGGATATTCTTCCGGGTACACGTCAATCAGTTTGACCACCCAGTCGCTGTCTGATCCGCTGGTCGAAGCGAACAGGTTGGCCCAGACGCTGCCCGTGATGACTACGTCTTCGGTCAGCGTGTCGGTTTCCCACGCGAGCACGTCCGGGCGTCCGTGCACGAAACGTTGGTCTTCGACCAGCCACGCGCCCCAACCGGAACCGCCCAGATTCGGCGGATTGTAAGTCGCTTCAATCGGGCGCGGACGATAGGGAACCGGGTTGGCCGGATCAGACACATATTCGTCAAAGGCTTTGACCGTGGCGGTCGGCGCGTCAAACGACAATTTGCCGTTGGCGTGAAAATACAATTTGCGGTCAGTGGTCAGATTGCGCGGCGGCCATTGGTCATAACTTTTCCATTCGTTTGCGCCGGTTTGAAAGGTGATCGCTTCGCGGATTCCGGGCTGCCCTTTGTCTTTTAGATAATAGGCAAACCAGGGTGCTTCGATCTTTTCGCGGTAATGTTGCGCGGTGTTGCTGTCAAATTTGATGCGGCCCAAGCTGGAGCCTTCGCCGCGCGCCCAGCCGCCGTGATTCCACGGGCCAGACACGAAGAAATTGATTTTCTGTGTGTCGTGCTTTTCCAGCGTTTCATACATATTGATCGGGCCGTAAAAATCTTCCTGATCCCACCAGCCAGCGACGACCAGCATCGGCACGTGAACTTTTTTCAGATACCCGGCCATCGCCTGTTCCTGCCAGAATTTGTTGTAGTTCGGATGGTTGACGAAATCATTCCAGGTGGGAATGTTGCCGTGCAGGTATTTTTCGTTGACGTTCGACAGTGCGCCGAGCCGCAAATACCACTCGTAGGTATCGAATTTGTCGAAACTGAAGCGCGCCTGTTCTTTGTTGGTTTCCATGCGCGAGGCGTATTCAAACCCGTAACTCAGCCGGAATGCGCCGTTGTGGTGAAAGTCGTCGCCCAGATACATGTCCGTCGGCGAAGCCTGTGGTGAAGCGGCTTTGAGCGCCGGATGCGGCGCCAGCGTCGCCATGCCCGCCGTCCAGCCAGGATAAGAAATACCGATGATACCGACGCGGCCATTGTTGTTCGCAACGTTTTTGACCAGCCAATCAATCGTGTCATACGCGTCAGTGACTTCGTCCACGACTTTGGGGTCTTTGCTGTTGGTCAGCAACGAAACCGGCGCACGTTGCATGACAAACTGGCCTTCGGATTTATAGCGCCCGCGAATGTCCTGAAAGACAAAAATATAACCGTCTGCCGCCAGCGCCTGATATTTGCCGCGCGCCCAGGCTTCGTTGGTGGGCGCTTGATAGGGCGTGCGTTCGAGCATGATCGGCAGCGGCCCGGATTGGTTTTTCGGCTTGAAAATGTGCGTATTTAGCCGCACGCCGTCGCGCATTGAAACCATGACCTGCTTCAATTCATAGGCCGGCGCGGCTTCCTGATGAGCGGCAGACCGGAAGTGCGGAGTGATCAACCAACCGTAGACCAGGATCAGCAGGCTCAAATACACGGGAAAATGGATACGATGTTTCATCTCATACTCTCAGGTTGTATGTTTGCCAAGAGAGGCGATGTGGTTACTTGGCGCGGTAGCCAGGCCCACGCAGCACCTTGCCCGGCGTGGCGCCGGTGAATTTACCTTGGTCAATGACCAATCCGCCATTGACGATGACGAATTTTATGCCTTCGGCGGTCAAATCGGGTTCAGCGAACGTCGCGCGATCCTGAATCCGGTTCGGATCGAAAATGACGATGTCTGCCGCCAGGCCTACGCCCAGATGCCCACGGTCATACGCCATAGTTTCATTAGCGGCGACTGAAGCCATACGGTGAATGGCGGCTTCCAGCGACAACGCGCCCAGGTCGCGCACGTAACGCGCCAGCACGCGCGGGAACGCGCCAAACGCACGCGGATGGCCGGTATACGGCGCGGAAGCCGGGCCGACATCCGTGTCAAAAGAGACGAACTCTTCCTGCATGGCTTTGATCTTGTTGGCTTCGGACATGCTTTGCGGCATCGCCGAAGCGCCGGTGCGCGCCAACGCAAAAAACACATCCCACGGTTCTTGTTTGACGGCGAGGGCGATTTCGCCCAGCGATTTGCCGTTGTGCGCGGCATAGGCCGGATCGGCGATGCCCGCAATCACCACGCGATCCCAATCGTGACCGACGTGGCCGAACCAATTTTCCCAACCGGTGCCGGTTTCCATTTCGCGGCGGATTTCGGCGCGCATGGCAGCGTCATTCAACCGGCGCAGCAAATCTTCCGGCCCTTTGGCCGAGTGGCGCGGATGAACCAACGCGCGAATGCCCAAGCCGTTGTTGATGTAGGGATACACGTCCGCGCCGACTTCCTGCCCGGCGGCGCGAGCGGCTTTGATGCGGGCGATCGCCAAATCCATCTTGCCCCAGTTGGCGCGCCCGGCGGTTTTCAAATGGTAAATATGAACCGGCGTGTTGGCGGCTTTGCCGATGCGCAACGCTTCGTCAATTGCTTCCAGCAGTTGATCGCCTTCGTTGCGCATGTGCGTGTAATACCGCCCGCCGTATTCGCCCGCGACTTTGGCGAGTTCGGTGATTTCTTCTTCCGGCGCGAAAACGGCAGGAGGATAAATCAGCGAAGTTGAAAGCCCAATCGCGCCTGCTTCCATCGCTTCGCGTACCATCGCGCGCATTTTTTCCAGTTGTTCGGGCGTGGCGCGCTTGTCTTCCAGGCCGATGACCAGCCGCCGCAACTGCGTGTGGCCGACGGTCTGTACCATGTTGATCGGCATGCCGCGCTGTTCCAGCTTGGCGAAAAATTCGCGCATCGTGCGCCAGCCCGCGCGCTCGGCTTCCGCGCCGTCCAGCGGCGCATCCGAACCGCCTTCGCCGCAGTTGATGGTGGTGATGCCTTGCATCAGCAGATTGAACGCGGCGTTGTGATCCTGCAAAAAAGGCCGCGCTCGCTGTCCCATCATATCCACAAAACCAGGCGCGACGACCAATCCGTCGGCGTCAATCGTCTTTGTCGCTTGGGCGTCTTTTAACCGGCCAAGCGCGGCAATGCGCCCTTGCCGGATGCCGACATCCGCGCGATACCACGGCGCGCCCGTGCCATCCACCACGCGACCATTGCGAATCAAAATGTCGAAGGGGGCTTCCTGCGCGGTGATCGCTGGAAGGTATGCCGAAATAAGAGCGGTAATGACGATTAAGCAGGCGGTCTTTTTCATCGGTTGTCCTCTGAATTTGCAGGTAGTCCCGCCTTCAGGCGGAATGGTTTGGCTGCTACGGATTTCCGCCTGAAGGCGGGACTACCTGCGTTTTTATTTCTTCTTCAACTCCGCCCACTGCGTCAGCGCATTGCCGAGTCGTTTGCCGGGCAGGGAGCGCGCCGTTACCGCGCCATTCAGTACATTGCCGCGAAGTTTCAACGACAGCGCCAGCACATAGCGCGTGCGGTTGGCGTCTTCGGTGCCGATGTCGCCCAGGAATTCGCCTGTGAGATAGCCGTCTTTGAATTCGGCGCGATTCACCAGGGATTTGTGCTGCGTGCCGAGCCAGGCGTGGATGTCGCCGTCCGGTTGAAACACCAGCGTAAAGGGCAAATCGGTTTTGTAGGTGTGAACCGTGCCTTCCCAGGTTCCGATCAAGGCGTCAGTCGGTTTGAACGCCGTGTCTGTGGCATTGTTCGGCGTCGCCGGAGCAGGCCGCGCATCCGGCATCAGCGTCGCCATGATTTCGTCGGCAATTTGATGCGGCGCGGGCGAACTGGAATTGGTCAACACGGCAATCGCGATTTTCTCTTTGGGAAACAGGCGCAGGCTGGTTGCCACGCCGCCCATGCCGCCCGTGTGCGAAACGCACAGATGATTGCCGGGATAGGTATTCGACGCCCAGCCAATGCCATAACCTGCGTTGGGCCCAGTTGTCATTGTTGCCTTGTGCATTTCGTCAATCGTCTGGTCGCTGAGAATCGCTTTTTGATCGGCGAGGCGCGCTTTCAAATGAAACAGGCCGAAGCGGACCAGATCATGCGCGCTGGCATAGATTGCCGACCCGCCCGGATGATCGAAGGCGTAAAACGGAATCGGCAAGCCGTCCGTGCCGTAACGAACGGCCTGTTGCTTTTCCATCCCTGCCGGAATGTCCACGGACATATGTGTCAGGCCCAGCGGCTGGAAAACTTCCGTGCGCATGAATTCGGCGTAGCTTTTGCCGGAACCGCGTTCGATCAGGTAATCCAGCAGACCGTAGCCCAGATTGGAGTATTGATATTTTTCGCCCGGCGCGGTGACGGTGTTGGCGTACCGGTTGATTGTTTCATCCCGCGCGGGCGCGCGGAACGGTTCGTCTTCGTAAAAGAACTGGTAATGCAGCGGCAGGCCGGAGGAATGATTGGCAACGCGGCGCACGGTCAAATCCGCCGGATTGCCGAGCCGGACTTTGATTTTGGCGTCGCCCAGATAATCGTTGAGCGGGCGGTCTAAATCGAGTTTGCCGCGCTCTTTCAGAATCATCAGCCCCGTGGCGGTAATCGGTTTTGAAATCGAGGCCAGGGAATACATGGTGTGCGGCGTGGCGGCAATGCGCTCTTCGCGGTTGGCCCAGCCGAAAGCTTCTTCCCAGATGATTTTGCCGTCGCGGGCCACGGCGACCGCGACTGACGGCACCTGTCGTTCCAGCATCTGTTTTTGAATGAACGCACGCACCGGGCTGAACTGATCGTCGCTGGCGTGAACGCCAATGAATGCCGGTTTGGCAATGCCGAAACTGAGTGAAGACAGCAGCAACAAAGTCAGCAGTAACTTTTTCATTTTTGCTCCTCGCCTGGTGCTGGTGTGTTGTGGCGCGAGTTTGGGAAACTCGCGCCACAACGTGTTGAAGTCAATTGCATTCAATTCGATTAGAACTCAATGCGCAGCCCCAACTGAATTTGCCGCGCCTTGTAAAAGTTGTTCGACGACGTCGGTTCGCTGGTCAGCACGCCGAATGATGCCGGGGCGAGCAGGTTCAGCGCCGGATCGTTGAACAACGGATGATTCAGCGCGTTGAGGAAATCGGCGCTAAACCGTATGTGAACCCGTTCGGTGATGGTCATCCGTTTGGACAGCGACAAATCCAGCGTCGCCCACGGCACATCGCCGAACAAGTGCTGGGCGCGGAGATTTTCAAACATCTTTACTAATCAGAACCCCCGCGCACGCCGCTGGCAAGGCGTCAATTTCAGCAAGGACGGGTGCATTCATCAGCGCGCGATGCGGGGGCAGCCTGCTGCGAGCAACGCGCGCGACTGCGACCGTAGCGCAAGCTTGGCGAGCTTGCGCTACATTTTGATGAGGAAATTCCGTTTGGGAAAATCAGGCTTTGGTCAAATCCTTTCAAAGTATCGCCGCCGTTCCCAATCCGTGACGGCGGAATTGAACGCGGCCTGTTCGGTGCGGAAAAATTGCGTGTAGTGTTCGACGACGTCTTCGCCAAAGGCGCGTTTGGCAAATGCGCTGGCAGCAAATTTGTCGGTGGCTTCGGCCAGGGTGTACGGCACGCGCGGCAGGTATTTGGCGGCGTAAATGTCGCCGGTGAAGCATTCGGGCGGTTCGATCTGGTTTTTGATGCCGTCCAGGCCTGACGCCAGCGACGCGGCAAAGGCCAGATACGGATTGCAGTCTGCGCCGGGAATGCGGCATTCGATGCGCAAGCTTGACCCGCTGCCGACGACGCGAAACCCGCCAGTGCGATTGTCATAGCTCCAGGCCAGCCGCGTCGGCGCCCAGCTTCCGTCCACATAGCGTTTGTAGGAATTCACGGTGGGAGCATAAAACGGCATCACGTCGGGCACGTGTTCCATCCAGCCGCCCAGAAACCAGCGGAATTCGTCAGAGCATTTGATGCCGCAATGGGCCGGGCCAAACGCCTGCTCACCGGCAAAGGCGTTGCGCCCGTCTTTCCACAAACTGAGATGGATGTGGCAACTGGAACCGGCGCGGTCGGCGGCGAATTTAGCCATAAACGTGACGCTCAAACCCATCTGTTCGGCGATCTCTTTCAGACATTGTTTGTAGATCATGTGCCGGTCGGCCATGTTCAGGGCTTCGGCGTAACGAACATTGAGTTCGTGCTGACCCAGGCCCCATTCGCCTTTGGAGTTTTCGACCGGTACGCCGGAATGTTTCAGGTGATAGCGCGCAGCGGCATTGAACGGCTCGGTGCGCGTGCCCTGCAAAATGTGATAGTCCTCCAGATACCAGCCAGCAGGTTCCAGATCGGCATAGCCCTGGGCAAAGGCTTCGCGGTAGTTGTTTTGAAACAGGTAATACTCCAATTCCGAAGCGGCGAAGCTGTCAAACCCAAGCCCGTGCGCGGCGTCGAGTTGCCGACGCAGGATCGAACGCGGCGCCACGCTGATCAATTCGTGTTTGCGTTCGTTTTGCACGTCGCACAGCACCAGCGCGGTTTTTTCCAGCCAGCTGGCCACGCGCAACGTCGCCAGATCGGGCACCAGGTGAAAGTCGCCGTAGCCCAATTCCCAGTTGGCGAATTTGTAGCCGGGGACGGGTTCCATTTCCATGTCCACGGTCAGCAGGTAATCGCAACCGTGTGTGCCGTGGCTGATGGTGTCTTCGACGAACATTTCAGCGTCATAGCGTTTGCCGATCAGCCGACCGTAATGATCGGTAAAGGCGACGATGACGGTTTCGATGATTTCCTGCGCGACCAGTTCGCGCAATTCTTCGACCGAAAGCATTCCTCTGATTTGCTGATTGCGTTGATTCTGACTCACGATGAAACTCCTGTAGATTGTTCTGCGGGGAAACGGCGGTTGCGCTCACGGCCCGGCTCACGGCCCGGCTCACAATTGACAATTATCCCATCCAGGCTGGGCCAGGGAACCGGCGTTTTTCACGCACTGCATACCAGATCGCCAGCAACAAGGTGACGGCGGCAATGGATTTTCCGGCGCGTTGATTGTCGGGAATGCTCAGCACAAAACACAAAAACAACACCCAGAGAATGGCGATGACATTGACGGCGCGGCTGTAACGGCCCAAATGCCAGGGGCCGCGTTCGAGGTTGGAGCCGGAACGCCAGTGCAACCAGACAGGCAAAATGTAGGACACGTACAGGCCGATGGTGCTGATCGAAGTCACCACGGCATAAGCGCCGCTGTAAACCAACGCCAAAAATGCGGCGATTGAGCACAGCCAGATGGCCGGTGCGGGCGTCAGGTGTTTGGTACTGACGTGTCGCCAGATGCGCGAAGCGGGCAAGCCTTCGTCACGAGCAAAAGCGTAAATCACACGCGAGCTCCAGGTCACGGCTGACAAACCGCAAAACCACATGGCCATCGCTGCCAAGGCGGAAAACGCCGTGCCTGCGCGTTCTCCCAGCGCCGCAACCAGAATGGCGATGACTTCGGGCGGGTTGCCCAAAACACTCGGAATGTCTTTGATCGAAAGCGTCAGCGCGATCAGCAACAAATACCCGACAAGCGAAGACACGACCACGGCCATCACCATGCCCCACGGAGCGCGGCGGCGCGGGTCAACCGTTTCTTCAGAAACACTGGCCGACGCGTCATAGCCGGTATAGGTCCACATTGCTTGCAGCAAGCCGATGACAAACGCCCAGCCATACGACCAGCCTTCGGTGTTGTTGGTTACGCGCGCAAAGAAAAAGCTGAGCGGTTGTTTGGGCGCAAACAGAAACAATGCGCCGACAATGACGATCACGCCGATGATGTGCACCGTCACGCTGAAATCGTTGAGCCAGGAAACCAGGCGAATGCCGAAATGGTTGATCAAGGCGTGTGACAGCAGGATCGCACCATACACCAACAGCAGGTTGTTGGTGGTTGCTTCCAGACCCAGCAGCGGCGTCAGAAATTGTGCGCAGCCATAATCAATGCCTGCGATGGCGGCGACCTGGCCGATCAAATTGAACCAGGCGGTGAACCAGCCCCAGCCTTTGCCGCCGAGTTTGCACGACCAGTGATACATCGCGCCTGAGGTGGGCAACGCCGACGCCAGTTCGGCCATGCTGCACACGACAGCCAGGGTGAACAGCGTGACCAGCGGCCAGCCGAGCGACATTTGCGCCGGACCGCCCATGCGCAACCCGTGACCATACAGCGTGACCGCGCCAGTCAAAATCGAAATGATCGAAAACGAGATGGCGAAATTGGAAAACCCGCCCATTGTGCGAAACAGTTCCTGGGCGTATCCGAGTTTGCTTAAGTCCTGTGCGTCTTCTTTTGCGTCGTGGTGGGATTGAGAGGTCATTATTGGATGAAGGAAGCAAAATCCACGAAGAACACGAAGAGTCACAAAGGGAGAATGTTCGCCGCTTTATGTTTCTTCGTGTCGCTTCGTGGATTGGTTAGAGGTCAGTTTAGAAGCTCAATCGCATGGTGACCTGGCCCGTACGGCTGCCCCCCAGTTCTGAGGAGCGGGCACTGGTGATGCGCCCAAAAGCCGTGCTGATGACGTTCATTTGCGGATCAGCCAGGTTGACGCGGTTTTCGACGTTGGTGAACGATGCGCCTGCTTCCAGCTTGATCCTTTCGGTCAGTTGGAACGCTTTATTCAGCCCAAGCGAAAGATTGATCGTGCCGGGGCCGGTGATGATGCCGACACCCGCGTTACCGAACCGTCCGATCGGCGCGGCGTCACGCGTCGGGTTGATCCCGATGCGGCAACTACCCGCCACGCGCGTATTCAAACCGGGACAGACAAAGGCGTTCACGTCGAACCACAGATCACGCGTTGGGTTCGAGATGTTGCCATTGCCGATGCGATCCGGGTGTTGGTTGCGCGACAGGCCAGAACCGCTGCCCGACGGATCAACCACGTTGCTACCCAAAAACGGCGTCAGGAACGGGCCGGTTTGCGCCAGGAAAATCCCGCTCAATTGCCAGCCGCCGATAACCGCATTCGCCACGGGATGAATGCCATTGGCAAATTTGCGGCCTTTGCCGAACGGCAACTCATACACCACCGTCGAAATCGAACGATGCCGCCGTGTCGCGTAATCGTCGCCGTATTCGCCCTGGCGGTTGTAAAGATCAGCCGCGCGTCCGCCGCCGGTTTCGCCCACGAAACCGGTTGCGTTCGGTCCCAGGTTGTCCGCCAGACTCTTGGCCCAGGTGTAGGTTGAATTGAACGTGACCCCGTTCGAAAAACGGCGATTGGCTTCGACTTGCAAGGCGTTGTAGAACGCGGTGGCGCCTGCCGTGCGGGTGAAGATGATGCCCCAGTTCGGGAAGGGACGGTCACTTAACGGGCGGTTGATGGCGAATTGCGTCGAGTTCGTCATCTGGTTCAAGTCGGGGGCCCAGGCCAACTGGGTCGTCTTCATACCGATATACGAAACGCGCACGCCCAAGCCATAGCCGACATAACGGTCAACCGACAAATTCCATTGCACCGAATACGGGTCTTTGTAATTGATGTCGTTGGCCGTACGGAATGACGCCGTGCCGAGCTGGCCTGTGCTGATGCCTGAGCCGCTGGATTGAATGGCGGGCCATTGATACAACGGACGGCCACCCGAACTGAGGTTGGTGAATTCGCGCACGTCGGATTGCAACGTGCCGGTCAGCGAGAAGTAAATGCTGCCGAGCAGCGTGCCGTTGTATGCGCCGATACCGCCGCGCACGACGGTCTTATCATCGCCGAACGGGCGATAGGCAAATCCGAAACGCGGCAATAGACGATTTTTCGGCACGGTGCGCAAGCTTTCAGGCAAACCGGCTTCTTCCGCCGACAGCACCGGCGTGCAAGCTGCGCCATTGGCAGCCGGAGCCGGGCAGGCGTTGAAGGTCGCCAGGAAGCCGGGGGCCAGCAAGTTGCGTTTGCCCGTCGGATACACCACACGACCGGTTTTCGCCACGCTCGGATCGAAGTTGCCGATGTTACCGCCCGCATCTGTGTAGCCTGGGTGATATTCGTAGCGCAAACCGTATTCGAGCGTCAGCTTCTGATTCACGCGGAAGCTGTCCTGTCCGAAGAAATGGTAGTGCGTGGTGCGTCCGTCGTTGTCCTGTTGGATGATTGCGTAGGACGTGCGAATCGGAATGCCCAGCAGGAAATCGCCGAAGTCATAACCAGAGAAGGTGTTATTGAACGCCGAGTTGCCGTAGTTGTCTGCGCCGATGAACCCCAGCGGCGAGACGGCGCGAATCCAGCGCACATCAAACCCGTATTTGGTCGTGTGACGGCCCACCGTCCAGGTCAGGTTGTTGTTGAACTGGAAGGTGCGTGATTGCGACTTACCATCTGCGCGGTTGCGGCTCAGGTCGGTAATGTCACCCGAAAAATCAATGTTCGGCAGACCATTGAAAGGGAAGTTCGGGCCAATGCCGGTGAAGCCCAGTTTGTTGGTGAAATCACGCCCGTCAAACGGAAATGACGTGCCGCTGTCATTGAGCGTCAGGCCAAAGCGCGCTTCATTGAGCAAGCGCGGCGTGATCGTATAGTTGTGCGAGACAACCAGGATTTTGTAGTTGTCAAAAGCCGTATTCGACGGCAAGGTCAAAATGTTTGGCGCATCGGTGGCGATTTCCTTCCACGTCCAGCGGCCAAAGACTGATTGTTTGCTGGTCAGGTTGTGATCAATACGGATGTCATATTGATCGGAATTGATGTTGTTCGACGCATTGCGAATGTAATTCGCCACACGGAATTGATCCGGATTGCTGACATTCGGCAGCGGATACAAGGTGAGAAGCGCTTTGGAAATCGCGCTGATACGGTTATCGGGGATACGATTATTGGCAAACGCCTGACCGGTGAGCGGATCGCGCACGGTGACGTTGGCCAGCGCGCTGAAATCACCATTGCGCATGGCCTGGGTCGGCACCGTGTTTTGAATCGTTGCGCCGCGCGGCAATCGCAATCCTTCATATGTGCCAAAAAAGAAGGTGCGGTCTTTGCCGTTGTACAGCCACGGAATACGCACCGGGCCGCCGCCGCTAAAGCCGAAGTCGTTGCTGATTTTTTGCGGCTTGGTCAACGCGCCATACGCTTTGGCGTCGAGCGCGCGGTTTTGGTGAAACCAGAAAGCCGTCGCGTGATAGTCATTGGTGCCGCTTTTCGAAATGGTCGTGACGTCACCGACCTGACCGTATTCCGCCGCATTGCCCACGCCCTGCACTTTGATTTCAGCGATGGATTCCGCCGACGGGAACGCGTTGCGCAACGGCGAGTTGCCAGTCACGTTGGTGGTCGAAATGCCGTCGAGCGAAAATTGCGATTGCGAAGGCAACGCGCCTTGAATCGAAAATGCGCCGCCGTTGTCGGATTGCACGCCGGGGAGTGCGGCGATCAGGGCATACGGGCTGGTGCTGCCGCCTGCGCCGCGATAGTTCGCGGGCAGATTGAGAATCTTTTGCGATTCGAATGAAGACGAGATGGTTTGTGTTTCGGTCGTGATCGCCCCGGCGTTGGCGGTAACGTCCACGCGTTCGGTCACCTGACCAGCGTTCAGGGTGGCGTCAACGCGCAGTGTTTGGCGGGCGACCAGAGTGACTTCAGAAGTCGAAAATGCCTGAAAGCCGGTGGCGGTGACTTCGATGCGATAGCGTCCGGGTTTGGAGTTAACCGCTTCGTAATCGCCGTTGTTGTTGCTGATCACCGTGCGGACGGTGTTTTCGTCCACGTTGGTGATTTTCACGGTGGCGTTCGGGATGATGCTGCCAGAACTATCTTTGACAGTACCTAGCAGCGTGCCGAACGTAGACTGCGCTCCAGCAGGGAACAGCGTTCCACTGCCGCAGAGCAGTAGCAGGCATAGAAGAAGAAACATGGGGTTTCTGCGATTCATAGGTATCCTCTTTCAAATTTCAAAGGGTTAATAGAAATACCAACAGCGTATGGCCATTGCGTACAGGCAAATACCTGAGCGCGCAAACCAACCAGAAAGATGTCACGGTCATCTTAGGCGGTGGATGTCAAACTGAGGTTAGCCCGGAGAAAAATCCTGTCCGTGTTGTCGTCAGTTGCCCGACTTATCCGCCAGCTTATGCCAGTACACGTCTGACTGGTAGGCTTACTTGATGGCAATTCCAGAGTCGTTGTCTTTAGCTTGGGCCATTGCGGCCACTCAATTTTGTGATTTCGTGGCACGATTTTGCACGTGGTTGACAATGTGCGCAAGCAAGTTAAGATACCCGCTACGTCAAATGTCGTTCGTTCGTCTTGTCCCTATGACAGTTGACAACTCACGCAACCTGTTGCTCCCGATGTGGCCCCAGCGCCTGACGAACGGAATCCATTATTGAAAATATGCGGAGTTGATAAACGGAGTGTGAAGTTATGACACCGAGGTCCAAGTCTGTCAGCCCCTTCCTCATTATCGCAATGCTCACCACGCAACTGCTTGCGCCTTTCCAGACACAAACCTGGGCGCATCCGGTGGGCGATTCATTGACGGTTACCATCGACACCATCACGGGCACCGTGAAAGGGTATGTGAAAGACGCCAACGGCGTCGGCATTCCTGATGTGACGGTGCGTGTGATCAATCAGGAAACCAACAACACGCGTGCGACCAGAACCAATTCCGAGGGGTTGTATCAAATTGCGTTTTTGCCGCTTGGCAAATACTCCATCGTGGCGGTCAAGGATGGTTTGAAACTTATCCGTCCGACGACGGAACCGCTGCGCATCCAGCTCAACAAAACTGTGGAATGGGCGCCAGACATTTTGCTTGGTCCGGCGTCAGCTCCTGCGCCGGCCATTGCCAACACTCCGCCTGTGCGCACACCTGCGCAAACGCCTGCTCCCGCCGTGACCACTTCCGCGCAGGAAGAAGAACTGGGACGGCTGACCAACCAGATTGACTCCACACGCCGCGCTAACGCCGACGAACAAATGGTGGCGTTGTTGCCACTGGCCAACATTCGCAGCTTTGATGATCTGGCGTTGCTGGCGGCGGGCGTTGCGCCGCCGCCCCAAGTCAAAGGCGTGGCCGGTCCGGGCATCGGTGCGGGCATCGGTACGGCCGGACAGTTTTCGGTCAATGGTTCGCGGGCGCGGTCGAATAACTTCACCGTAGATGGTTCAGACAATAACGACGAAGACGTGGGCGTGCGTCGCCAGGGATTTGTGGCGCTGGTGCCGCAAAGCGTGGAAAGCATCAAGGAAATTCAAATCGTCACCAGTTTGTGGGACGCCGAACAAGGGCGCAGTGCTGGTTCGCAGGTCAACGCCGTTTCCAAATCCGGTACGAATCAATTTCACGGCTCGGTGTATGACTTCTTCAATCACTCGGCGCTGAACGCACGCAACTTTTTTGATTACAAATCTGATGGGCAGGGCATTCCGTTGACGGCGCGCGCTGTCGAACGTTACGTGAATGGGCAACCCGTAGGCAACACGCGCATTTTGCCGGTGCGCATTGGCAACAACAATGTCGTTTTGCCGAATCCGTCAGAAGGCAAAGACCAATTCCAGCGCAATCAGGGCGGCGCGGTGTTGGGCTTTCCGATTGTGCCGGGCAAGACCTTTTTCTTCGGCTCGTTTGAACACCAGGACATCAAGGCGCGCCAGGAAACGCATTTTTCCGTTCCGACTGTGGCGCAACGCGGCTTTTTGGGATTTGGCGCTACCGGATTTACGACGGTGGATCGGCAGGGACGCGCGCAATCGTTTGCGCCGACATTCGTCGCGGGCGATTCGATCTTGTCGCTGTTTCCGTTTCCAAATAATCCGGTTGGACCATATGGTGAAAACACATTGACACAGGTGTTGCCCGCCAGCGCCAAGGCGTTGATCTATTCGCTGAAACTCGATCACACCTTCAAACTATTTGGCCCCGAAGTCACGCACAATTTCACCGCGCGCTACAATTTCACGGACGATGAACGACAAATTCCCTCGGTTGGCAATGCGATTTTTGCCAGCGTCATGCCAAAAGTCCGCACGCAAAACTTGTCGTTGTTTTTGAACAGTCAGTTTTCGTCGGTGCTGGCCAATCAGATTCGCGCCAGTTATGGCCGCACGGCGCTGAATTTTGAAGAATTGCGGAACCCGTATATGCGTCCGTCGAGCCGCTTGCCTGGCGAAAGCTTTCTGCTCAATGCGCGCGTTTTACAGAACTTCGCGTTTCCGCTGACGCCATTACCATATGTGCCGTACGTTGACATCACAGCCAGCACTCCGACATTTCTCACTGAAGGAAACCTGGGACCAATTGGTCAGGTCGTCGTAACGCCGTACAGCCCGCTGGGATTGGATGTGTATCTATTCCCGCAACGTCGTGCGAATAACACGATTCAAGTGGCCGACACGCTGACGCGCTTTCGTGGCGGACACACGCTGAAATTTGGTGGTGACGTACGCCGCACGCAACTCAACAGTTTGCTCAACCGCAATTACCGCTCGCAAGTCGTATTTGCCGGCGCACCCGATCTGTCACAGTTTTTCTCCAGCTTGACGCCGATTCCCAATATCACGCAATCAGGCCCAACGCCGGGCTATTTTAGCGGTGCAGACTTGGCGTCTTTGGGGATCCCCTCAGGTATTTTCCAATCGTTGGCCATTGGTAACCCGGATTCGACATTGGGGTTGCGCTTCTGGCAACTGAACTTCTTTTTTAACGACAACTGGCAGGCACGGCGCGGACTGTCTATTGATTGGGGGGGGCGCTACGAACTGAACAGTGTGCCGCGCGAAGTGAACGGGCGCATCGAAAAGACTTTCCCGCTGACCCAATTACCGCAAAGCGATCCCAATCAGACCATCACGGTCAGTCTGGGCCGCAATCTGATCAATATCCCATACACAAGTTTGATCAACGGCTATAACGCCACCGTCAGCGCGTTGCGCAATGTGGTCAGCAATCGCGACGGCATTTTTTCGCCGGATCGTAATAACTGGGGCGGACATCTTGGGTTTGCCTGGGACCCGTTTGTTGGCAACGCTTCGCAGGCGGGCAAGACGGCTGTGCGTGGCGGCGCCGGATTGTATTACGACCTGACGCTGGGCAGCGTGGTTAGTCAGTCGCGCAATGTCTTTCCGAACTTCTTGCCGTTCAATGCGGACGTCAATACCTTTTCTTATGCGCGCGACGCGTTTTTTGCGCCCGGCACATCAGGCATTTATGCGCTAACCAATCCGTATTTCGTCAATCTGTTTATCGGCTCGCAGACGACACCGGTTGGATTGTTGCGACCCAGCACGTTGAACGTGCTGAATGCGCCGAGCGGGGCGTTGCCGCAATTGCTGGGGTTATTGTTCAAACCTGATACGGCAGGCGTGTTGCCTTCTGGCGGCGGATTGGCCTACACCTTGCCAGACAACAATTTGCGCGCGCCGTATACGTTGCAATACAACCTGCAAATCGAACGGGAGTTGGCCAAAGACCTGTTACTCAACGTTGCCTATGTCGGAACGCGCGGCGTACGGTTGACGCGCTTTCGCACCCCGAACGGTGGCCCGAATTCGGTGACTTTGCCGATTGATCCATTGGGATTGACGGCCAGCTCAAATCCGAATGCCTCTGCGCCGCTGTTTGCGCTGGCGATTGCGCCATTGAGCAATCTGGCAGGCGGTCCTTTGGGACGGCCCAATTCGAATCTGGGTTCGTATACGATTTTCGATTCGTCCGCCGGATCAACCTATCACTCCTTGCAAACGACGCTGACCAAACGGTTTGGTCAGGGATATCAGTTCACGGCGGCGTATACCTATTCGCACGCGATTGATGACGTGTCAGACGTGTTTGACGTGGCGGGCGCATATGTTTTGCCACAGGATGACCGCATTCTGAGTGCCGAACGCGCCAGCGCGAATTTCGACATCCGCCATCGTTTCGCTTACAGTCTGATTGGCAATGTGCCGTTTTTGGCGCGCTTCAATGATGATCAGGGAGCCAAACGTGTGCTGTTCGGTGATTGGCAATTTGCGGCGCTGACTGCCTACCAAACCGGACAGCCGTTTACGGTCAATACCAGCTATGACATCAATCGGGATGGTAATATGACGGACCGGTTGAATACGCTGACAGGTTTGCAATTGGTCAACGACCGGCAAACCAAGTTGCAATTGACCGCCGCGCCCACCAGCCTGTTGGCTGGTTTGGGAGAAAACGGACGCATCGGACGCAACACATTCCGCGCCAGCGGTGTTGCTCGTACCGATCTGGCAGTGAGCAAGAGTTTCCGTTTGCGCAGCAATCATTTTCTCGTCTTCCGCACAGAAGCATTTAATTTGTGGAATCGCACGCACTTTGGCGTGCCGGTGCGCGTGCTGGAAGCGCCCAGTTTTGGCAAATCGGTTGATACCCTATTCAACCCGCGCCAAATTCAATTTGCGTTGAAGTATGTTTTCTAACCTCGCAGCAGTTCCTCCGGTCCTGAGGGAAGGTTTGCCTTGCACTCCCAGACCTTCCCTCACGGCCGGGGCGCTGATGCGGACCCTCAACCCTCAAGGAGAAGTTTTTTTTTATGAGTACCATTGAAAGAGTTCACGCCCGCGAAATCCTCGATTCGCGCGGCAACCCCACGGTGGAAGCAGAAGTCACGCTGGACAGCGGCGTGACCGGACGCGCTGCCGTACCGTCGGGGGCTTCGACCGGCGAAAATGAAGCCGTGGAATTGCGCGACGGCGACAAATTCCGCTATCTGGGCAAAGGCACCAAGCTGGCGGTCGAAAACGTCAACAAGATCATTGCCAACGCGCTGATTGGCAAAGACGCATTTCAACAGGCCAACATTGACCAGACGATGATTGATCTGGACGACACGCCGAACAAATCCAAACTCGGCGCGAATGCCTTATTGGCCGTGTCGCTGGCGACTGCGCGCGCGGCAGCCGCCGAGCTCGATGTGCCGCTCTATCGTTACATCGGCGGCACCAATGCCCGTACGCTGCCCGTGCCGCTGATGAACATCATCAACGGTGGCGCACACGCCGATAACAACGTGGATTTTCAGGAATTCATGATTGTGCCGGCGGGCGCGCCGAATTTCGCTGAAGCCTTGCGTTGGGGCGCGGAAGTGTTCCACACGCTGAAAGGCGTGTTGAAAAAACGCGGCTATTCGACAGCGGTCGGCGACGAAGGCGGGTTTGCTCCCAGCTTGAAATCGAACGACGAAGCCATCGAAGCGATTCTGGAAGCGATCAACGCCGCTGGTTACACCCCGGGCGAACAGATCGCGATTGCCCTCGACCCGGCGTCGTCGGAATTTTTCCAGGACGGCCATTACGTTTTCAAAAAATCCGATGGGCGCAAACTGACGTCTGATGAGATGGTGCAATATTGGGTGAACTGGGTGAAACAGTACCCGATCATCTCGATCGAAGACGGTTTGGCAGAAAATGACTGGGCCGGCTGGGCAGCTTTCACCGGAGAGCTGGGCGACACCGTGCAATTGGTCGGCGATGATCTGTTTGTGACCAACACGCGCTATCTGCAACGCGGCATCGAAGAGATTGTGGCCAATTCGATTTTGATCAAGGTGAACCAGATCGGCACTTTGACCGAAACGCTGGATGCCATCGAAATGGCGCGTTCCAACAATTACACGGCGATTGCTTCGCACCGCTCGGGCGAAACCGAAGATGCTTTCATCGCGGATTTGGCCGTCGCGACCAACTGCGGCCAGATCAAAACCGGTTCGGCGTCGCGTACGGATCGTATCGCGAAATACAACCAACTGCTGCGCATCGAAGAAGAGCTGGGTGAATCCGCGCGTTATCACGGATTCAATTCGTTCTATCAGCTCGAACTCAGCCAGTTGAATTTCGAGGTCAAACCGCGTCCGGCGCGCCGGTAATAAGCGGCTGACAATCTGTTCGCCAAAACATAAATCCCTGATCACGAATCTTCTGTCTCGTGATCAGGGATTTGTATTTTGCTCTAAATCGGGAGGGCAGAAGAGAGTACGTTTGACTCAGTTTTCCAGCAGCAGCAGCGGCGTCGCAGAACCGCCGCCCGCCGAAACGTTCAACAGGGCAGAAGAAGAAAGCCGTATGCCTGCGCCGTCAATGTCTTCGCCGCCCCAGGTGTAAGGATCAAAATCTACAAAACGCTCTTCGAGTTTAATTTCATCACCGACCAGCAACGGAAAGGTTTGCGGCAAGACTTCTACACGCTCTTGCACGACGAATGACGCGCCGAGTGCGTCCTGAATTTCCTGCACCCAGTCAGCATAGTCACTTTCCCAACCCAGACAGACACCGCGCCCGCCATAATCGCCGTTGGGTTTGATCACCAGCCGATCACGATTGGCGGCGACGAATTCCAACAAATCAATGCGCCGCCCACGGTAAGTGGTATGGCCTTCGCGCAATTTGCGTGTCCAGGGAATGTGTTTGCGCAGTGCGGCGACTTCTTGCGCAGAGAACAGACGTTCCTGCGCTGGGTCATCCAGCAAGGCGAAGAGCGATTTTTTGAACAGCATCTGCGCGCGAAACGAGTTGACGCAACAAACGGCACGCTCTTTGACGGCGCGCACCAGCGGATGTTGCAGCCCGCCGCGTGCGAGCAATTCACCGATGACCACGCGTTTGTAGACCAGGTTGACCTGGAAATCGCCCGCACGAAGCCAGCCGCCGCGATATTCCAATTCGCCTGGATCAACGATCACCGTCGGATAACCCTGGGCTTCGAAATAGGCGCGGCAGATGTCGAACTCCGCCCGTGTTTGCACCTCTTTCCAATCCACAATTGCGATGCGCGGGCGTTCCTGCCAGCCCCATTCGCGATAGGTTTCAAGCAGCGTTTGCAACAACCGTGGCCGAATGCGCACGCGCCGCACCGGATATTTGCGCCCAAACTCGCGCAGGATGTCCATGTCGAGAAAGGTTTCGGCCAGCACATCGCCATAGAGCAAGCCGCCGGGGCTGTCGGCGTTGTATTCGACAAAGCTGAAATCGCCGCGCGAATCGAGAAATGCATCCAGTCGTCCGCTGACATCGGGCGCGGCAAAGCCCGGTTCGATTTTGCACAGCAGCTCTTCGTCGCGCGTCAGGTCGAGTTCTGCACGTAATCTGGCGTCCGCCACCAACGCGCGATAGAGTTTTTGGATGGCGGTCAGCACCAACAGTGATTCGTCGCGGAAGTATTCGTATTGCGCGGCAGGCAACAGAAACGGGCGCAACGCGCTGCAAATGGCGCGCGTCCCAAACCGCAAGTTGTAACGCGTAATGGCCGCCTGCAATTTCTGGATGGCGTCTTGCGCGCGGGCGGTGTGTAACAGGGCGTGATAATGCTTGATTGCTTCAGCAGTCTTGGCGGCGTTCATATCGGCATTCATAGAAACAGCAACGGAGCAAGCAGTAAGACAAACAGCACAGTTATGGGTTTTCAGGATCAATAAGTCGTTCGCCGTCTTGTTTGGCGCCAGGCAATTGGCCCTGTTTGGCGTCGCGACGATATTCGATGGCCTGTTTCACTTGCGGGCGTAATATCCCGTCCAGCGCAGTCAATCCGTTGCCGAGCAAGCCGGCTTCGCGTGCGCGGTTTTCCTGGTATTCTTCCTCAGTCATTTCGGCGCGCCGTTGATCTATGTGAGCCAGCCAGTGCAGCAAGGCGACCAGTGCGCCGCCCGCCACCAACAAGACCAACAAAATCGCCAACGATTCGCTCATTCCATTCACCTAAACAGAAGATTGTGACAGATATCTTTGTGCCGTATATTACCACCGGCTGCGGAAGCTCGCGACCGCAACCGTACTTCATTATCAGTAAGGAACACATTGCTGTGAGCATTCGAAACGCTGTCATTCCTGTGGCCGGGCTGGGCACTCGCCTGTTACCGGCAACCAAATCACAACCAAAAGAAATGTTACCCGTCGGCAAAAAGCCGATTGTGCAATACATCGTCGAAGAATTGCACCGTTGCGGCCTGGAACGTGTGCTGTTTGTCACCGGACGCGGCAAAAGCTCCATCGAAGATCATTTCGATGACGATCCCGATTTGATCCGCACTTTGCGCGAAACCGGTAAGGAAGATTTGCTGCAAGAACTGGAATATGAACGCCTGGGCGTTCACTTTCTTTACACCCGGCAACGCCGCCAGCGCGGATTGGGCGACGCCGTGTTGTGCGCAGAGCATTTCACCGGCACGGAACCGTTTGTCGTCGCTCTGGGCGATTCAATCATCGGACGCCACAAACCGTCGCCCATCGTCAAACGGTTGATGGATGCTTTTGAGAAACACGATGCCGATTGCGCCATCGCCGTCGAACAAGTGCCGCTGTCACAGGTTTCGATGTATGGCGTCGTCAAACCCGCCAGCAACGACGACGTTTTTGAAATCACCGATCTGGTGGAAAAACCGCGCCGCGAAGAAGCTCCCAGCAATTGGGCGATTGCCGGTCGTTACGTGTTTGCGCCGGGCATTTTCGATGCCATCAAACGCACTTCGTTTGACCATCGCAACGAATTGCAATTGACCGATGCCATTCGGTTGACGTTGCGCGAAGGCAAAAAGATCGTCGGTGTGCGTTTGCCCGCAGAAGAAAAACGCTATGACATCGGCAACTTTGAAAGCTACTTCGAAACGTTTGTCGAATTTGCCCTGACCGATCCTGAATTTGGCCCGCAATTGCGCAAGCATGTGAAGGAGCTTTTCGGTGAGAATCTTTAAGACCAAAGCGTATGCGCGCGCCGGGTTGATCGGCAATCCGTCAGACGGTTATCACGGCAAAACGATCAGCCTGATTGTCAAAAACTTTCACGCCAGCGTGGTCATTTACGAATGGCCGCAACTGGAAATCATCCCTACGCGCCAGGATCATTGCCGGTTTGATAGCCTGGATGAATTCCTGTACGACACGCGTCTGAACGGCTATTACGGCGGCTTGCGCCTGATCAAAGCTTCGATCAAACGCTTTGCCGAATATTGCCAGGCGCACGACATTTCATTGCCGCCTGAGAATTTCTCGTTGCGTTATTCGTCGAACATTCCGCGTCAGGTTGGCCTGGCCGGTTCGAGCGCCATCGTGACGGCGACGATGCGCGCGCTTTGCCGCTTTTACGAAATCGAAATCCCGCGCCAGATTTTGCCGGGTCTGATTCTTTCTGTCGAAAAGGAAGAACTCGGCATTGGCGCAGGCTTACAGGATCGCGTGGCGCAGGTTTATGAAGGCCTGACCTATATGGATTTTGATCGTGACTTTATGGCGACAAACGGACACGGGATTTACGAATCGCTCGACGTGAAACTGTTGCCGCCGGTTTATATCGCCTACCAGACGGAACTGGCGGAATCGTCCGAAGTCTTTCACAACGACATTCGCAAACGATACGACAGCGGCGAACGCAAAGTGATCGAAGCGATGGAGACGATTGCCGGACTGGCGCATCAGGCGCGTGCCTGTTTGCTCGACGGCGATGCGATCAGGCTGGCCGAATTGATGAATCGCAATTTCGACACGCGCCGCACGATCTATAACCTCAATCCCAAACACATTCGCATGGTCGAATTGGCGCGTTCGCTGGGCGCGTCGGCCAAATTCGCCGGGTCGGGCGGTTCGGTCATTGGCACCTATACCGACGAAGCGATGTTCCAGGCATTGAAAGCAGCTTTTGCGGCGGAAGATTGCGCCGTCATCAAACCCATTATTGAATAGCCCCGGTTCAGGAATGACGACGTTCAGGCTCAGGCGGTTTGCGTCTGGGCCTTTTCGTTTTTGTTTGGTTGCTGGTTGTGCGCGGCAGGCACTGTGAAAATAGCAGTCTCATTGCGTCAAAGCCGTCGGCTGCTTTATCGTGCAACCAGCCGATATGTTTGTTGCTCAGCCATAACGTAGCTCTTGCAGAACTTTAGCGAATAAATGCTCAAAGGCCGTGTCGGCCACGACCTTGAGTTTTAGCGTAGTTGCGCGGCCAGATGTGCGTTTCTGCGCTGGAGGAAACCATGAAGACCCCGTGCCTTGGCCTTACGTTCAGGCTTATTCCTTTGTCCTCTGTCTGGTCATTGTTTGCCAAAACTGGCGACTGGTTTCGCCAACGGCGCAGCTTGAGTGCTGTGTTGCTGTTGGTTTTGGCAACCGTGTGCGGCTGGAACTGGTCACGCGCGGGCGCGCAAGGGACGCCGGTGCAAGTGGTTTCTTCGGCCAGTGGCGAAGCTTTGGCGCTGGCGCCCGAATCTCTGGCCACGGCTTATGGCGCGCAACTGGCGACGCAAAGCCTGAGCGCGGCTCCGGGCGGCGGGCTCAATAACAACCTGGGCGGAACAACTGTGTCTGTGCGGGACAGCCTGGGCGCAGAACGACCGGCGTCGTTGTTTTACGTTTCGCCGGGACAGGTGAATTTTCTGCTGCCTGGGGGAACACAGGCAGGACCGGCGACCATCACCGTGCGCGCGGGCGACGGTACGACTTCTACCGGGACGATGACCGTGAGCAATGTTGCGCCCGCACTTTTCACCGCGAACGGAAACGGCGCAGGCGTCGTGGCGGGCTATGCGTTGCGCGTCAAAAGCGACGGCAGCCAACTGTATGAATCCATCGCGCAATTTGACGGCGGGCAATACAAAACCAAACCGATCAATGTCAGCACACCGGGCGATCAGGTGTTTTTGGTGTTTTACCTGTCGGGCATTCGCCGCGCGACCGACACCAACGGCGATGGCAATGTGAATGAAGGCGTCAGTGTCGTGGTCGGCGGCGATTCCTTGACGCCAGTATTTGCCGGCGCGGTGCCGGGCGCGGCAGGTTTGGAGCAAATCAATTTGGCCTTGCCCGGCACGCTGGCCGGACGCGGAGTCGTCACGCTGTCAGTGACGTCAGACGGTGCGCCTGCTTCAAACTTGACTGAACTCGAGATTGCGGCGGCCAACGGCACAGGAACCGTCACCATCGCCAATTTCAATTCCGATACGGTGCTGGCCGGACAAACGTTGGAAATCAACGGCACGGGATTTTCCACCAACCCGGCGGACAACACCGTGCAGTTTTTAAGCACGAATCCGCCCAGCGTTGAAACGGTGGTGACCGCTGCCACGGCGACGCGCCTGACCTTGAATGTTCCATTCGGTGCTGGCTCTGGCCCGGTGCGCGTCAATGTCGGCGCACAAAACGCGGTCACCAGCACACGCGAGCTTGCGGTGCGGACTTCAATCAGCGGTTATTTGCAGGACAACGTACGCAACGGCATCGCGGGCGCACAAGTGCGGGTACGCGGCACAAATATTCAAGCGACAACCAACCTCGAAGGCGCATTTGTGTTGCCTGATGTCGGGCCGGGCTTGCGCATTCTGGATGTTGATCCGACGACGACCGGTTTGCCGTTTCCGGTAGTGACCATCAAAAAACTGGTGACGGACAAACGCGATAACCAGTTGGGTTTTGTCGAATTTCGCCAGACGGACGGTGTGGTGATTACGCCGCCAGCGGGTGATGCGCTCAAACCGGCGGTGACCATTGCCAAACTGGGCGAAGCCGCCGCACCCGACGACGTGGCGCAAAGTTCGATTGCCCTGGAATTGCCGCCCGGTTCCGGCGTGGTCTGTCCGCCGAATGATTCGCAATGCGTGCCGCGGTTGACGCCCTATGCGTTTGGCCGTGCGCCGGTAGATTTGCCGCCGGGCTATTTCAGCTCCGTCATTGCGCAGGTGTCGCCTTTCGGCACGACATTTACGCAGGGCGGCAAGCTGCGCTTCAACAACGCAGACAATGTTCCGGCTGGCACTGCGGTGCGCATTTTCAAATTGGATCAACGCCCGGCCAGCGCGACCTTGGGCCAATTCATTGACGTCGGCAGCGGTTTGGTCAGCAGCGACGGACGTACGCTGGAAACCGGCGTCAGCACCGTCAATGACGGCAGTTACTATTTCGTGTCGCGGCAATGGCCGACGGCGACGATTTTCGGGCACATCAGCGACGCCAGCGGACGTCCAGTGCGGCGCGCGGTCGTCAATGCGCGCGGACAATCTACCTTCACCGACGGCAACGGCGGATTTGTGTTGCGCAATGTGCCGGTGATCAGAAGCGGCGATAGCGTAACCGTCGAAGTCGGATTTCACCGACCCGACGGCAGTGTCTTGCGCGCTACGCGCGGCAATGTCGCGATCACGGGCGGAGCGCAAATCAGTTTGCCGGGCGACATCGTCTTGCCGCCCGGAACTGTCGCCACCAATGCGACGATCCTCGCGCCTGAAACCTTGACCATCAACGAAGGCGAAACACGCACGTTCAACTTTGTGGCTTCGGGACTGGCGGCCAACGCGCAACCGGTGTTGGCCAGTGCGCCTGCCTTCGCCACCTTGCAAACGCTGGGCGGAGGCGTCTTTGGTTTGCGGCTGTCGCCGTCTGCGGGCAGTGCCGGGAGCTATCAGGCGTTGCTTACC
This sequence comes from Acidobacteriota bacterium, assembly GCA_016789605.1. Lineage (GTDB taxonomy): Bacteria > Acidobacteriota > Blastocatellia > RBC074 > RBC074 > RBC074. The sequence continues at coordinate 46,345 of JAEUQO010000104.1, forward strand.
GCGCTGAGCGCGTCGGGGGCAACTGCGCGTCATTTGCTGACGATCATTGTCAATCGCGCCACGGCGGGAACGCCGTTTGCCGTGTCGCAATCAGTCGTGACCAACGAAGACACGCCCGTCAACGTGACGCTCAGCAGCGGCAATGTCAGCGGCACGCCAATCTATACGCTGACCGTGCCGCCATTGCACGGCACCTTGAGCGGTTCGCTGCCAGCGGTGACGTATACGCCTGCCGCCAATTTCAACGGCACAGACAGTTTTCGCTTCAAGGTGCGCAGCGGCACAACCGAAAGCAGCGAAGCTGTTGTTTCAATTCTGATTCTGCCCGTCAATGATCCGCCGCAATTGACCGTCCCCGGGCCGCAAACCATCAGCGCCGGACAAACGCTCAAGTTGCTGTTGAGCGGCGCAGATGTGGACAACGGACAAACCCTGAGCTTGACCGCCACGGCGACGTTTCCCGGCGCGACGCTCATTCCGTTGAGCGCTACGACCTGGGAATACAGTTGGACGCCGACGTTCAACTACACCGGTTTGCAAAACATCACCTTTCTGTTGCGCGACGATGGCACACCCCAACTCAGCCAGACGCGTTCGGTGACGGTGGTCGTCAACGCGAAATGGGCGAGGACGTCAGGGCCGGAAGGCGCCATTGCCAATGCGTTTGTTTCGACAACCGCGGGGCTTTTCGCTGGTACCAATGAAGGCGTGTATTTTTCTGCCAACAACGGCAGAAGCTGGCAACAGGTCAACACCGGGTTGCCCGATCCGGTGCGCGTCAGTTCATTGGTGGCCTCAGGCACAACGGTGTATGTCGGTACGGATGCCGGTGTCTTTGCAACCGGTAACAGCGGCAAACACTGGACCGGACTCAACAACGGATTGAGCGACACGAGCGTCACGACATTGGCAATCAGTGGCGCGACGTTGCTGGCTGGTACGCCCAGCGGCATTTTCCGTTCGACCAACAGCGGGCAAAACTGGGGGCCAGCCAATAGCGGATTGCCCAGCCAGCGCCAGACTGAATCATTGCTGATTTCCGGCTCGACCGTTTACGCAGGCGTCAACGGCGATGTCTTCCGTTCGGGCAATCTGGGTTCCAGTTGGGGAAATTCCGGGTCAGGGTTGCCGGGCTTAAATGTGCGCGCGCTGGTCGTACACAACAATCAGATTCACGCCGCGACCTTAGGTGACGGCGTATATCGTTTGACCACGCCCACCGAAGGCAGTCCGTTTTGGGGCCGATTACCCACGGCGGGACTGCCAACGACGGAAGTGGTTTCGCTGATTTCTTCCGGCACGTCGCTTTATGCGGGATTGCAGGCGGTGCTCTCAATTTTTGAAGATGGGTTTGGCGGCGGGGTTTATCAACTGGCAAACAATGCCAGCGGTTGGACACCGCGTACCACCAATCTGCCTGCGAACGAAAACGTCACTGCGCTGACGATTCGCAGTGGCACCCTCTTTACCGGATTGCAGGGCAGCGGTGTGTACGCTTCGGCCAATGGCGGTTCGAGTTGGGATTCTGCCAATTCGGGCATTACGGAATTCAGCACGTCTACGGTGGGCGTGCTGGGCGCAAATGTGTTTGCTTCAGGCGGCGGAAATTCCAAAGACTTGTTTCGCTCTGGCGATGCAGGCCAAAGCTGGACGTTGGTCGGCACGGGCTTTCCGCGTTTTGCCGTCGTGTCGCGTTTTGCCAATGTCGGCAACACCTACTTTGCTGCGACATTGAATGCCGGTTTGTATCGTTCGACCGATCAAGGCACAACCTGGACAAATATCACCTCCGCCTTGTCGGCGCTGGTGGTTTCTGATCTGGCGGTCATTGGCAACAACCTGTACGCCACCGTGGCGGGGAAAGGCGTGTACATTTCGACCAACCTCGGCCAATCGTGGAGCACGCTCAACAGCGGTTTGACCACGCTTAGCGTTGGCGCGCTGGCTGCTAACGGCACGACATTGTTTGTCGGCGGGCAGCAAGGCAACGTCTTTCGGTTGTCGCCCGGCGCAACAAGCTGGGTGTCGGTCAGCGCAGGGCTTCCGGCAGGCTTCGTGCTGGATTTGGTCGCCAATGGCAATTTTCTGTTTGCCTTGTCAGGTTCGACGACGGGCGCAATTTACCGCTTGCCGGTCGGTGGTTCGACCTGGTCGCCATTGACCAACGGATTGCCCGCCAATTTCGGCGCGTATCAATTGGCGGCAGTCGGCACGAGCGTTTTTGCCGCCGCAGGCAGCGCAGGCGTGTATGTCTCGCACAACGACGGCGCAAGCTGGGCGACGTTGAATGACGGATTGTTGGCGGGCGTTTCCGTGTTTCGCCTGGCCGCAGGCAACAACCTGCTGTTTGCCGGAACGGATTTGGGCATCTTTGTGTTGAGCAACAACGTGCAAAGTTGGGCCACGCTCAACACGGGATTGGCCAATCGCAACGTCAATTCTGTGTTGCGCAATGGTTCGACGCTGTTTTCAGGCACTTTGGGCAGCGGAGTGTTTCGCTCAAGCGACGAAGGGCAAACCTGGTCACTGGCCAGCAATGGATTGACGCCCAACGCCAACGTGTATGCGTTGGCAGCCAAAGGCAACAGTTTGTTTGCCGCTGTTTTTGGCGATGGCGTTTACAGGTCAGACAACAACGGGCAAAACTGGACGGCGGTAAACACAGGATTGAGCAATCGGTTGCTCAACGCGTTGTTGGTCAATGGCAACAGCCTCTTTGCCGCAACCGATGGCGGCGTGTTTCGCAGCGATAACGACGGCGGAAGCTGGACGCTGGTCAGCAATGGGCTGACCACTGTGCGGACGTTTTCGTTGTTTGCCAACGGCAACACGCTCTTTGCCGGAACGGATGGCGGCGGCGTGTTTGCGTCAACCAACAACGGTGGCAATTGGACACCGGTCAACAACGGATTGGGCAATCCGTACGTTCTGGCGCTGACGGTCAGCGGCAATGCGCTCTATGCCGGAACGGACGGCGGCGGTGTATATCGTTCGCTCAACAACGGGCAAAACTGGACCGCGCTCAACAATGGCTTGCCGCCGAAACTGAACGTTTATTCGTTTGCCGTGCTCGGTTCGCAATTGTTTGCGGGTTCGATTTACGGCGTGTTTGCCTTTAACAGTCAGAGCAACAGTTGGCAGCAGATCAATGCCGGTTTGGCGGATGTGTATGTGCCCGCGTTGGCTTTGGGCGGCAACAATCTGTTTGCGGGCACGCGCGTCGGCGGCATGTTCGGCAGTCAGTTGACCGCGCCTTGTCCGTTGCAAATTGATCAACAACCGGCCAGCCGCACTATCGCCAGCAACCAAAGCGCGACCCTGAGCGTGACAGCCAGTGGCGCAACCGGATTGCAATATCAATGGTATCGCGGCGTTAGCGGAGACGTTTCGCAACCAGTCAGCGGCGCAACCGGCAGCAGCTATCAAACGCCACCGCTGGCCCAGACCGCCAATTACTGGGTGCGCGTCACCGGCGGTTGCGGCAGTTTGAATAGCGAAACGGCGTCGCTGATCGTCAATTCCGTTCCGCAAACCGATCTTTCTCTCACGCAATCGGCTTCGGCGTCGCAAGTCGTGCCGGGAACAGCGCTGGCTTACACCTTGACGGTAGCCAACAACGGGCCGAGCGAAGCGTTCGCCTTGTCCGTGACGGATTTGCTGCCGCCGACCGTGACATTTATTTCCTGCACGGCGACCGGCGGCGGTGTTTGCAGCGGTACGGGCAATGATCGCACGGTGAGTTTTTCGTCGCTCGCGCCGGGAGCTTCGGCAGTGATCACGTTGGCGGTTACCGTCAACAACACGGCGGGCGGCGGCGCGATCACCAATCTGGCCAGCGTGAACGCGCTGACTTCGGATGTGAACCTGAGCAACAACACGGCCACGGCAATTGTCACGGTGCAAGCCAATGCGCCTACGTTGACGTCGTTGTTGCCGAGCGCGACGCCCGCAGGCGGCCCCGGTTTCCCCCTGACCGTGACTGGCGTCAATTTTGCCGCCAACTCCGTCGCGCGTTGGAACAACACAGACCGCGCAACGACGTTTGTCAGCAGCACACAATTGACGGCCACCATTCTGGCCAGTGACATTCTTGCGCCGGGCAGCGTTTCGGTGACAGTCGCGACGCCGGGAGCAGGCGTTTCAAATGCCTTGCCGTTTACGATTCAGCCGCAGGTTAATCGCATCGTGCGTGTCGCTTCGGTCACAGGCAGCGTCGGCGGAACCGTTGCCGTGCCGGTCGAACTGGTTTCGCAAGGCGACGAAAATGCGCTGAGTTTTAGTTTGACGTTTGATCCGGCGTTGTTGAGCAACCCGCAAGTCGCTTTGGGAACTGACGCCGCCGGAGCGCAATTGGCCGCGAACACGAACCAGGCTGCGCAAGGCCGCTTAGGAGTCCTGGTCTATTTTCCCGCCGGGCAGCGATTCAATGCCGGAACGCGCCGGATTGTGACCGTCACATTTGGGATTGCCGCCATGGCCAACCCCACCAGCACCAACGTCGGTTTTGGTGATGCGCCACTCGCGCGCGAAATTTCTGATGTCAGCGCCAATTCGTTGCCCGCCATTTATAGCGGCGGCACGGTGACGATCACACGCGGGTTTGAATCCGACGTGGCTCCGCGTCCGGATGGCAACGGCAACGTCACCGTGACCGATTGGGTGCAGATCGGCCGGTTTGTTTCGGGGGCAGATGCTATTTCGCCGGGGGGAGAATTTCAGCGCGCAGACGCTGCGCCGCGCGACACCTTTGGCAATGGCGCGTTGACCGTGACCGATTGGGTGCAGGCCGGACGTTACGCCGCCGGGCTTGATCCGTTGACGCCCGCCGCTGGGCCGACGGCAGCGGCCACCGCCTTACAAACGACCGGTTGCGCCGGGCGAACTCCGTGCGCGCCGCAATCATCTGCGGCGGTGAATGCTGAGCCGCGAACCATGCGACTCTCGCCGGTTTCCTTCGCCGGACAACGCAGTACCGTGCTGGTCGAACTGCAAGCCAACGGCGACGAAAACGCCGTCAGCTTCAGTTTGCGTTTTGATCCGCGCCAATGGCGGTTTGTTTCTGCCGAGCTGGGCGCTGACGCTGCGTCAGCCAGCTTGCAGTTGAATGCGCGACAAACCGCACAAGGCGCCTTGGGCGTCGCGTTGGCTTTGCCGCCGGGAACACGTTGGTCAACCGGATTGCGTTCTTTGGTTGTGGTGCATTTTGCTGCGGCAGAAGGCGGCGGCGCATTGGCTCCGGTGCAAGGATTTAGCGACTGGCCCGCCGCGCGCGAAATCGCCAGCGCCGAAGCCGAAAGCTTGTCCGCTGCCTGGACGCCAATTGCGACAAACGAACTGGTCAATGTTTCTGCGGCGGCATTTTTGCCGGGCGCGTTGGCGCGCGATTCCATCGTCGCGGTTTTTGGCCAGTCTTTGGCGGGCGAAACGCAAACCGCCATGCAGATGCCGTTGCCGGAAACGCTGGCGGGAACGTCTGTGGTTGTGACTGATCGCGCAGGGGTAACGCATTACGCGCCGTTGTTTTTTGTTTCGCCGACGCAGATCAACTATTTGTTGCCCGTTCACGCCGCCGAAGGCCTTGCGCAAGTGCGCATCACCAATGCCAACGGGCAAACTTCTACCGGGTTGATTCAGATCGCCGATGTCGCGCCCAGTCTGTTCACCGTCAACGCGGACGGACAGGGACTGGCCGCCGCCGTTGTTTTGCGTCAACGCCGCGACGGTTCGCGTCAGATTGAGCCGCTGGCGGTGTTCGATCCGGCAGTCGGTCAATTCAAGGCAGCGCCGATTGAGTTGCGTGACGACGGCGAACAGGTTTTCGTGCTGTTGTTTGGCAGCGGTTGGCGCAACCTGCCGGATGCTTCAGTGGTGAAGGCAACCGCCGACGGCATTCCCGTCGACGTTCTTTTTGCCGGTGCACAAGGTGAATTCGCCGGTCTGGATCAACTCAACGTGCGCTTGCCACAGAGTTTGCGCGGGCACGGCGAAACGACTTTGACGGTGTCTGTGAACGGGCTTGCCGCCAATGCGGTCAAGCTGGTAATTCGTTGACGGCGACAAGAATCTGTCAGCCTGTATATGAATCCTCAGATTGACAGATTTCGCCGTGCCGCCGCATCATCGGCACGAAGTTCTATTCGCAAGATCAATTCATCAGAAATGACAATTTGCAGCGTATGAAAATTCTCTCTCGCTTTCTTTTGTTCAGCGGGTTGTGGCTAACACTGGCTGTTGCCACGCATCTGCCGGTTGCGCGAGCGCAATCCAAAATTGACCTGGCGTTGGTCAATGGCCGGGTCTGGGTGGGCGATTCGGCGTTGTTTGCCGAAGCGTTGGCCATCAGCGGTGATCGCATTGTGCGCGTCGGGACGACGCTGGAAGTCAAGCAACTGGCTGATGCCCAAACGCAAGTCATTGATCTGGGCGGACGATTGGTGACGCCGGGATTCAATGACGCGCACATACACTTTTTGGGCGGCGCGCTGGGATTGGCCGAAATTGACCTGAGCAATGTCAAAACCGTTGCCGGCATGGTCGAACGCGTCGCGGCCTATGCCAAACAGCATCCCGAAAAACAATGGCTGACCGGACGCGGTTGGGAGTATTCGCCGTTTCCGGGCGGATTGCCGAGCAAAGTTTATCTGGATGCGGTGGTGAAAGATCGTCCCGTGTATTTGCGCGCATATGACGGACACAGCGGCTGGGCCAATTCCAAGGCGTTGCAACTGGCGGGCATTACACGCGACACCAAATTCGATGGCTTTGGCGAAATCGTGCGCAACGCCGATGGCGAACCCACCGGCGTGTTGAAAGAAGGAGCGCAGCGGTTGGTTAGTCGGTTGTTGCCCGAAACGACGCGCGCGCAAAAACTTGATGCCTTGCGTCAGGGCCTGAAACTCGCCGCCAGTTTGGGCATCACCAGCATTCAGAATGCCAGCGGCAGCGAAGACGAGTTTTCGTTGTATGAAGAATTGCTGCAACGTAATGAATTGACGATGCGCGTGCAAATGGCATTTTCCGTCGGCGCGCAAACCAAGCCGCAAGACATCGCCCGTTTTGTCGCGCTCAGAAACCGCTATGACCTGAATCCGCAGTTGCGCTGCAATGCGGTGAAGTTCGTGCTTGACGGCGTGATCGAATCGCACACGGCGGCGATGCTTGAACCATACAGCGATTTGCCCGCTTCGCACGGCGCACCGATGGGAGAACTGGCGCTGCCCGCCGATATTTACCGCGAAAAAGTTTTGGCGCTGGATAAGGCAGGCTTCCAGATTTATACGCATGCCATTGGCGATCGTGCCGTGCGTGAAGCGTTGATCGCTTACGAACAGGCGCAAACCGCTAACCGTCGCCCGAATGCCCGGCACCGCATTGAACACATCGAAGCGCTTTCTTCTGCCGACATTCCGCGTTTCGAAAAATTGGGTGTGCTGGCTTCGATGGAGCCGATTCACGCCGATCCGGGCACGTCGGAAGTCTGGGCAAAAGCCGTCGGCGCAGAACGGTTGCCCAATGCGTTTGCCTGGCAATCGTTGCTCAAAGGTGGCGTGCGCTTGGTGTTTAGCAGCGACTGGCCGGCTTGCATCAGCCTTGATCCGCTGCGTGGATTGCACAGCGCCGTCAACCGCCGCACGATTGATGGACAGCCGCCGCAAGGCTGGGTTCCCGCACAACGCATCAGCGTCAACGACGCTTTGCGGGCGTATACCTATGGCGGCGCGTACGCTTCGTTTGAAGAAGGCATCAAAGGCCGTTTAGCCGCCGGAATGCTGGCCGACATCGTCGTGCTCTCGCAGGACATTTTCCGCCTTGATCCGTTGAAGATTCACGAAACGCGTGTGGCCTTAACTGTATTTGGTGGTAAAGTTGCGTACCGGGACAGCGCCCGATTTCCGTGAGGTCATTCCGGCGAAAGCTTCGGCGGCTGATGACTACGTCCACGGTTGCATTTGACCTTGCACGCAGACTGAAGATTCTGCGCTACTTTTTTTACAGGAGTTTTCCATGTCACAAGTCATACCTGTTAATTCTCCCGCCGCTGGCGCGCCGTTTCTGAATGCGATTGAAAATACCGAAAACTTTCGCAACTACGAGGCTGCTTCGCGCGATTGTGTCAAAGAACTGTACCACCTGAATCACATCAACCAGACGCTGGATTTTGTGCTGGCCAAGAAAGCCGAATACGGCAAACTGGATAAAGCCGAAATGGGCATTTGGGACGCGATGGAACACCTCAACGCGTTGGTGGATGACAGCGATCCCGACCTGGCTTTGCCGCAAATCATTCACGCGTTGCAAACCGCTGAGGCGATTCGCCTGGACGGGCATCCGCGTTGGTTCATTCTGGCCGGGTTGATTCACGACCTAGGCAAAGTGCTGACGCTGTTTGGCGAACCGCAATGGGCGGTCGTCGGCGATACGTTCCCGGTGGGCTGTGCGTTTTCTGACAAGATCGTGTATGCGGAACTGTTCGCCGACAACCCTGATTCGCACAATCCGAAATACCAGACGCCCAACGGCATCTACGAACCGCACTGCGGTTGGGACAACCTGCACCTTTCCTGGGGGCACGACGAATATCTGTATCTGGTGACAAAAGATTATCTGCCCAAGGAAGCACAATGGATGATTCGCTATCATTCCTGCTATCCCATTCACCGTGAAGGCGCCTATCACCATCTGCTCAATGAACAGGACGAAGAAATCCTGAAATGGGTGCGCGCGTTCAATCCCTATGACTTGTATTCCAAATGCGAAGTCGAACCGAATCTGGCGGAATTGAAGCCGTTTTATGAAGAGTTGGTGGCGGAATATTTCCCGCCGAAGCTTCGTTGGTAGCGGCTTGTTACATCTGCTGACACACGTGGAAATAACGGAATAAACGGAAGTCTTGCCAAGCCTTGTTTCCGTCGGTTCCGTTATTTCTTTTTGGGTCATGTTGGGCGACCACCTTTCATTTCCACATTCACCAAATGAGCAAAGTGACAATTATTGGCGGCGGCGGCATTCGCACGCCGCTGGTCGTTTATGGTCTGGCGCAAGCCCAGGCGGAATTAGGACTGCGCGAAATCGCTCTGTATGACCTGGATGTTGAACGCGTCAGCCTGATTGCCGCGCTGAGCCGAGCGATTGTCCAGCAAGATGGCGTTGACATTGCCATCACGACGCCAGCGCAGTTGGAAGATGCCGTCGCCGGAGCCAGCTTTGTCATCAGCAGCATTCGCGTTGGCGGCATCGCTGCGCGCGCGCGCGACGAACGATTGGCCATCGAGCATGGGTTGGCCGGACAGGAAACCACCGGGCTTGGCGGGTTGGCGATGGCGCTGCGTACGATTCCCGTGACGCTGGCACACGCGCGCGCCGTCGAACAACACGCGCCCGACGCGTGGTTTATCAGCTTTACGAATCCAGCCGGATTGATCACCCAGGCGCTCAGTCAGCACACCAAACTGAACCTGGTCGGCATTTGCGACACGCCCAGCGAAATGTTTCATCGCATCGCCGCCGCGTTACAGACGCCGCTCGACCGTGTGCAGTGCGATTATTTTGGCCTGAACCATTTGGGCTGGGTGCGGCGCGTGTTATGCGACGGCGAAGATGCAACGGCGCGCGTGCTCGATGATGAACAGGCGTTGCGCAGTTTGTATCACGCCGATTTGTTTGACCCGGCGATGATTCGCGCGCTGGGCATGATTCCCAGCGAATACCTGTTTTTCTATTACGAACAGCAGCGCGCGCTGGCCAACCAGCGCAAAGCGGGCGCAAGTCGTGGCGAAGAGATCGCCCAGCTCAACGCCGGATTGTTTGAGCGCTTGCATCAGGACGTCAGCGCCGAGCGCCTGACGGATGCGCTGGCGACGTATCGGCGTTATTTGCAACAACGTTCCGGCGCATACATGAAGCTGGAAGCCGAAGCTGGCTCAGCCTTTCAGGCGGGCGTCGAGCAAGAGGAAGACCCGTTCGAGGCCGCTACCGGATATCACCGCATCGCGCTGGATGTCATGACGGCGTTGTTGCGCGACGAACCTGCGCGGGTTGTGGTCAACGTCAGCAATCGCGGCGCAATCGCTGATTTGCACGCCGACGATGTGGTCGAAATCCCATGTCTGATTGACCGGCGCGGCGCGCATCCGCTCGAAGTTGGTTCGTTGCCAGACAACGTGCGCGGTTTGGTGCAAGCGGTGAAAGAATACGAACGGCTGACGATTCGCGCCGCAGTCGAACAGTCACAGGAACTGGCCCGCTTGGCTTTGCTGACGTATCCGCTGGTTGGGCAGTGGGCGCCTGCCCGCAATTTGATTTCGGCGCTGGTGCAAAGCGATCCCGAACACCTAGCCTATCTCAAATGAGCACTCCGTTTTCGTTGAGGCCGTTGGCAGCAGCAACTCGTGACAGTTTCGCCATCCGCGTGCGACGACTCTGTTGCACGCTGAATCGGTATGAACCAGCCTTTGGTAGTACAAACAGAGCGCGGGCTGTATTGCGCGGCGGGCGATTTTTACATTGATCCGTGGCGGCCTGTCGCACGCGCTTTGGTTACGCATCCGCATTCCGATCACGCGCACGCAGGCTGTGAGCATTATCTGGTCAACGCCGAAGCCGAACGCATTTATCGTTTACGCTTGGGGCTGGATGCCAGCTTGCAACTGTTGCCTTACGGCGAAGCGCTCGCCATCAACGGCGTTCAGGTGTCCTTTCATCCTGCCGGACACATTCTCGGCTCCGCGCAAATCCGCATCGAACATCGTGGCGAAATCTGGGTCGTGTCGGGCGATTACAAATTGCGCGAAGACCCGACTTGCCGCCGTTTTGAGCCCGTGCGCTGTCACAGCTTCATTACCGAAGCTACGTTCGGATTGCCGATCTATCACTGGCCGGAACCGGCCAATGTCTTTGTCGAAATGAACGAATGGTGGCGCGCCAATCAAACCGCAGGGCGCGCCAGTTTGTTGCTCGCTTATGCGGTCGGCAAAGTGCAGCGTATTCTCAACAGCATTGATCCGACGTTGGGGCCGATCTATACCCACGGCGCAGTCGAAAAGATGCTGACCGAATATCGCGCCAGCGGCGTTGCGTTGCCGCCGACCACGCCGGTGTATGAAGCGCCACCCAAACACGATTGGCGCAAGGCGTTGATTTTGGCGCCGCCGTCTGCGCAGGGAACTTCGTGGACGCGCCGCTTTGGCGCGCATTCCACGGCGTTTGCTTCGGGCTGGATGAGCATTCGTGGCACGCGACGGCGACAGGCGCTTGATCGTGGATTCGTGCTGTCGGATCACGCGGACTGGGACGAATTGTTGACCGCCATCAAAGCGACCGACGCCGCGCAAGTTTGGGTAACGCACGGTTATGTCGCCGTGCTGGCGCGCCATTTGCGCGAAGAGTTGGGATTGGATGCGCGCGAATTGCGCACGACCTATCAAGGCGAAGGCGGTTCTGCCGAAACGGACGCCGTTGTTGAAGCGGCTGCTTTGCCCGCCGTACCGCAAGAGGAATCGTGAAGGCGTTTACCGAGCTTTATACCGCGCTGGACGAAACGACCAGGACCAATGCGAAAACGGATGCGTTGGTGCGTTATTTGTCTATCGCTGCGCCAGCGGACGCCATCTGGGCGATTTGGTTGCTGAGCGGGCGCAAACTGAAACAGGTCGTGCCAACGCGGCGCTTACGCGAATGGGCTTCGCACGAAGCAGGCATCGCCGACTGGTTGTTTGAAGAATCCTATGCCGCGGTGGGCGATCTGGCTGAAACCATCGCCTTGCTGTTGCCTGTCACCGACGGCGATCACGACGCCCCGTTGCATCAGTTGTTGAATGACCTGGAAGGTTTGCGCAAATCGGACGAAGCGGCGCAACAGGAATTTGTCTTGCGCCACTGGCGCAGCTTTTCGCCGCGCGAACGATTTGTGTTTAACAAACTGATCACCGGCGGATTTCGTGTCGGTGTTTCGCAACAATTGGTGACGCGCGCCATCGCCAAACACAGCGGCGTTGAGGCAGAAGCCATCGCGCATCGGTTGATGGGGAACTGGTCGCCTATGCCGGAGTTTTACCGCCAGTTGTTACATCCAGACGCACAGGATGCAGACATCAGCAAACCGTATCCGTTCTTCCTCGCTTCGCCCATCGAAGGCGAACCGGCTGGGCTGGGCGACGTGCAGGAATGGCAGGCGGAATGGAAGTGGGACGGCATTCGTGCGCAATTAATTCGGCGCAGTGGCAGCGTGTTTTTGTGGTCGCGCGGCGAAGAATTGGTCACCGAACGATTTCCAGAACTGGCTGCGCTGGGCGAAGCGCTGCCGAATGGGGTGGTGATTGACGGCGAGATTTTGCCGTGGCGCGCGGACAAACCATTGCCGTTCGCACAACTGCAACAGCGCATCGGACGCAAAAACATCACCAAAAAGATTCTGACCGAGGTGCCTGTCGCCATCATCGCCTATGACCTGTTGGAATGGGACGGCGCAGACATTCGGCAAGCTCCGCTCGTCGAACGCCGCCGGTTGCTGGCCGAATTGATCGCCGGGTTGCCTGTGCCGCAAAACGCTTTGTTGCAGCTTTCACCGTCGGTGGCCGCCGCTTCGTGGAATGAGTTGCGCGAGGTGCGCACTGAAAGCCGTGCGCGCGGCGTGGAAGGGTTGATGCTCAAACGGCTGGCTTCGCCCTATCGCGTTGGTCGTCAGCGGGGCGATTGGTGGAAATGGAAGATCGAACCGTTCACGGTGGACGCGGTTTTGATTTACGCACAACGCGGGCACGGACGCCGCGCCAGTTTGTATACCGATTACACGTTTGCCGTGTGGGATGGCGACCAGTTGACGCCGTTTGCCAAAGCTTATTCCGGGCTGACCGATGCGGAAATTGACGAAGTAGATCGGTTCATTCGCCGCAACACGCGCGAATCGTTTGGCCCGGTGCGCAGCGTGAAACCGGAGCTGGTGTTCGAGTTGGCGTTTGAAGGATTGCAACGTTCGACGCGTCACAAATCAGGCATCGCCACACGCTTCCCGCGCATTTTGCGCTGGCGCAAAGACAAAACCATTCAGGATGCCGACACCCTGGAACGCATCAAGGCGATGTTGCCGGAATGAAGCACGCACGCGAAACAAAAAAACAAAGTCGCCGCGCCGCAACCGAGACAGGCGCGCTTTCTGTGTTGGAAGCGTGGTTTGCGCAGCGCAGCTGGCAACCGTTCGCGTTTCAGCGCACCGCCTGGCAATCCTATCTGGCAGGCGAAAGCGGCTTGCTGCATTCGGCGACTGGCACCGGCAAAAGCTATGCGGCCCTGGGCGGGCCGTTGCTCGAATGGGTTGCGCAACATCCGCGCGAAGGTTGGGCCGACCGCAAAACGCCGCCGCTGACGTTGCTTTGGGTGACGCCGCTGCGCGCGTTGGCGGCAGACACAGAAACTTCGCTCAAGCTTCCTCTGACCGACCTCGGATTGCCTTGGGCGGTTGGTCGCCGCACAGGCGACACCTCAACATCCGAACGGCAAAAACAGCAAAAACAACTGCCCACGTTGTTGATCACCACGCCTGAAAGTTTGTCGTTGCAACTTTCCTATGCTGATGCGCCGGACAAGTTTCGAGCGTTGCAAGCGGTCGTCGTTGACGAATGGCACGAATTGTTGGGCAGCAAACGCGGCGTACAGACAGAACTTTGTCTGGCGCGGTTACGACAATGGCGACCCGAACTGCGCGTGTGGGGATTGTCGGCGACGATTGGCAACCTGACGGTGGCCCGTGATTGTTTGTTGGGGGCTGGCCATTCAGGCCGTTTGCTCGCAGGTCAGTTGCCCAAACGTTACGAAGTCACCTCGCTCATTCCCGCAGAAATCGAGCGCTTTCCCTGGGCCGGTCACATAGGGTTGAAGATGTTGCCGCAAGTCGTGCAGGCGATTGACGGCGCGCGCACGACGCTGGTGTTTACCAACACGCGTTCAAACGCCGAAACCTGGTATCAGGCGTTGCTCGAAGCGCGGCCCGATTGGGCAGGGTTGCTGGCCATTCATCACGGCTCGCTGGATCGTGGCGTGCGCGAATGGGTGGAACACAATTTGCGCGCAGGCGCGTTGCGTTGTGTGGTCGCGACTTCGAGTTTGGATTTGGGCGTGGATTTTTCGCCGGTTGAACAAATCATTCAGATCGGCAGCGCCAAAGGCGTCGCGCGTATGTTGCAACGCGCCGGTCGCAGCGGACATCAGCCGGGCGCAACCAGCCGCTTGCTTTGTGCGCCGACCCACTCGTTTGAATTGATCGAATTTGCTGCCGCGCGGCGTGCGATGAGGAAAAGCCTGAGCGAAAGCGCAGGCGACATCAGTCCTTACATCGAAGCGCGTGTGCCGTATCACAAGCCGCTGGATTTGCTGGCGCAACATCTGGTCACGGTCGGCGCAGGCACTGGCTTTGACCCAGAGGCGATGTGGGCGGAAGTGCGCTCGACTTATTCCTATCACGATCTGACGGACGATGAGTGGCGCTGGACGCTGGAATTTTTGACCACCGGCGGGCAGGCGTTGCAGGCGTATGAGCAATACCGGCGGTTGGTGCTGACAGACGGTTGGTATCGTGTTGCGAGTCCGGCGCTGGCCAAACGTCATCGGTTGATGATCGGCACGATCACCAGCGACGCCGCGTTGCTGGTGAAATATCTCAACGGCGAATTGCTCGGCACGGTCGAAGAGAATTTTGTCGCGCGTCTGAAAAAAGGCGACACCTTCATTTTTGCCGGGCGCGTGCTTGAATTCGTACGCTTGCGTGACATGACCGTGCAAGTTCGGCGCGCGAAAGATTCCACCGGCGCGCTGCCGCGCTGGTTTGGCGGACGCATTCCGCTTTCGTCGGAATTGGCCGAAGCCGTCACCGAAGTGCTGGCCGAACCGCTAGATCGTTTTGCCGAACCGGAACTGCGCGCTGTGGCGCCGCTGCTTGAATTGCAAGCGCGCTGGTCGCGTTTGCCGTCGCACGATGCCTTGTTAATCGAAAAACTGGTTTCGCGCGAAGGTCACCATTTGTTTGTTTATCCGTTCGCCGGACGATTGGCCAACGAAGGTTTGTCGTCGTTGTTAGCGTTGCGGCTGTCGCGGTTGCAACCGATCACTTTTACGATTGCGATCAATGATTACGGGTTTGAGCTGCTTTCGCCGGATCCGCTGACGATTCGCTTTGACGAAGAGGTTGTGCGGACTTTATTGCGGCCCGAACAACTGGCCGAAGACATTGCCGCCAGTTTGAACGCGATTGAACTGGCCCGGCGGCAGTTTCGCGAAATTGCGCGCATTGCCGGTTTGGTGTTTCCCGGTTATCCGGGGCAGGGCAAGACGGCCAAACAATTGCAGGCGTCGAGTGGCTTGCTTTACGACGTGTTTGCCCGTTTTGCGCCCGATCATTTGTTGCTCAAACAGGCACAACGCGAAGTGCTGGAACGCCAGCTTGATCAACATCGGCTGCGCGCGACAATGGCGCGATTGCAACAAGGTCGCATCGTCATTTGCGATATTTCTCAACCGACGCCCTTCGCCTTTCCGCTGCTGGTGGATCGTTTACGCGACAAACTCAGCTCTGAAAAACTGGCCGACCGCGTACGCAAGATGCAATTGGCGCTGGAAAAAGAAGCCGCCAGGGAGCGTCGCCGATGAACGAGCTGACCATCGAATTGCAAGGTGAACAGGTATGGCTGTTGCCCGAACGTGCGCTGTTCTGGCCGCGCACCGGCACGCTGCTGGTTGCGGATGCGCATCTGGGCAAAGACACGACCTTTCGCGCGGCGGGCATTCCGATTCCCGCTGCCACGGCTGAAACGCTGGCCACGCTCAGTCAGGCGCTGCAGCGAACTTCGGCAGAGCGTTTAATTTTCCTGGGAGATTTGGTGCACGCGCGCAAAGGGCTGGACGCCGTGACGGTTGACGCCGTCGCCGCGTGGCGTGCGCAACATCAGCAGTGTTCGATGTTGCTGGTGACGGGAAATCATGATGCGCGCAGCGGCGCGTTGCCCGCTGTCTGGCAAATCGAAGACGCTGGCGAACAGTTACCCGAAACGCCGTTTGTCTTTCAGCATCATCCGGCGGCGTCGCCGTACGGATATGCGTTGGCGGGGCATCTGCATCCGGCAGTACGTTTGGTTGGTTTGGGAAAACAGAAAGAGCGGTTGGCGTGTTTCTGGTTGCGCGAAACGTACGGCGTTTTGCCCGCGTTTGGCACGTTCACGGGCGCATTCACGGTGACGCCCACGACAAAAGACCGATTGTTTGTTATCGCCCATGACAGCGTGGTGGCGGTGACGCAATGAAGACGCTTGCGCTACAATCGCCCGCCTTATGACCAATACCGTCGCACAAGCTATCGAACAGGCAATCGCTGCATTGCAATCGGCGACGCGCATTGTGGCGTTTTCTGGCGCGGGCATCAGCACCGACGCAGGCATTCCAGACTTTCGCAGCCGAGGTGGATTGTGGGAAGACGATCGCCTGATGGAACTGATGTCGGCGCGCGGCTTTCGCCACGATCCGGCAGGTTTTTATCAGGCGTCGCTGCAACTGATGCCGAATTTGCATCGGGCGCAACCGACCGCCGCACATCAATTGCTGGCGCGGCTCGAAACGCAAGGCAAGTTAACCGCCGTCATCACCCAAAATATTGATGGATTGCATCAGGCGGCGGGCTCGCGCGCGGTTTACGAAATTCACGGCAGCTTTCGCACCGGGCATTGTCTGGATTGCCGCGCTTCATACCAGATGGCGGCGTTTTATGAACAGATCGAACGTGGCGAAATCCGGTTGCCGCGTTGCGCCCGGTGTAATGCACCGATCAAACCGGATGTTGTGTTGTTCGGCGACTTGTTACCGTTCGCCGTCTGGGAAAGCGCGGTGAACGCCGTCGAACAATGCGATTTGCTGTTGGTGACGGGCTCTTCGTTGGTTGTCTATCCGGCAGCCGAATTGCCGAATCTTGCGCTGAAGCACGGTGCCAGGCTGGTCATCGTCAATCGTGAGCCGACCGATTATGATCGTCTGGCGCACGTGGTGGCGCCGGGCGAGCTCAGCGATTTTGGTCGTCTGGCGCTCACCAAACTTTGAGGAAGAACTACGCGAAATGCTCCAACAATCCTTTCGTTTGCAACAGGTGCAAACTCCGATCATTCCCGTCGTCGGTGAATTGATTCGCCAACATCCGGGCACGATTTCCCTGGGCCAGGGGGTGGTGTCATATCCGCCGCCGCCTGCGGCCTTTGAACAGATCGGCGTCATGCTCGGCGATCCCGTTTTGCACAAATATCAAGCGGTCTATGGCATTCCGGCGCTGCTCAAAGAGATTGAACAAAAGCTGCGGCAGGAAAATGGGATTGACGTCAACAACGGCAGCCGCATTGTCGTCACGGCGGGCGGTAATATGGCCTTCATCAATGCCTTGCTGGCGATTGCAGACGTCGGTGATGAAGTGATTTTGAATGTGCCCTATTACTTCAATCACGAGATGGCAATTACGATGGCCAATTGCCGTGCCGTGCTCGTGCCGACCGACGAAAATTACCAACTGCAACTGAAACTAATTGCTGCGGCGATAACTGACCGCACGCGCGCCGTGGTGACGATTTCGCCGAACAATCCGACTGGCGCGGTTTATGCCGAAACTTCGCTACGTGAAGTGAACGAGCTTTGCCGCGTGCGCGGCATTTATCACATCAGCGACGAAGCCTACGAATATTTCACGTATGACCCGGCGCGTCATTTTTCGCCGGGCTCGCTTCCTGACAGCAACAAACACACGATCTCGCTCTATTCACTGTCAAAAGCGTACGGCTTTGCCAGTTGGCGCATCGGCTTTATGGTGATTCCTGAGCACTTGTTTGACGCGGTGAACAAGATTCAAGACACCATTTTGATTTGTCCGTCCGTGGTGTCACAGTTTGCCGCCGTCGGCGCGATGCAAGTTGGCGCGGAATATTGTCGCAACCAGGTGCGACAGTTGGCTGATGTGCGCAAATTGGTGCAGCGCGAATTGGCGCAACTGGATGCTTACTGCGTGACGCCGCCTGCTGATGGCGCGTTTTATTTCTTTTTGAAATTGCACACAGCGCTTGCTCCGCTGGCGCTGGTTGAGCGGTTGGTCAAAGAGCATCGCGTGGCCGCCATTCCTGGCAGCGCTTTTGGCATGACGCAGGGTTGCTATCTGCGCGTGGCTTACGGTGCGCTGCAACCGGAAACTGTCGCCGAAGGCATGGGGCGACTTGTTCACGGCATCAAAACCATTTTAGGAGCTTGAGACATATGCAGATCATCGGTTTGCAACTCGATATCGTCTGGGAAGATAAAGCGGCCAACCACGCCAAGGTCGTCAACTTGCTGGAAAAGGCCAAGCCTGCTCCAGGGGCGTTGGTTGTGTTGCCGGAAATGTTTGCGACAGGGTTCAGCATGGATGTCGCGGCAGTGCACGACGAGGCGCGCACCTCGCAAGACTTTCTCGCGCAATTGGCCGTTGATCATCAAATCTACCTGATGGGCGGTGTCGTCACGCTGGACAAAACCGGACGCGGACGTAACGAAAGCGTGACCTATTCGCCAGAGGGCAGGGAAGTCGCGCGTTATTGCAAATTGCACCCATTCAGTCTGGCGGGCGAAGCCGAACACTACGTGGCGGGAGAGAGCACGCAGGTGTTTTCCTGTCAGGAATTCACGGTTGCGCCGTTTATCTGTTATGACCTGCGCTTTCCGGAAATTTTTCGCACGGCCACTACACAAGGGGCGCAACTGATTACGGTGATCGCCAACTGGCCTGTGATGCGCGAAGACCATTGGCTGACTTTGCTCAAAGCGCGTGCGATTGAGAACCTGGCGTATGTTTTGGGCGTCAACCGTTGCGGACACGATCCGAAGTTATATCACTCCGGGCGCAGCGTATTGTTTGATCCTCACGGTCAGCTTCTGGCTGATGCAGGTAATGAGGAAGGCTGGATCGCCGCGCAAATTGACTTGGCTCCACTGTTAAAATGGCGCGAAACCTTCCCGGCACTTCGAGATTGGCGTCGCGATTTTGTTAAATTTACCGCCTGATTGTGTGAATTGCTGGCATACGGTTGGCTGTCAGGTGAATGTCTTGCAATGCTCTAACCGTTTCTGTATACTCCGCGCCGTAATTGAGCTTGCTTACCTCATGACGTACTGAAGTTGGCTCAATTATCCTGCGGCTTTCAATTAAAGATTCATCAAGCGATAGATGAAGTCTAAATCCCAATTTACGGCGGATTGCTGACCGGCATCAGCATGTCTGCGAGAAATATCTTATAGCTTCCAACACTGGGACTCCGTAGAGTTATGCAGGAAGTGCTGTTTGCCTACCAGACTCTCAGCACGATGATTCGCTCGCTCTAACAGCTAGGTAGTCACAGATAATGGAACCGATCGGAGCGCATCCCAATACAGAAGGCAAAAGCCTCACCAAATGCTCCGAGTTTCTAGTGTTGAAGCTGATGTAAATACGCCTCAAACAGATCAACTTGATCTTCGGCTCCAGCGCGGGGAGTTGAGATATCGGGTTTCTATCTGGCTAAAAGAACCCTTTACTCTACCGAGCATTTATTGTTCTTCAGCTTTTGCGTGGGACTGGCTCTTTAAAGTAGTTGCTAGACTTGAGTTGCCGAAGAGGTTGAATGCAACACTTACACTACATTACACACACACGATCAGTTACCTATCAAAAGACTGCGTCCTTGGCGCTGCGCAAGCCGTCTTACAGCGATACCTTATTTCCCCACGGCCCAACCCGTAACACTATTTCAAATCCTTCTTTTTACAGCGGTTACTGTTTTTACAGTGCTGATACATCTGATATTGCCCCGCGTTGCACGTTCCTTAGTCTGCACAGACAGACACAAGCATCCACAGGACACCTTACCCGAACCTGCGACGCTGCCTGTTGGTATCCGGCAGCGCGACAGACAAAACTCAAACAAGAAGATTTGGGTTGTCCACAACTGAATAAGGCCAACGCCTTGTCCCCTTTAACCGATTAACCTAGGAGAAATCCGATGCGAACTACACACAAACTGCACCTCACACGTGCGCGGCTGATTTGGTTGTCAGTTGCAATGCTCGTGTTGGCAGGGCTGGGATTTGCGTTCGCACCACTACAACCAGTGGCTTCTGCGCGCCAGGCTCTGGCGGCGCGCGTCAACGCAAGTCCGACTGCAGAGAAAATCTTATCGCTGGCGCCGACACCGATTCGGCGTGCGGTGAAAACGCGCTTGAGCAATACGGCTTCGGCTGTGCCGGTCAGTGAACTATCGGCTGCTTCAGTGGCGACAACCACGTCCACCGCTGCCACCGCTGCGCGGGCGTTGGTTGATTTACAATCCAGTCCGCCAGATGGCACGCCGATGGCGCGTGGGCAATTTATCACCTACGTTGTGACAGCCACGAATGATGACTCGAGTGACAACAATGGACCGGGGGAAACCTCCCGCGCTATTGGTCAGATCCCTGCGAACACCTCATTGGTGCCCGGGTCGATACAAATTCTTCATCAGCCGGACGACGGTGTTCTCTGGACCTGCGCTCCGGTTGGCGCAACAGTGAGCTGTAACAATGGAAACGGCGGCGATTTCGGCGATTTCGAGTTTTTCCGCTTCCAGTATCGTGTGCAGGTCAACATTAACGCGCCCTTCAATCAGAGTCTGACGAACACAGCGACCTATATTCACGAAGGTCCCAACCCTGACGAGCAGGCGTTTTCTAACACGACCACGCACACCACAACGGGTGTGTCAGATCTGGTGTTGAACAAGACTGCCTCGAAATCGTCCGTGTTGGCGGGCGGCGCTTCGGTCGCCAATCTGGCATTGCCAGAAGGGCCTGGTGATATTACCTACGAAATCTACGTTGGCAGCACCGGTCCGAATGATGCAATTAACGTCGCAATGGAAGACAACCTGCCGAACAATACGATTTTGGTGGCAGGGCCGACGTTGATTGGGGGGACCGTGACTGTGGATGGGGTTGCGTATCCCACCTTCACCATGCCTTGTAATGTTTTCCCCGCCGAAGGGAACCTGATTCAGTGCATTCCTGGCGATAACACTGCCCTCAGCCCTGGCTGGGCCCCTCGTGTGTTGCCGTTGGAATTTAGCGGTCTCATTCGATATCGCGTACGGGTTCCTGCCGATGCCGTTCCTGGTCAGATCGTGACCAATTCGGCGCGCATTGTTTCGCGAACTTTCTTTAATAGCCACCTGACGACTATTGATCCGAATACCGCCAATAACGTGCAGGTGCCGACGCAAACGCCAATTACCACCAGCGCGGACCTGTCTATTACCAAAACTACCAGCAATGCAACGCCGGTGGCTGGCGGTGCCGCATTTTCGTATACCCTGACGGTAACGAACCCGGGACCGAGCAACGCCAAAAATGTTGTGGTTACGGACCCCTTGCCGGCGAGCATTCGTATGGGATCCGGGCAAGTGAACATCTCGCCAAACAATTCCGGATTCAGTTGTACAGCGCCAGGCGTGAATCAGAATGGCACCGTGACCTGCTCCAATCCGGATATGGCTGCTGGGGCGACAGCGACATTTATTCTTACAGTCAACGTTGCGCCGGGAGTCGTTGACGGGGTGCGCACGAATACGGCCTCGGTGACGTCGTCTACGCCGGACCCGAACGCAAACAACAACAGCGCTTCGGCCGGTGTGACAATTGAAAACACTGCCAATCTTTCCATTACCAAAGCTGGTCCGTCGGAAGTTTGTGCGGGTGACACTTTCACCTACACCGTGACGGTGAGAAACAATTCCAACAGCGACGCGCTCAACACTGCGATCACGGATACGTTGCCGCCCAACACGACCTTTGTGTCGTTGAGCGCGACCAACGATCTGGTTGGCAAGTGCGCGCACAATGGCGCTACGCCGGGTGCGGTGACTTGCTCAGGAGCAGATTTGTCGGGCAACCCTGACAATACTCACACGCTGAGCATTACGGTCAAACTCGCTTCGAGCGCTCCGACAGGTGCGTTGCCGAACACGGCGAGCATTACCAACTACGTTTCTGCGCCGGTGGGCACGGTGTTCCCGGTCAATTCCAATACCGTCAGCACCAACGTGCGGCATTGTTCTGATCTGGAAATCACCAAAAATGATTCGCCGGATGCGGTGCTGGCTGGACAAGACATCAATTACACGATCCGCGTGAAAAACATCGGCCCGAGCGATTTGTCTGCCGGTGAAGTTCTCGTGCGTGACACGACCTTCCCGCCGGTGGGCACCACGCTCAAAGCGGGCACGCAACTGGTCGCACCAGGTTTTGATTGCAATGGTGGGACGACTTTCCCGTGTACCACCAACGCGGCCTTGCCTGCGGGCGCGAGCCTGACCATCTTGTTTACGGTCACGGTCAACGCCAACTTTAACAACGGTCAGCCGGGCGCTTTCGTGGTGAACACGGCGACGGTTAACCAACCCCCACCGGCAGCCGCCTCTGACGTGCTGGAAACCAACACGGCGAACAACACCTCGACCGTCCGCACGCCGATTGGGCCGAGTGCAGACCTCTCGATTCAAAAAGCGTCTTACACGCTGGCCGGATCGGCGTTTGACGCTCAGGTCACAGCCGGGGGCGCGATTTCCGCCGCTCCGCCATCACTGCCGGTTCCGATTGTGACCGGCCAGGGCGAAATCTTCTACGCGTTGACCTATCGCAACAACGGTCAGGGAGACGCGGTTAACGTTCATATCCGTGACGTCGTGCCAGCCAATGTGCAGTTTGTGGCAGGCTCTATCGTCGTTACGCCAGCGGCTGGCCCTGCCTTGACTTGTACGGTGTCACCGCTGCCCACACAACTCGATTGCACCCCGACCGGCGGTGGCACGCTTCCGGCGGGCGCCAACGGCACCATTACGTTCCGCACGCGTGTGCTGGCGAATGTGGCTGAAGGAACGGCAATCAAGAACACGGCCACCATCAATTCGGAAGGCATCGGCAACGCACCCGCGACGCCGGATCCGAATGGCGGCAACAATACCTCGAATGAAACGCAAAACCGCGTCCGCACGGAAGCCAATCTGTCCATCAACAAGACGGGCCCGGCGACGGTGAATGCGGGAGCCAACATCACCTACCAAATCACGGTGACGAACAACGGCGTTTCCGACGCGCAGAATGTGGTGGTGAAAGACACCCTGCCTGCCAACGTCAGTTTCGTTTCCGCTTCGAGCACAAACAATCAATTTACCTGTGCGCCTGACAACGGCAACGCAGGCGTGGTGAGCTGTAAAGCCGCGACGTTGATTGCCAATGATCCGAACATCATTCCACCGCGCTCGGGCAGCAACACCTCGGTGATCACCATTGTCGGTAAAGTTGCCGCGACGGTTGCCAATGGTACGGTGTTGGCAAACAACGCCACCGTGTCGGCGACGACGAGCGATCCGGTAACGACCAACAATTCGGTCGGTCCGATCAATACGACGGTGACGACGGATGCGGCGGTTACGGTGACCAAGAGCGATCAGCCCGATCCGGTGGTGGCAGGAACCAACCTGACTTACACCATCACGGTCAACAATGCCGGTCCTTCCGATGCGCTGGACGTGCGGTTGAGCGATGTGCTGCCAGCGGGCACGACGTTTGTGTCCTACAGCGGCACGGGCATTTTCCAACCGGCGAATGCCTGCACGCACACGGGCAATACGGTGACTTGCGGACAGCCCGCGAGCGCCAATCTGACCTTGCCAGCAAACGCCTCGGCGAACCTGACCATCGTGGCCAAGGTCAATTCCAACGTCCCGGCAAACACGGTGCTGACTAACACGGTGAACGTGACGTGGCTTGACAGCAACGGCGCCAATGGCGCGTTGGTCACCAACAACACAGCGGCGCAAACCACCACCACAGTGCGTCACGAATCCGATATGGCGATCAAGAAAGAAGCGCCAGATTCGGGCGTGGCCGGTGCGCGCATTGACTATCGTTTGATCGTCAGCAACAAAGGCCCGAGCGATGTGAATGGCGACCCGACTCCGGGTTCGATCATGATCATGGACACGTTGCCGCAAGGCACCTAGCTGGCCAACATTCCGAACAATCCGTTCGTCAGCCCCGGCGGCCCGGGCGGATTCACCTGCACCTATGACGCGGGCACGCGCAAAGTGACCTGTCTGAATGCGGCAGGCGCGGCGGGCGATTTCCCGGTGGGCGCAAACATCGAGATCATCATCAAGGTTGACCTCGATTCCAACCTGGCCGAAGGCTCGAACCTGGTCAATTGCGCTCAGGTAACGGTGCGCAATACCGGCGCGACGCCGGAAAATGACCCGATCGGCGGCGGTCATCACAATGATGCCAACGTCGTGACGGTGCCGGCCAGCGGCAATAACGAATCTTGCGACGCGACCATCGTCCGCACCTTGGCGGATCTGGGCGTGGCCAAGACGGCGACTGCCGTGATTGATCCTGACGGCGCTGGCCCGCTGGCTCCGGTGCCCTTGCCGGTTCCCGGACCGAACGTGCCCGTGGGCGCAGTCAACGCGGGTGGTTACATTCGCTTTGACGTGCCGTTTGGCAATGCCGGTCCGTCTGACGCGGTCAACGTTCGTTTGACGGATGTTGTGCCGGGCAACACGGCCTTTGTCGGTGCTTTGGCAACCGGCGGCGTCTTTGTGCCTGCGGCGCAACCTCCGGCGCTTCCGTTTACATTCACGATCCAAGCCACGGATACGATTGCGCCGAACGGCCCGAACATCTCGCTCGAATGCGTGGTGAGCGGTGCTCCGGGCAGCGCACAAATTCAGTGCACGCCGAAAGGCAACACTGGCGTGGGCGCTCCTGGTCCGTATGCCGACGGCGTTTTGCCGGCTGGCTATCAGGGCACGTTGACTTTCTTCGTGAAGGTGAACGAATCCGTTCAGGGCGGCACCATCGTGGCCAATGGCGCGAACATCACGTCTGCGCCGAATGGCTCGAACCCGGGCACTGCCGATCCGAACACGGGCAACAACACCTCGCTGCCGACGCAAACGGTGGTGGTGGCTTCTTCCAACCTGTCTGTGACGAAGGTCGTCCAGTCCGCGGTCACGGCTGCCAGCAATCCGAACCAAACCGGTCCGATCGGCCCGGCGACGGCTCCGAATGGCACGGCAACCACGGGCACGGCGGTTTTGCCGGGCACGTATCTGACCTATCGCGTGACGGTGACCAACAACGGTCCGTCGGATGTGTCGAACATCCGGTTGACTGATGTGTTGCCTTCGGGGCTGGAAACGCCTCCGGGCCGCGTGTTGGGCGCGAAATACATTTCGGTGACGCCGGTGCTGCCTTCGGGCGCGACGTTCACCTGCGCTGCGCCGACTGGCGTCAGCCCGCAAAACAACCCGCAAACCAATGGCGGTTCGTTGGTTTGTACCGCTCCGTTGCTGTCGGCCAACGCGCCAAACAACGTGGCGGCGATTGACATCACGGTCTTCATTGACCCGGCGACCAAAGCCAGCCTGGTCAATACGGCGACCGTGGATGCCACACTCAACAACTTCAACCGTCCGGTATCCGGCACTGCCACGTTGACCACCCCGGTGGCTCCGACGTCGGATTTGGCCCTGACCAAGACGCACACGCCCGATCCGGTCATCGCCGGTACGGACTTCGTCTACACGGTGACGTTGACGAACAACGGCCCCAGCGCCGCCCAGATGGTGACGATGACCGATACGCTTCCTGCCTTCCAGGCGCTGAAGAATATCGAAATCGTCCAAACGCCAGACGGCAATGGCGCGCCGGCCTTCACCTGCGTGCCCGCGCCGGATGCGGCGCTCGATCCGCGCGCGTCGCAGACCACCATCACTTGTTCAGCGCCTGAATTGCCGCCGAACAAGAAACCGGACAACACCGTCAATCCGTCAGGCACTGTGACCTTCAGGTTTACGGTTCGCCAGTCGGCCTTGACGCCGCAACCGACGCCGACGCAATACCAAAACTGTGTGTCAGCGACGTCCATGTCCAATGACCCGGTGACGGCCAACAGCACCAACGTGTGCGATACCGTCAACGTGATCTTCCGGGCCGACCTGTCAGCCACCAAGACCGACGAACCAGACCCGGTCAAGGCGGGCAACACGTTGACCTATACGATCAATGCCACCAACAACGGGCCTTCCGCTGCGCTGAACTTTATGATCAGTGATCCGCTGCCCGCGGGCACGGTCTTCCTCAGCGCAAGCGCGCCGGGCTCAAGCACTCTGACGACGCCGGCGGTTGGCGCCAATGGTACGGTCAAAGCGACCTGGGCTGGTTTGACCGCGCCAGGCGTGACTCGCACGCTGGTGATCGTGGTGCGCGTTTGCGCGGATTACGAACAGAACTTCCTGCCGACAGGCAAGAAGATGTGCGAACCAAACCTGACCAACGTCGCGACGGCAACGTCCGATACGCCGGATCCGGTGAGCACCAACAACGCGGCGACCGCAATCACGACCGTCCAGGCGGAATCTGATCTGAGCATCCAGAAATCTGGTCCGTCTCAGGCGATTTACAGCACGACGGGCAATGATTCGATCATTACCTACACCATCACGTTCTCGAACGCTGGGCCTTCCAATTCGGCGGGCACACTGATCACAGACGTGTTGCCGAAAGGCTTTACGGTGGTGGGTACGCCGACTTCGACCGTGCCGGGCACGACCTTTAACATCACGACCACCGATGGTGTGCAAACCGTGGTGGCCAACATTGGTGTGCTGGGAGCGGCCAATCAGTGCGGCCCGAATCCGCGTCCGACCAGTGGCACAATCGTCATTCGCGCGAAAGTGCCGATCAAACATCCGACGATTACCGTGACCAACACGGCGACGATTACGACGGGCAACTGCCTGCCGGATCCGAACCTGTCGAACAACACGTCGTCGGTCAACACCTATATCGTGCCGCCGGCCTTCAATCCGGGCGTGGCGTTCCCGGCCTTGTCTGAAGTCAGCGATCAGAAAGAAGGCTCCGTGCTCTTCTATCCGATCTACACTTCGGATGCGGTCAACACCAACACGCAGAATACGCGCATCAGCATCACCAACACGTCGCCGACCGAAAAAGCGATCGTTCACTTGTTCGCGGTGGACGGCACGTCGTGCTCGATTCTCGATGCGTTCCTCTGCTTGACGCCGAACCAGACGGCCAGCTTCCTGGCGTCTGACTTCGATCCGGGTAACACGGGTTACTTGGTCGCGGTCGCGGTGGATCAAAACAACGGCTTGCCGACGACGTTCAATGAATTGATCGGCGACGAGTTCGTGAAATTCGCTTCCGGACATCAGGCGAACCTGGCCGCAGACGCGGTGGCGGCTTCGATGATGTTCCCGGGCGGCACCAACCCGAACGTGACAACCACGACCCTGCGCTTCGACGGCAGCAATTACAACCGTCTGGCGCGCGTGGTCGGCATTGACAACATCGCCAGCCCGAACGACGGCAACTCGACGATGCTCATCGTCAACCGTGTCGGCGGCGACTTTACGCTCAGCGGTGCATTGCTGGGTGGCATTACCGGCTTGTTGTATGACGACGCCGAAAACGCCTTCAGCTTCACCGCCAACCAGGGCTTGTGCCAATACCGCAAGGTGCTCGACAACACCTTCCCGCGTACCTTCACGCCGTTCAATCGCGTGATTCCGGCGGGTCGCAGCGGCTGGCTGAAGTTCTGGGGTGTGGATGACGCGCGCGGCTCCGACAAGGCGCTGTTCGGCTCCGTCATTAACTTCAATGCCAACGCGGGCAGCAGCCCGAGCGCGTTCAACCAGGGCCATAACCTGCACAAACTCACCTTGACTGACAAGGCGACGATTGTGATTCCGGTGTTTGTCCCGACGTGCTAGGGATTGGTTGGCAAACCGCCTCGTGCGCATGAGTGAGGCGGCGGCGTAATTGGATTGCGCTGCCGCCTTCCGAAACACACACGAAGGTAAAGGCCAAACCAGTTTTCCCCGGCAGGATTTCTCGCCGGGCTGAAGTTCAAAGCAAAAGGCCAGAGCATCTCGCTCTGGCCTTTTGCTTTGAAACGCAGGTTCGGCGCGCGTATGACCTTCTGTGTCTGCCGCTTCAGGTTAAGGCTCTCAATCGTTGCAGATTTGTTCCTGACGCAACGGCTGAAAGCGCGCGGCTATGCTATCGTGCGGCGGAATCGTGACAGGTCCGTTTGCACTGCAATCCCAAAACACTACCAGACAACAACTTTGATCGAACAACCATAAGGAAGGTTCCCATGCTTCGTTCTCTCATCGCCTCTCGTCAGGCGCGCCTCGTCATTCTTGGGGTTTTTGTTAGCGGTTTGTTTTCCGCTGGTATTGTGCAGGCTCAAAAATCCATTACCGGTCGTGTCGTTCGTGTGCTGACTCGCGCAGGCAAAGTGGTCGAAGGCAATCTGGCTGCGGGCAGTTTCAAAATAGATGGGGCTGTTGCGCGCGCTGTAAACGGCGAAACGTTGCTTTCTGTGCAGCTTGCTGGTGACGCGAGTGCGGACGAAGCCGCGCGCATTTCAGCGGGCATTGCCGCGGTGCAGGGAACAAATCGCCCCGCGCGCGAAGCCGCAGTCGCGGAATTGACCGACATCGGTTTGCCCGCGCTGACGCCCGTGCTGAACACCTATAAGGATCGTGATTTGCGCGAGCCAGACGCGTTATATCGTCTTTTTGGCCGGTTGATTCCCGGTTATGCCGACGCAGCAGGTCGCTCGCTTGATTTCATCCGGCTCAAAAACGGAGAGGCATTGCGTGGCCGTGTCAGTGCCGACACGCTTTCATTGCGTTTGGCCGACGGTTCTGAGACGAAATTGCCGCTGGCCGCGATTCGTTCGCTTGCCGTGCGACAAACCAGAATCGAGAAAACGTTTGAGCTGCATGCCTTGCGCCACTGCACGCAGATCGAGTTTCTCGACACGGGCGTCGTTCTCGGCCCCAAATCTCGTGTTGAAGTCGTAGCCGATGGTTTTGTGCGGCTTTCTTTTGGCATAGACGGCTGGGCTTCTGATCCAGATGGTTTGAAAGTGCCAGGACCGAATTACAAGACGAATCTGGTGGATGGATTTCCTTTTGGCGCGCTTGTCGGCAAAGTTGGTGCCGCCGGGCCGCGCTTTTTGGTTGGCCGACGCTTGGACAAAACCAGCCCGGGAGAAGGCCGTCTTTACCTGGCAGTGAATGACAACGGCCACTGGCAAAATAACATCGGTAGCTTTCGTGTAAGATTGCGCGTTAGCGACGCGTTTGACCTGGGCGACCCACAATAATCGAAGCTGCTTTACGAACTATCTCTGTCGTTCAAATTCATAGAGACAGCCTTTTTGAGCAGGCTGAAAGGGAGCAGGGGGAAAATAACTATGACAATAACGAGAGTTATTTTTCTCCTGCCTGTCTTTCTGTCTGGTTGAATCCAGCCTTCCTCGTCACTTTTTCCCACTTGTTTCTCACTGCCGGGTTGTGCCTTCTGCATCAAGCGCTGCGACGCAAAATCGCCTGCCAGAAAAATTTTCCAGCCATGAACACTTTTACGCGCCGATTCTCCCTTACTCAGTGAAGGCAGCAATGACAACCAGAAAGAAGCGTCTGAGTGCGTTTCGCGCTGGATTGCAGACAAATGAAAAACAGTGATGTGCCAGTCTCGTCGTTAACCAGATGGCGGCCAAATAGCGTGGCGGTTGATGAATAGTCGGCAACTGTGAGGCTGGCCTGGATTCCAGGTGATGGTGAAGGTCGTAGGCTTCATCCCCTGATTA
>JAEUQO010000111.1 GCA_016789605.1 Acidobacteriota bacterium
GCGCGCCCTTGCGCCATTTCAGCGCCAAGGCCAGATCAGGGTCTTTCAACAGCGAGGCTTCCTTGTTTTGGTAGCGTTTGGCCGTATCGGCAATGCGCAAATAAATCCTGCGCCAACGCGCCTCCTGATTCATCCACAGCCCCAGCAGCTTCCATTGCCGGATCAGGCTTTCGTGCGAAATATCCAGCAACGGATCGCCCGCCGGATCACCGTACAAATTCAAAAACGAGCGTCCGTGTCCGCGAAAGCGTTCGACCAGGTCCATGATTTTTGCGCGACTGGCTTGCGTGACGGCCTGCAATTCGGTCAAACGCGCCGGGCGGCGAATGCGGCGGCCTCGGTCGTCGGTTTCGGTCAAGGTCTGAAACACGCGCGTTGCCAGACGCAAATCTTCGGGCGAAACGCTTTCGACGCCGATGTCAACCAACGCGTCTTCGGACGGCAGGCTGATGGCGGGAATGCGTTGCCCGCCGGTGATGGCTTGATCAGCGTCCAGCGAAAGCGCCTGGTGAATCGTGCCGATGGCTTCGTAATGCGGCAGGTCTAACGCCGGGGCCTGGCTTTTTCGCCAGTGTTCCCAGGTGCGCATCAGCGCGTGTTGCAAGACGGGCAACTGGTCGTCCTGTTCGCCGACATCGTTGAGCACACGATCCAGCAACCGCTGGGTGATGTTTGCGCCAAACAACCGCAAAGGGCCTTCGATGGCTTGCTGACGTTGCTGGCGCGTCAGTTTGGGCACCAGATACAGACTGCGGTTCAAGGCTTCGGGCAAACCGTAAAAGTTGTCGCATTCGCCGATGAAATCTGAACGCATGGTCAGCACGACATAAATCGGCAGTTCCTGCTGTTCGCTCAGTCGCAACATCGTGGCGACAAAATCCGCCGCTTCTTCGCGTTGCCGCTGGCTTTGGCTGGACAGCGCAAACCGAAACAGCTCTTCAAACTGATCAACCAGCAACAACAAATTGACGTCGGAGTCAGCCAGCGCGGGCGCAAGCTGTTCAAGTATCGCGCGCGCGCCGGCTTCGCTCATTTTGGCGAGCAGCGCTTTGCGTTCGGCTTCGCTGGCGGCGCGCCCGGCGATGGATGCGATGACGGCTTCCGCCAGATTGGCCAGCGGCGCTTCGCCCGGACGCATCACGGCCACGCGCCATTCGTCGCGGTCAGCGACCAGAAACCCGGCTTTGAGTTTGGGAATCAGTCCCGCGCGGATGAGCGAAGATTTGCCGCAACCCGAACTGCCGACGACTGCCAGAAAGCGCGTCGTATGAAGTTTTTGCAGCAGCTCGATGGTTTGTTCGCGGCGTCCGAAATAGAGCAGCGATTCGTGCGTGTCGAAAGGGCGCAAACCGACAAAGGGATTGCTGGGAACGCCTTGGGTGTTGGCTGTGTCGAGAGAAAGCAACTGGCCGGTGTTCATCGTTTATGCTTCTCCTAACAGCGGCGCCAGCGATTGCGGATTGTTCAAATCCTGGCTGTCGAACTGGTGAATCGGCAACAACCCCAGACTGAATTTGACGCTGCCTTTTTGGCGCGGCGGCGCGAAATACACGCCCAGCGCTTTGAGCGGATAATTTTCGGTCAAAGCGATTTTGACGGCTTCGCTCAACCGTGCGCGCACCCATTCTTCGGCGACGTTGCCAAACACGACGATCAAGCGGCTGACCTGTTTCAGACGTTCTTCCAACACGCGAATGTTTTTGCTGGGATCGTCGGCTTCAGGATTGACGTACGGCGTGACGTTGCGTTCGAGCAGGTATTTGCTCAGTTCCAGCGCGTGCAACTGATCTTTCAGGTGCGTGTCGAGCAACGCCGCCGAAAACGTGTCGTCGTCGGTCGCGCTTTGGTTGAGCTGGGCAAGCTGCGCGACGATTTCGCGTGTGATGGCGCTGGGCGTTTCGCGAATCACGCGATAGCTGGCCTGACCGCGCTGACCGCTTTCGAGTCCGGTCAGAAACGAGCGATAGGCTTCGTCTTCGACCGTGGCCAAATCCAGCCCTTGCGGCAACCAGATCATCTGCGGTTGCGCCGATTCGATGGCCAGTTCAGCCTGTCGTTGTGGGTAGGCTTTTTCCGGCGCGCCTTCGAGTTCGCGGCCCGGATAGGCATCCAGCAAATGCACGGACAGTTGCGTTTGCCGCAATTCAGCGCGGACTTTTTCGTCGTGCGCGGCGGCTTCATAGGGCGGCGGAATCTGTGCGGCCAACGTGATGCCTTGTTGCTGCAATTCGTTGACGATGCGGCGGCGCAACGTGCGCAACGCGTCAGAGGTATCGGCCAAAAACACCGTCTGCCCGGTCGTGGCGGTTGCGGCGACAGCTTCTTTTTCTTTGGCGGGTTCGGAGTTGGCGCCCGGCGCAGCGTTGGTCGGAGCCTTGCCGCTGGCCGTTACTTCTTTGCAGGTTTTCAACGTGCCAAAGATGGCTTCGCTCAATTCGCGCAATTGCTGTTTGAAGGCTTTTTCCTTGGGATCGTGCGGCGCGCCCAGTTCGTCGTCGCGTTCGGCGTCGTGAAACGGATAGCCGCTGGTGCGCCCGTATTTTTCGGGCCAGGATTGGTAGGGAATGTTTTGCAGCAGCAGATTGAAAATGCGCGCCCGGTCACCCAGCGTCAGACCGACCGGCTCTTGTTGCGCTTTGCCATGAAACCAGCCGAGTTCCTGTTGGCAATATTCCGACGCCAGATAGCCATTGGACGTCAGCGCGACAAACAGCGCCGAACCGTTGATGGCGTCTTGAATGGTTTTGTCGAACAGGCGGCTGCCGTCGAGACGATCATCCCACCAGATTTTGACCAGTCCGACGCGCCCGGCCAGCATGCTCAATCGTACTTCCAGGTGCTTTTGAAATTGCGCCACCCAGCCGTCTTCGTCTTCTTCGGCGGTCAAGTTGTCTACGTGGGCGTAGCTGATAAAGATGTCGTAATCGTATCCCGGAACGTAAGCCATAGCGCGTCTTTCAATCGTGGGTGATCGGGGGCGATAGTGGGCAGGTCACAACCCAAACAGCGCGCGGAGCATAGCATCATCCCCCCAGCGCGACAATCCAACGGCCAGCGTGTTAAGCAGGCCCGCCGGGCTTATTTGTTCCGCTGCCGTGCGACGTCTTCATCCGTCGCCGCCCGCCACAACCGAATCGCAATATCTTTCTTGCTATTCTCATCGCCGCCAGCCGAAGCGAGGGTCTTGCCGTCGGGCGATAAGGCCACTGACTTGACAACGCTTTCGTGCTCTGTGAGCGTGGCGAGGTTCTGTCCGCGGCGCGCGTCCCCCAGCTTGACCGTCTTGTCCAAGCTTGCCGAAGCGAGGGTCTTGCCGTCGGGCGCGAAGGCCACTGACCTGACAAAGTGTTCGTGCCCTTTGAGCGTGGCCAGGTTCTGTCCTGAGCGCGCGTCCCAGAGCTTGACCGTCTGGTCATCGCTTGCCGAAGCGAGCGTCTTGCCGTCGGGCGCGAAGGCGACTGACCTGACAGCGGATTCGTGCCCTGTGAGCGTGTTGAGTTCCTGATGGTTTTCATGCCACAGGTGATACCAATAAAAATCTCGCAGGTTAGAATTGGGTTCGGTTGGCAGATAAGCGTTGAGTAGTTCATAGCCTCTGCTGCTTCCGCTGGCAAATGCATTTTGCGCCAGATTCATATCGGCCACGTAAAGCAATTTAGCGGTTTGCTGACGGCTTTCTTCACTTTGTCGGTTGGCAGAATTCAGCTTTAACGCCAACACACCAAAAATTACAGCTAAGGCAAACCCCAACGCGGTCAAAGACGTGATTGCGATTCTACGTTTGCGTCT